>JAKSAX010000284.1 GCA_022361395.1 Desulfobacterales bacterium | reverse complement strand
GGGTTGGCCAGGGAGTAGGCCCTGAATCCCGGTTTGATTCCCTTGGATGTCAGCTCAAGAAGGTTGTACTTCTTCCACTCGCTGACATATTGGCTCTGGATATGGAAATCCTTGAAGTTTAAGTCATATTCGGGCACGTCAATCTGGATATAGGCGCCTGCCTCAAAATCAATGGGCTCCACCGGCCGGACCACCAGTTCCTTGATAAAGGTGGCCACATTTTCATTGGAGATGACTTCCGCGTCCACTTTTTTGATGCCGAAGATGGACTCTGGTACCTGGATCTGAAGGTCTTCCTTAACCTTGAGCTGGCAGGACAGGCGTAGCCCTGCCAGTTTGTCCTTCCGGCTCAGGTGGGCCAGTTCCGTGGGCAGTATGCTGCCCCCGCCTTCGCTCACCTTGCATTTGCACATGCCGCAGGAGCCGGAGCCGCCGCAAGCCGAGGGAAGGAAAATATCTTCGCCTGAAAGTGCGGACAGCAGGGTGGGGGTGCCGGAGACTGTCAGGGGTTCCTCAGTATTTCCGTTGATGGTGATTGCATGTTCCCCCTGGGTGGTCACCTTTGCCTCCACAAAGAGAAGCACCGTGACCAGGATGCCGATAACCGCTGTAAAGACCAGTATGCTGATAAGATAAATCAAGACGTCCTCCGTTTAGGTTTGGTGTAACCTTTCGGTCATAGGGTAATGCCTGAAAACATCATAAATGTCATGGCCATCAGGCCGGCAATGATCATGGTCATCCCGAATCCCTGAAGGCCTTCGGGGATATCCGCATACATGACTTTTTTACGGATGGCGGCCATGGAAACAATGGCCAGCATCCAGCCTGTACCGGAACCTGCCCCGAATACAACGGATTCAACAAAGGTGTAGTTCCGCTCCACCATGAACAGCGAGGTTCCCAGGATTGCGCAGTTAACGGCAATCAGCGGCAGGAAAACCCCCAAGGTGGTGTAGAGCAGGGGGGAGTACCTGTCGATAATCATCTCAACGGCCTGAACCATGGCGGCAATTACCGCGATAAAGGTAATGAACTTAAGAAAGCTCAGGTCCATATCCGGAAACCCCAGCCAGGACAGGGCGCCCGGAGCCAGCAGCCCGTGATAGATCATCCAGTTCATGGGGCTGGTCACCGTAAGGACAAAGATGACGGCAAACCCCAGGCCTGTGGCGGTCTCCACAGTTTTGGACACCGCAATGAACGAGCACATCCCAAGGAAGTAGGCCAGGAGGATATTTCCTATGAAAACAGAATTAATAAACAGACTCAGTAAATCACCCATGGTTGCCCCTTATCGTTTCTCGTGGGAAATGCCGGGCAGCGAGTTTTTCAGCCAGACCAGAAGACCGATGATAAAAAAGGCGCCCGGGGCCAATACCATCAACCCCATGTTCTGGAAACCCAGGTCATAGACAAACTGGGGAATAACGGACAGCCCGAAAAATTTTCCGGATCCCAGCAGCTCTCGTAAAAAGGCCACCAGAACAAGGATCAGTCCGTAGCCAAGACCGTTGGCAATCCCGTCCACAAACGAGTCAATGGGGTCATTGGCCAGGGCAAAGGATTCGGCCCGTCCCAGAACGATGCAATTGGTTATGATCAGCCCGACAAAGATGGAAAGCTGTTTTGAAATATCGTAGAAAAAGGCCTTGAGCACCTCATCCGTCACAATAACCAGGGAGGCAATAACGGCCAGTTCCACAATGATTCTTATGTTGGAGGGGATGCGTTTGCGCATGACAGAGATGATCAGGGCGGAGCAGGCCGCAACCACGGTCAGGGCAATGGCCATGACAATGGCCGTGGACATCTTCACCGTAACGGCCAGGGCCGAACAGATCCCCAGGACCTGGTAGGCCACGGGGTTCTCTCTCCAGATGCCCTTGACCAGTATTTCATTGTATTCTTCTTTGGATTTGAGCATGTCGATCCTTTTTTTATTGGGTCAGACCCGGCTGGGTTGCTTTAAGTTCCTTTTGACGGAAGGTGATGGAGACCCCTTCATATCTTTCCAGTGTGGATTTTATGCCCTCGGACAGGTACTTGCCCGTGAGGGTGGCGCCGGATATCCCGTCTACATAATGTTCCTGTTCGTCTTCGGGAAGGTTTTCCGTTTTACCCTTGGCAATACCCACAGAGACAAACTCATCCTGGGAGTTGAGAATCTTTTTGCCTTTAAAATTTTTCTGGAACCAGGCGCTTTCGATCTCACCTCCCAGCCCCGGGGTTTCTGAATGGCTGAATACGGAAAACCCGGACACGGTCTGGCCGTCGTTCTCAAAGGCCAGGTACCCCTGGATCTTTCCCCAGAGCCCCCGGGTGTTGATGGGCAGGATATATCCGGTTATCTCATTTTCCTTCTCAGGGTCCTGGATAAAGTAAAGGTGCATGCCGTCAGAGGTGTCTGTGTCCACGATTTTTCCCTGGCCGTCCACAATTACCTCTTTTAGCCAGGTGGCGTACAATTGGTTGATCTCCTGTTTGGGAGGTTTTTTTCCGGGTGCCACAAGACTTGCTGCCCGAAGCAGGTTGACCTTTTTATCCAGGGCGATGTTTTCCTGCTGGAACCCTTTGAGGCCTGAGGCGGCTGCCGTGATCAACAGGCTGCAGACCAGGGAGACCATCAGGGCAAACAGGGCCACATTAAGTTTGCTGTTTTTATCTGAATCAGACATTGGGTATCCTCTTTGCGCTTCTGTATTTGATCACCATATGGTCCAGCAGCGGGGCAAATACATTCATGAACAATATGGCCAGCATGGCCCCTTCCATAAATGCCGGGTTGGCCACCCTGATAAGCACGGTGAGAAAGCCGATGAGAAAGCCGAAAATCCACCGGGCCGGGTTGGTTCCCGGTGCAGATACAGGATCGGTGGCCATAAATGAAATGCCGAATAAAAATCCGCCGGCAAAGAGATGGTAGAGGGGGCCGGCATTGGCCCAGCTTTCCTTGCCGCCGGGGATCATATAGATGAAAAGACTGGTGATGATCACCCCGGCAATACCGCCGATGATGATTCGGTAATTTCCGATGCGGGTGATCATGAGAATGGCGGCTCCTACCAGGCAGAACAATGCCGAGGTCTCCCCCACGCTGCCCGGGACCAGGCCGAAGAAAAGCCTGCCCATGGAAAAGCCGGCCTCTGAAAGGGCGGAACCGATGGCCTGCCCTTCATAGCCGGTGATGACCAGTGCTGTGGCGCCGGTGACCCCATCCACAAAATCCTTGCCGGCAATCCAGATATCGCCGGACATGGTGACAGGGTAGGAGAAAAAGACAAAGGCCCTTGCCGTGAGTGCCGGGTTCAGTATATTCCGTCCCGTGCCCCCGAAAACCTCCTTGCCGATAACCACACCAAAGGAAATTCCCAGGGCCACCTGCCACAGGGGGATGGTAGGCGGCAGGGTCAGGGGAAAGAGCAGGCCGGTTACCAAAAACCCTTCCGATATCTTGTGCCGCCGTACAATGGCAAAGAGAAACTCCCAGATAAATCCCACCCCGTAGGAGACGATGATCATGGGCACCACATACCAGGCTCCCACCAGGAAACAGTCCAGGGTTGAGTAAGACTGTCCCGTTGCCAGGCCGGACTGGTAGCCGGTGTTGAAAATACCGAAAAGGGTCACCGGCAGCAGGGCAAGGATGACAAAACTCATATACCGTTTCAGATCCAGGTGGTCCCGGACAAATGGCATGAACTTGTTTTTGGGAGATGGCAGGAAGAAAAAGGTTTTGGTGGCATCCCATACCGGTTCGTATTTTTTGTACTTCCCATCTCCGGTAAAATGGGGTTCGCTTTCATCAAATAGTTTTTTTACGGGATTTTTCATGCTTTATCCTTGTAATGGGAATCCATGCCGTCGGACAGGATTTTAGCCAGTTCTATTTTTGAAGGGCAGGTAAAGGAGCACAGGCCGCACTGGCAGCAGTCCATCATGCCGCAGGCCAGGGCTTCTTCGATCTCGTCCGCATGCAGGGCCTTCATGATAAAGTTGGGCATCAGGCCGGTGGGGCAGATTCTTTCGCAGTAAGAGCAGTTGATGCAGGCCCGGAGTTCCCCGTGAAGGGTGCAGTCCATGGGAGCGGGGCGCTTGAACAATGCGGACAGGAATGTGGATGATACCGACGGCTTGTTCAGGCCCGGCCGGACAAAACCGAACATCTCTTCACCATCGGCATTTTCAACAATATTGATGGTGTTTTCAAAAAAACCGATATGCCAGTCCGGATCTAAAAGCCTGCCGTTGAATTGTCCTGTGGTGATCAGGCTGTCCGGGGCAAAATGACCGGCCAGTTTTTTGACAGGGGCACCCTGGCGGGTCAGCAGGTGAGGACGGTTGTCGCCGGTCTGGGTAACGCTGATGATTTTCTCCACCGGATATCGTCCGGTGATGAGGAATTTGCCCATCATGATCAGGTGGTCAAGGCTGACGCACCAGGAGGTGTTTTCCGCCTGGTTCTGTTTTAGCTGATAAAGCACCGTGCCCGGATTCCATGCCGGATACATATCATCCGTGGCATGGGTAACCCTGTCCCGGACAGCTCCGCTGAGTTTTTTCAGGCTGCTCTCCCTGGCCGTTACCACGATTCTGTGGGAAAACTTCCTGAGAATGTCCAGGCCTGTCATAAAGGCTTCCTCATTCCCCTTCAGCACCAGGGCCGGGTGGGGGGAGGAGAGATCGTTTCCGTTAAGGGAGACAATGATCATGGCCGGGGTATGGTCCGGGTCTGCCGTATCCCTTGCCGGGAATTGCCTCAGTCCCTGCCACAGGCCTCCCTGTTTGAGCCGTTCCACAAGGTCGGCCCTGGGCATATCCGTGAGTTCCCCGGAGGAGACAGGGTCAAACTGGATAAAATCATCTAGGACTTCTGCTGTTAAAACCACCTCTATCAGCTTTCGCCGTTCTCCGAACAGGATCTTCCTGACCTTTCCGGTGGCCGGAGACACGTAGTTGATTGTACGGTCCCTTTTATCCGTAAACAGGGGCGATCCTGTACGAACCGAATCCCCCTCCTTTACCAGAAGTTTTGGACGGATAAAGGGAATGTCTCCGGCAGATACCCCGACGGACGAGGGGAAAGGCAACCGAATCATTGTCAAATCTGGCATCCCGGTCACTTTGGGGGTGAATCCCCTGGAAATCTCTATTTTTTCCATCAATTCAATTCCATTCTGTCAATTTTAGTCTGCCAATGGCGTGGTTGTGTCTGACTGTTGATATCCTGAATTCGTTTTTTAAGGACCCCTAATCTTACCAAATTCCGGTGTAATATCAAGTCTAACCTTATTCAATTTTGAAGCGGCCGGTCATTAATCGCAATTTTTTTACCTGTTCAGGTAAACCTGGGGGCCGGGGACAGTATTCCGGGCATCGGGGGGAATCGTAATTGACGTTATCGGTATTCCCGATGACCGGCCGCAAAAACATCAGAATTATCAATTTGCAGCCGTGCACATTTTTTTCTAGAATGCCCGGCATGCTGTTTTTGCGCGACCTGAGTACAGAAAGGAGAAACTTTGCGGTTTTTACTGTCTTCCCACATTCCCTACCGGCTTCTGCGGATCCTGCTGGGTGGTATCTTTGTCTATTCCGGCCTGTCCAAATCATTTGATCTGGAATACTTTGCCGGGATTATCAATGCCTTTGGCCTTTTGCCGGCCCACCTGGCGTATCCGGCCGGGGTCACCATTGTTTTAGGGGAAATGATGCTGGGCCTGGGCCTGGTTTTTGACCGTAAAGGGTGCCTGGGCGGAATACTGGCCATGCTCCTTGGGTTCATGGCTGTGGCAGGGTATGCCATTTATATGGGATATGATATTGACTGCGGCTGTTTCGGCCCGGGTGACCCAGAGGCTGAAGCCTTTTCCCAGTTACGGAGAGTCGTGTACCGTGATGCCGCCATGGTGGCAGGTATTGCCTACCTTTATCTGTGGCGGCATAAAACCGGCAGACATCCGCTGCCATTTTTTTCAAAATTTAAGGAGTAATAAAATGAAGGTTTCAAAACGGGTATTCCCTGTTGTGTTTTTTATGATTGTATTGTTGACCCTGCCTGCCTACGGTTTCATGGGCGGGAAATTCAAGGATGAGGTGAAAAAGGAAAAAGGAGCAGTCAAGCTGACACGGGAAGTGATTTCCGGGGGATATGGCCTGGTGACCGCATCGGAACTCAAAGGCTGGATAGAGGCTGAAAAGGAGATGGTGATCGTGGATACCATGCCCTATGAGGCCAGCTACAAAAAAGCCCATGTGCCCGGGGCGGTCCAGATTCTTTTTCCCATTCCCGAAATGGGAACCTGGGATACCGGGGAAACAGACGGCAAAACCGAGGCAGACTATACTGCCCTGCTGGGGGCTGACAAAGACAGGACAATTGTTGTATACTGCGGTTTTGTGAAATGCACCCGCAGCCATAACGGTGCGGTATGGGCAAAAAAACTGGGATATAAAAATGTTTACCGCTTTGCAGGCGGTATCTATGCCTGGAAGGGAATGGATTATCCGGTCGGAAAAAAATAACAGCCTGATTGTTTTTCTGCGCGCCCCTGAGCCGGGCAGGGTGAAAACCCGCCTGGCCGGGGATGTCGGAGATAAGCGCGCCCTGACCCTTTATAAATCCTTTGCCGCAGCCACCCTGGCAGCAGCAGACCGCTGGTGTGATACCTCCCGGTCCGGAGAGGTCCTGCTCTCCTACTACCCTGAAAATAAACTGGAGCTGATGCAGGACTGGCTGGGCCGGGAAAGGTTTTATCTGGCCCAGTCCGGTGCCGACCTTGGCCGGCGTATGTCAAATGCCATGGCCTCAGCGTTTGACAGGGGGGCTGAGCGGGTTGTCCTGGTGGGTACGGATGTCCCCCAAATCAGTTCCCGTCACCTGGAACAGGCATTTGAAATTCTTCATAAAAAAGATGTTGTGCTGGGTCCGAGTCTTGACGGTGGGTACTGGCTGATCGGCATGAACCGGAAGCGGTTTGTCCCGGATATATTTAGTAATGTTAACTGGGGCAGCTCAGCCGTCTTTTCCGAAACCATTGGGAGATGCCGGGAGTACAGGCTGACCCGGACAGATATTGAGGTGCTCCTGGATATAGACACTTTGTCTGATTTGGAGATGTTTAAACGCCTTGGCCTTAAAACCGGACAATGAGGGGTCTCAATACCAGGACTCAAGCTTCCCGGGCGGCACGCCTAAATTATAAAGCGAAATAAGGATCCAGTTTCGCAGGGTGGTATAGATGACCCCCTGGGCCTCCCAGCGGCGGGCCGAGGTCAGTATTTTATGATCCAGGAACAGAGGGCGTACTCCGGCCCTTTTAACAGATGACATGAGCCCCACATCTTCCATCAGGGGCTCATCAGGGAAGCCGCCTAACTCTTTAAACAGAGACCTGGAGATGAAAATCCCCTGGTCTCCGTATGGAATACGGGTCAGCCTGGACCTTAAGGATGCGGTCCTTTCAATGATCCGGAACCAGGGTTTCGGAGAATCTATGGCCAGGTCAAATGCGCCGCAAAACAGAGCAGAATCCGATCGTTGCCAGGCTTGGAAAAGTGCATCCATACCCGGTTGATCCGGGCAGGTGTCTGCATGGAGGAAAAAGAGCAGCCTGCCGCGGCTTGCAGCGGCACCGGCATTCATCTGCGTTCCCCGCCCCCTTCCGGATTTGATCTGCCTGATCCGCGGGTCAGCATATCCCCGGGATCCGAGGTATTTCAGGGTTGTTGCTTCAGGTTCTCCGTCCACTACCAGGATTTCACAGGAAAATGGGATAGACAGGGCCAAAAGGGTGTTCAGGACCCTGGAAATCCCCTGTGTCTCCTTGTAAACCGGAATGATGACGGAAAGCTGCATGGATAATTTCCTATCATAGAATCCGGGTAAAAAACAGGCAGGCAGGTGAAATTTTTTGGTCTTGATTTTCTGTTAAAAGAGGAATAGAAAGAGATTCTAGGTTTAACATCCAAAGGGTATAAAGGATAGATGACAAGCATGGATCAGATTGATTTAGACCAAATGGTCACCCAGGAGTTTCTCGATACGCTTTTACCAGCTGAAAAAAGTGATCAGTTTTTTGAAGCCTTGTATGGTGATGCCGAAGAAGGGGCATATGATATCAGGCTGGAACCTGTTTCCGTTTCTCAGGACCGAATAGTGCTGGCCTTTAACCTGGCCCAGCGCCCGGGCAAATGCCTGGTCTGTTCTCTTACTTATGGTTTGCCCAATGTGTTTTCCCGCCATCCGCTGATTAATATTAAGGGTATGGTGGATAAGATGGGTGAGAAAGGTATTCAGGTTAAAAACTGGCGCCTGGGGGATACCGAGGAAAGTTCATCTTCCCTTCACGTCATCCCCCTGTATCTGGACCTGGTCTGAAAAAGAAGATATCCGAACAGAGAGGCCGGCTGCCCAGGCAGCCGGCCTCTCTGTTTTTGTATAAGCCCGGTGATACCGGTGCCTTTACTCTCCTTAAGCCTTGGGAAGCTTGGGAAATGCTTTGTTCAGTTTTTTATTCCAGTCATCCAGTTTTGGTTTTACCCGTTTGAAAAGGGCGCCGACATTGCCCTGGATGGTGATGCTGTCAATGGTATCACCCTGGGCGATACTGTCCACGACTTTCTGGTCCTCTTCGCCCTCAACCTCTCCGAATACCGTATGCATTCCGTCAAGATGGGGGGTGGGGCCGTGGGTGATGAAGAACTGGCTGCCGTTGGTTCCGGGGCCTGCATTGGCCATGGAGAGGATCCCGGGTTTATCATGCTTGAGATCTTTTTTGAACTCATCTTCAAATTCGTAACCCGGACCGCCCATCCCGTTACCATAGGGACATCCGCCCTGAATCATGAAATCCGCGATAACCCTGTGAAATTTCAGGCCGTTGTAGTATTCCCGTTTGGCCAGGTTCACAAAGTTGCCAACGGTAAAGGGGGTTTTGTCTGCAAAAAGCTTGATACGGATGGGCCCTTTTGAGGTTTCCATGATTGCTGTCAAATCTGCCATTTGGTTTTCTCCTTAAATATTAAAAAATTCTTCAAAAAATAAGATGTGATTTTTAATTGTCAAATTGGAAAACTTTTCCCGGAGAGCAGGAAGCGGGTAAATCGCCTGTTGACCGGTTTCAGGTTTTGATGCGCTTTTGATCCCTCTCACTGAGACAGAAGGCTTCAAGGGTGACCTGCTGGATCTCGCCAAAATCCTGGCGGATGGATACAAAGGTGTCAAATTTGTCGAGAAACAGGTCCGTGATATCCGGATCAAAGTGCTCCCCCCGTTCCCGCCGTATGATGTCAAAGACCATTTCAAGAGGGTAGGGTTCTTTGTAGGGGCGTTTGGAGGTCAGGGCGTCAAAGGTATCTGCAATGGAAACGATCCTGCCGGACAGGGGAATGTTTTCACCGGCCAGTCCTTTGGGATACCCTTTCCCGTTAAATTTTTCATGGTGGGTCAGGGCGATTTCCTCTGCCATTTGAAGGATCCGTGATTTTGACTCTGACAGCAGTTTTGCCCCGATCAGGGTATGCCGCTTTATGATGTTGAACTCATCTCTGGTCAGTTTGCCGGGTTTGAGCAGAATCTTATCCGGTATGCCGATTTTTCCGACATCATGCATAGGGGCAGAATAGCCTATGGTTTCAATGAACTGGGGATCCTGGCCAAGTTCGGTGGCCATAAAAACGGCATACTCACCAATCCGGATAATGTGGTCCCCTGTATCCTCATCTTTAAACTCCGAGGCCATAACCAGACGGTGAATGGAATCCACATAGGCCTGCTTTAGTTCTTCGTGGGAACTGCGGGTGGCTTCCTTGAGCTGGCGCTCTCTGAGTACCCGCCGGATTCGCAGGATGATTTCCTGGATGGAAAAGGGTTTTTCCACAAAATCACTGGCCCCGATCTTGATTATTTCATCGTATTGATACCCTTTGGCATGACCGGTGATGACAATGACATCCGCTGAAAAGCGGTGGACGACCTGGGTGGCCAGTTCAATTCCGTCCATTTCAGGCATGTTGATATCTGTGATAACCACATCCACCTGGGTATCAGCCATGATATCCAGAGCGGATTTGCCGCTTGGGGTCACGGTACACCTGTGCCCGGCCACTTTCATGGCCCTCTGGAAGAGGTCCAGAATGGACGGATCATCATCCACGATAAGGATATGCGCCTTGGTTTCGTGGTCAGTTGTTCCGCGGTCTGTCGCGGGACCGGTTATAATATTTCCGGATAACTGTGTCATGTATCCCCTTGATTTGCAAGAAACGAAGCGGTCGAGGTTTGGTGATAGTTTAAAAATATAGGCCCGGGCAGGTCCCTGTCAAGAAAAATATGGGATTGCTCCGCCGCTGCCACTGATTTTATTACAGGCGGTGGCGGCCGGACCGGCGAATCTTCACTTGACATCATCAGCCCGGATGTGGGAAGGCTGACTGAGCCGTAAACATGATAACTTTATAAAGGAGATTCCCAGGCGGTGCCCCGATTCTTTGGCCCTGTTATTTTGCTCCTCTGCCTTTTTCTGAATCCGGCCGGGGCGGATGACCTGAACGATGTACGTTCCAGAGGGATATTACGCCATCTGGGCATCCCCTATGCCAATTTTGTCACGGGCAGCGGGGATGGGCTGGATGTGGAAATTGTTCAACTTTTTGCCAGATCCCTGGATCTGGAATATGAGTTTGTCCCCACCACCTGGAAGTCAGCCATCGGGGATTTAACAGGGCGGGATATGGCCTCCGGCCACCGGGTGCCCGTCCGGGGGGATGTGGTGGCCAACGGGTTTACCATTCTGGGATGGCGCAAACAATTGGTATCCTTTTCAGTCCCGACTTTTCCCTCCCGGATCTGGCTCGTTGCCAATGCAAACGACCCCATGGTCCCCATAGTACCGGGAAGCGGCACTGACCGGGAAATTTCCATGGTCAGGGAGATGATACAGGGCCGGGACGTCCTGGGTGTAGCCCGAACCTGTCTGGATCCTAAGTTGTACGGACTGGATGAGAACAATGCCGGGATACGGTACTTTCAGGGCCGGCTGAACGATCTGGCACCGGCCGTAATCAGCCGGGATGCAGAGCTGGCTCTGATGGATGTACCGGATGCCCTGGTGGCCCTTGAAAAATGGCCGGGCCAGATAAAAATCATCGGTCCGGTCTCCCGCCGGCAGACTATGGCGGTGGCCTTTAGAAAGGAGTCTCCGGCATTGAGAAGGGCGTTTAACCTGTTTTTCATGGAGATCCGGGCCCGGGGGACCTATCAGGCTCTGATTGAAAAATACTATCCTGTATTTCCTGAATACTACCCTGATTTTTTTGCTGAATACCCAGTGGGTGAGTATGCGGTGGGTGAGTATCCGGGATCTTCCCTCAGGGGCAAAGAATGAGACCGGTAGAAACCATCGGGCATCTTGAGGTGAGAAACCTTGCGGCAATTGTTGTGTGCTGCTGTCTTGCCGTTTTTATCGGGGTCATGCTCACCAAACAATATATTTCCCATGGTGATATGGCCCGGGACCGGATTCTTGCCATTAAACAGAACCTTGAGAAACGGTCTTCGGCTGTACACTATTTTTTTTCAGAACGGTATGGGGATCTGAAACACCTGAGAACGGATCAGGCATTGAACGGCTACTTTGAAAATCTTTCCATGGGCATGTCCATGAAATACGGATTGAAATCCAGTCTCTTTTGTGCGGCCAGGCAGTTCTTTTTTACCCTGGAATCGGAAGTCATCGGCCAGGAACCCATATATTCCCGGATTCTGTTCATAACCCGCGAGGGCAAAATCCTCATCGATACACTGGGTGCCCCGGATACTTTTCCGGGATTCTGCAGCCATCTGCGTGATCCCGGAGAAAAACCAAGGGAAATCCTCAGTAACGGCGAAAATATTGCCGTTTCCCTGCCGTTTTACTTTAAGGAAAAATATGCCGGACAGCTGGTCGCTTTTATGAGGGCGGAAATTATTGACCGCCACCTGGTCCGCCAGTCCGGCTGTTCCGCCGGGTTTTATGCATTGACATCGGGTGACAGGGCCCCGCACCTTCCCGCCAAGGTCCCTTTACGCCTGTCCGGCACCGATGGTATTGATCCCGGGCTGTTCGAGGATGGCGAGGTACGTATCCTGGAAGGGGAATGGGGGGATAAGGCCAGGGCCCGGGTGATTGCCATGGGAACCCGGATTCCGGAGACCCCTTTCTCGATCATCGCCCTGAGTCTGGCAGAATCCATGTCCGGGAAAAATATTTTTGCCATCATGGGCGCCTTTGTCCTGTTTATCGGCACGGGTATATTCTTTATCTGGCGCACCGCAACCCAGAAGTTGATTTTCGGTGTCAGGCTCCAGGCATCTAAACAGACGGAGGCACACTTCCGGGATCTGGTGGAGTTTCTGCCCATTCCCATTGGTGAATACGGGCTTGATCTTAAACTCCGGTATGCCAATAAGGAGGCCCTGGCGTTTTTCGGGTATACCCGGGCTGATATTGATGCGGGAATGAGTCTCACCGAGATCATCCAGGAACATGAACTGCCAAAGACCATGGAGCGGCTTGCCAAGTTAAGACAGGGGGAAAACCCCGGTCCCACAGAGATCAGTGTCCGGCGGAGGGACGGGAAAGAAATCTGGGGTAAGGCTATCCCCGGCCTGATCTATGAGAACCGGGCCTGTGTCGGGGTCCGTACCTGTTTTATCGATTACACCCAGCGCCGGAAATCAGAGCAGGAATCCATTCTGGCGGCAGAACAGGAAAAATTCGCATTGGTGGGCCAGGTGGCAGGTAAAATGGCCCATGATTTTAATAATATTCTGAGTGCCATCATGGGGAATACCGAACTTACCCTTATGGACTGCAGGGATAACGACATCCGTGCCACCCTGGAGATTATTCTGGAGCAGGCAAAACGGGGAAATATTCTTACCCGGAATCTGGTTGCCTTTGCCAAGGACCAGGAGATCAAGGAAGAATACTTTAATATAAACCGTAAAATGGACCTGGTTTTAAGCCTTCTTAAAAAGGAACTTGAAGGCATCACCCTTATCAAGAATTATCAGAAAGCGCTCCCGGAACTCCTGGCAGATCCTGGAATGATGGAACATGCCCTGGTTAACCTGGTTCAAAACGCCATTCATGCCATGGGTAAATCAGACCATCCCGTGCTCGGCCTAGAAACCCGGGCTGATGAGCATCAGTTGACCATTGCCATCCAGGATAATGGCTGCGGGATTCCCGAGAACCACGCCAAAGACATCTACTCGCCATCCTTCAGCCTTAAGGGGAGCCGTGATCTGACCAAATCATACCGGTTCGGGGTCAGGGGGACCGGATACGGGCTGTCCAACGTGAAAAAATACATTGACAAGCATAAGGGGAGCATTGAGTTTGTCAGTAAGGAGGGCAGGGGAACACGGTTTACCATCACCCTCCCCATCGTGGCAAAAGCCCTGCTGCCCGATGAGAAAGAGGAGATGTTGAAAAAGCCGCTGATGCGGAACAGGCGGATACTGATGGTCGAGGATGAACCGGCGATTTCCATGGTGCTGGAAAAGATTCTTACAGGTGATCCTTTTTTCCATACGGTTCGTCTGGCCGGGGACGGCGCATCTGCCATGGAAATGGCGGATTGCGAACCTTTTGATCTCATCAGCCTCGACTATATGCTCCCGGGCCGGATCAACGGCCTGGATGTCTATACCCATATCCGGAAGACCAATAAAAAGCTGCCGGTGATTTTTATTTCCGGAAATATCCGTTTCCTGGAGTCCATGAGGACCCTTAAGGCATCGGATCCTTATATGGATCATTTGCCCAAACCCTTTGCAAATTTAACCTATGCTGATAAAATCAATGACTGGCTTCAGCCGGATTAACCTAAACCTGGAATTCCCATGATTGAGCAAATACTGCCCCTGGAACTCACACCTGATACGGAAATTACACACCGGATTCATCAATTGAAAAAACAGATGGAGGCGGCTGGCATGGCCGGGGTATTTTTAACCCACCGACCGGACATCTATTATTTTTCAGGCACAGCCCAGGACAGCTGGCTTTATGTTCCCCAGGACCGGGATCCCCTGGTTTTTGTGAGGCGGTATCTGCCCAGGGCAAGGCTGGAAAGTCCCCTGGCCAATGTTATTCCCATTGACTCCGTAACTGAAATTCCTGCCATGATCCGGGATCTCCACGGCAAACTCCCGCAGACAATGGGCCTTGCCTTTGATCTTGTGCCGGTACGGGATTACAAGTTTTATCAATCCCTGTTCTTTGGGACAAAATTCCTGGATACCACTCCCCTTATAGATAAGTGCCGGGCCGTTAAATCGGAATTTGAGATTAATAAGATGAAAACGGCTGCAAAGGTGTCTGCCCAGGTGTTTGGGTATTTAAAGACCCAGATGACAGCCGGAATGTCCGAAACCGAGCTGGCAGGAGCGATGGAGGCCTTTGCCCGGACACTGGGGCATTCGGGAAAGATCCAGATGCGTCATTACAGGTCCGTGGGATTTTCCCACCATATTATGAGCGGGGAGGCCGGCGGCCTGCCCGGAGCTCTGGACTCGCCGGTCTGCGGCACAGGCACCTGCACGGCCTATCCCTTTGGCGCAGGTCCCAGGCTGATTAAAAAGAATGAGCCTGTCCTGATCGATTTTGCCTGTATGGTGGACGGTTATCACATGGACGAATCAAGGACCTTCTGTATCGGGGATATGGCGGATGAGGCTGAGGCCACCAGCCTTGCAGCCATTGAGATACTTGAGCAGCTCCGGGCCGCAATGAAACCCGGGGCCGTCATCGGAGACCTGTTCGACATGTCTGTTAATATGGCCGGGCAGATGGGCTACACAAAGCAATACCTGGGAGTTCCCGGGCTGAAATCCAGGTTTGTGGGGCATGGTATCGGACTGGAACTTGTGGAAAACCCGGTCCTGGCAAAGGGACGTTCCGCCGTGCTTGAACCGGGGATGGTCTTTGCCGTGGAACCCAAGTTTATCTTCAAGGGCAGGTTTGCCACAGGGGTTGAAAGTGTTGTTCTGGTCACGGAGACCGGCAGCTGTTTTCTGAGCCGGACACCGAATACCGTTTTCAGGGTTTGCGGGTAAAATTGCCAGAAAGGCCGGGGGGATTTGAAACCTGTTTTCAGGATTACGCTTCCAGAAGGGTATTCACCGCATCCAGCAGTTCATGATTTTCAAAGGGCTTTATCAGGGTCTTGTCCGCGCCGAATTTTTCTGCATATTCAAGGTATTGGAATGTACCCTCCAGTCCCCCTCCGGAGATCACCAGGATTTTAACATCCCCTGTCTGCTTACCCAGGTGCCGCACAACTTCAAGCCCGTCCTGTTCGGGCATGAAGATATCCGTGATAACAAGGTCAAAGGCTGATTGTCCAAAAGCCCTCATGCCCTTTTTCCCGTCTTCGGCGTCAATCACCTCATGGCCTGAGGAACTCAGCAGCAACACGAGCATTTTCCTGAATTTTTCATCATCTTCAATGAGAAGTATCCGTGCCATTTATTCTCCTTGATCTGGTTTTTCCCCGGAGAGATCTCCTGCGGCAGGGGCCGTGGGGTTTTCTGTTTTAGGAATGATAACGTGAAAGCGGCTGCCCTCATCCGGACGGCTGTCCACTTCAATATAGCCGTTGTGGGCTTTGACGATACCAAAAGCAACGGATAATCCCAGCCCGGAACCTTCTCCCACCCCTTTGGTGGTAAAGAAGGGATCGAAAATATTATCCATAATAGAGGGCTCAATCCCGCATCCGGTATCTGATACGGTTATTCTGTTAAACTCTCCGGAATTCACCCCCTTTCCCTTTGCTTTAGCAGGGGAGACCTGTATCTGGTCCAAAGAGAATCCGATCTCCCCCCTTTTCTTCCCCATTGCATGGCCGGCATTGACACCCAGGTTGACCAGTACCTGGGTCAATTGCCCGTTGTTTGCCTTGGCCGGGCAGGGCGCTTCCGGAAGATCCGTGCGGACCCGGATATTGGACGGCAGGGCAGCGGTCAGCAGTTTTACGCTGTCCCGGATAACGGATTTGAGTTCTGTGCCGGTTTTTTTAACAGGGTCCGGGGCATTAAAATCCTGAAGCCGGCAAATGAGCACCTTGGACCTGCGGGCGGCATCCAGGATCTCCTCCCCCATCTCTTTGAGTTCCCCGGTTTCTGCCCTGGCCTGTACCATTCCGGCATAACCCATGATGATACCCAGAAGGGTGTTGAAATCATGGGCAATACCCCCGGCCATGGTTCCCACGGCTTCCATCTTCTGTTTTTGAACAAGCTGGGCTTCGATCTCTTTCCGTTCGGCCATCTCCGCTTCAAGCCTGATATTTATGTTGTCCAGGTCCCGGGTTCTTTCCCGTATCCGGTCTTCAAGGCTGTGGTTCAGTTTTTCCAGCTGTTGTTCCGCACGTGTTCTCAGGTTTATGGCTCTGGTCAGGCGGAAGTTCATATAAAAGCTGAATATCAGCAGGAACAATGAAAAGATAATGATGACGCTGAAAATTTCATCCAGTTGGTAGGCCTCGTACTTTCGGGTCATGTCATACAGGATCTCAAACATCTCCGAGTCCGCAGCAATAAAAAATGCTGTGACAAAAAGGGCTGCCGTTATCAATCCGAATTTTATCATGGCCTTTTCCTGAAAAGTTGGGGTTTCTCTCACTAATGCACTAATTTGCCCGTCCCGTCAATCAGGAAAAGAATATGCATATTGACTGGAGATGGCCCGGATTCTTATATTGTAAAATATCACAGCAGATGTGACAGCCATTACATTTTTTTCAGGAGATGGAAAAATGACCCATAGAATGAAAATAAATATCCTGGGCTCCGGTACATGTGTGCCGTCCCTGGAACGTCATCCATGCGCGGCCCTGGTCAGGACTGCGGACTTATCTGTCCTGGTGGATGCCGGGCCCGGCACCATGGGACAGCTGATGAAACTGGGGGTGGGCATTGATGAGATTGATGTGGTCTGCCTGAGCCACTTCCATTTGGACCATTGTGCTGAAGTGGCCCCGTTTTTATTTGCCACAAAATATCCGGGATTTAAGAGGAAAAGGCCGTTGACCCTGGTGGCCGGACCGGGGCTTGCGGATTGGCTTGACCGGCTGAGCCTGGCCTTTGACAGAAGCATTGACATGCCCGAAGACCGGTTCTCCTGCCTGGAGTTGTCCGGCAGGGGGGAGACCGGATTCCCGGGGATGCGTATTGCCCATGCTCCCATGGCTCACAAGCCTGAAAGCATGGGATACGGGTTTAGGGATGATACCGGGTTTTACCTGGTCTATTCGGGGGATACGGATGAAACAGACTCCCTTGTTACCCTGGCAGAAGAGGCGGATATCCTGATCTGTGAGGCAGCCATGCCTGACGGGCAGAAGGTGCAGGGGCATCTGACCCCTTCCCTGGCAGGGAAGATGGCTGAGCAGGCAGGGGTAAAGCAATTGGTACTGACCCATTTTTATCCGGAGTGTGAGGAAGTTGACATGGCGGCCCAGTGCAGGCAAACCTTTTCAGGAAGAGTGGTGGCTGCTGAGGATTTAATGGCGTTGTGAGCTAAGGGATCGCGTAAGAATCAGTTCAGATTCTGTTTGCAAAATACCTTTTAAGGTTTTTTGTAAACAGACCAGGTGACGTTATTTTTGCGAGATCCCTAAGTACCGGCCCCTGAGCCTACGTCAATTTCGCACCGGTCGTTTAAATGAAGCTTAAAAATATAAATTGCAATGGCAAACGTGGGAAGAGAAAGAAGAATTCCCAATACAGGAATCAGCGTTATACCGAGAATGAACAGGACAACCGCACTGATCAGTGCTAAAAGTGCAAGCAGTATTTTATACATTCTTTGCGGAACACATTTCATTGTTTTCATAAGGTCCTCCGTTTATTGGTTTGCATATCAATACAAATGCTGAAGCAATATCTATGTTAGTCTTTGCTAATAAACAAAAATAAGAATCGTCTTAAAAAAATCAAGCATGAAAATTTAATGACAGTCTCCGGGACCCGTCCCGAATCACGTTTGAATTCCACCGGTTGCACATCAGAGAACACCTTATTCTTGACATCTTTTACTGAAGGGGGACTTAACCCGAAATATCCGGTTTAATGCGTTTTTCTCGGAATAGATTTTTATGGTTTGCCGGAATCGGCAGCAAGGATGCGAAGAAGCAGGAACAGGTATGAAACAGCCCCTCCCGGAAATGTGCCGGAAGGGGCGTAATTTATGCCTCAGGATTTATCAAGAACCGCCTGGGTCTCAATGGCGATCTGGCGTTCCTCATCCGTGGGAACGACCCATACCTGGACCCGGCTGTCAGCCGTGTGGATGGTATGGGCTTCCGGATTTCTGACATTGTTGACGGCTTCATCTATGTCAATGCCGAGGAAATCCAGGCCGTCCAGGGCCTTGGCCCGGACGATCTCATCGTTTTCCCCGACACCGGCCGTGAAGACAAGGGCATCCACCCGTCCCAGAACCGCAGCATAGGCCCCGATGTATTTTTTGATCTGATAGGCAAACATATCAACGGCCAGAGCTGCGTTTTTATCCCCTTTGGCAGCCTGGTCATGGATATCCCTCAGGTCATTTTTGCCGCAGATACCCTTGAGTCCGCTCTGTTTGTTCAGCACCTCATCCAGTTCACTCTGGGTGAGCCCCGTATTATCCATGAGATAGCCGAAGATGGCAGGATCAAGATCGCCGCACCTGGTGCCCATCATCACCCCGGCCAGCGGGGTCATGCCCATGGAGGTATCCCGGCACTCCCCGCCTTTTACTGCGGAAATGGAGCAGCCGTTCCCCAGATGCAGGGTGATGAGGTTTACCTCTTCAGGCCTCTTGCCCATAAGCCGGGCGGTCTCCCGGGCCACATATTTGTGGCTGGTGCCGTGGAACCCGTACTTACGGATCCGGTGGTCCGTATAATAGCTGTATGGCAGGGCGTAGAGATAGGCCTTTTCCGGAATGGTCTGGTGGAAGTTGGTGTCAAACACCGCCACCTGGGGTTTGCCCGGAAACAGCTCTTCCGCCACCCGGATGCCGATGAGGTTCGGGGGATTGTGAAGGGGGGCCAGGGGATTATTGGCTTCAATGGCCTTTTTCACTTCAGGGGTGATCAGGGTGGCTGCCTTAAAGGACTCTCCCCCCTGCACCACCCGGTGGCCGACGGCATCTATGCCCTGGGTAATCTGGTCTGCCACAAGGTGCATGGCAGCCTGATGGTCGGGAATGGGCCGGGTAATTATATTTTTTTGAACATCACCGCTGTCAAAGGTTTTATGGGTCAAAATACCCTCGGATTCGCCGATTCGTTCGACAACCCCTCCGGTGATAACCGTGGCCGCCTCCATATCAAATAGTTGATACTTGAGTGACGACGACCCTGTATTGATGATCAGAATATTCATAGGGTTTCCTAAACTTGAATTGGGTTTGTACCAGGATTTCAACCGGGAGTCCGACCGTGTTACGTTGCCGTGTCCGGCAGGTTACTCCCCGTTGGTCGACATGGCGTAAAACTGTTTGATGTATGCTTCCTGGACCTCATAGGACCAATGGACCTCCTTGAGTATCCGGGCTGCTTCCGAAGGATTCTCCTCTTTGAGAAAGCCGATGAACCGGTCATGCTCTTTGCAGTTCCTCAGTTCCCACTCCGGAATGTAGCTCTGGCCCAGGAAATCATAAAGCCTGTGTTTTATGGGAAAAATAAATTTTTCCAGCAGGGGGTTGTCAGACAGAGAGTTTACCACGTCATGGAAGGCCAGGTTGGTCTTGAACAGCTTTGAAAAATCATCCTTCTGGATGTCATTTTTCATCTGGTCGTTTAACCGTTCCAGCCTGGAAATGTGGGCAGGTTTAATCTTGTTAAAGCAGTCCTGGACAATGGCAGCTTCGATGATGCCGATGCTGTCGTAAGCATCTTTTACGTCCTTGAGCTCCAGGGCGTTGACCATGACCCCCCGCCGGGGAAGAATGGTGACAAAGCCTTCGAGCTCCAGATGGATCAGTGCATCCCGCAGGGGGGTTTTACTGATACCCAGTTGTTCTGCAATCTGGTTCAGGTTGATGGTGGAGCCGGGGATCAGGCCGCCAGTAATCATTTCATTTCGAAGGTACTCGTATACCTGTTCCCGCAATGATAAAACATTCAACCGAGTTTTCATTATCTGCTGCCGCCCTTTTTTTTCCATGCCAAATGCTCTTTTTTATATATGAATTCAGGGATTCCGTCAATGATACGGCCTTAACCGGCCGTTTCATGAAATTAAATATCCCGGCCGGCCTTTTCCCGGGAAAGGGTATGGGTCAGCCGGATATGCATAAGCTGATATCTAATATATCAGATATCAGAGTCCGGTCAAGAAAAACTTCCGGGAAAAATGGATTGAAGTCATCCCGGTTTTAACGGTATAGTCCTGAAACTGTATTTAAATTTACTGAAAGGCCGGCCATGATTGTACTGAATACCCTGTTTCCTCTCTTTGCGCTCCTGCTGCTGGGCAGTATTCTTAAACGCAGGGGGATTACCTCTGACCTTTTTTTGAAAACCGCAGACAGGCTGGTCTACTATATCTTTTTCCCGGTGATGCTTTTCTGGAAGGTCGGCGGGTCCGTGAGCAGCGGTTCGTCCAGTACAGGGCTCTGCCTGGCCGGTATTCTTGCGGTGGGTATCGTGTTTTTCCTGAGCCTGGCGTATATCCGGTACGGAGGCGTGGGCAGTTTCCAGGCCGGTTCCTTTTCCCAGGCCGCTTACAGGTTCAATACCTATATCGGTATGGCCATTGTGGTGGCTGTCCTGGGGCAAGAGGGGGTAAGGCATTTTGGTATTCTGATCGGTTTTCTGATTCCCGTCATCAATGTCATGGCCGTATCCGTATTGATCTGGTACTCCAACCAGAGTCTTCCCACGGGAGAGAAGATCCGGTTTTTCATCAAGGCATTGATTTCCAATCCCCTGATACTCGGGTGCGCCGGTGGTATCCTGGTCTCCAGGGCGGATATCTCCTTTCCTGTTTTTCTCAACAATACCTTTGCCCTGATCTCATCAGTCACCCTGCCCCTGGCCCTTATCTCCATAGGAGGGACCCTTAGTTTTTCAGGGTTTGCCAGGTTCGGTAAGCCTGCCCTTGCTGCTGCCGGTTTTAAACTCCTTGCCCTTCCCGTGATCGGGTTTCTTCTGCTTCATCTCTTCGGGGTGAGCGGTATTCCTTTTAAAACAGGGATGATATTCTTTTGCCTGCCCACCTCAACCGCACTTTATGTGCTCTCGGCCCAGCTGAACTCAGATCTTGAAATGGCATCAACCGCGATTATGATATCAACGATGCTCTCCTTTGTATCACTATCTGTGGCGTTGATTTTGTAAAAATTTGCGGCAATGATTTTAGGGGGGAAAGGGCTGCCGCAGGCGGCAGCCCTGACAGGTTTTACCCGGAGAGCACTGTGCTTTCGATAGTGCTCAGAGCAGTGTCTTTCATGAATTGAGCCACCGATTCAACGGTGTCAGGATCATCAACGGAGTTTTTCAGGATTCCGAATCCTTCGGACAGGGCAAGGATTTTGGCTGCTGCCATCTCCTTGTCAGCCACTTTGGCCAGCCCGGTCTCCTCCCAGGCCTGGATCTCTTCCACCCCGAATTCGATGAACCTGATCATCATGGCCTGGATTTTCTCACGGATTTTTTCATCCCTGAAGCCCATGGCGTAGCAGGACCAGAACACGGCATCCCGCTGGGGACGTGTACCGCTGGTATCAAAGAGGATGTCCAGAAGGGCAACCAGCCGTTCTTTCGGAGATGTCAGGGACTCCAGTTCCTTGAGGTAGTGGTTCATGGAGGATTCATAGAGAAAATCCACCATTTCCATGATCAACCCTTCTTTACTTTTAAAATAATGGATGAGCAGCCCTGAATTGACGCCCATCCGTTTTGCAATTTTACCGATTGTCATCCCTTTAAACCCCTCTTCTTCAACAACCTTGTAGGTATGCCTCAGAATCTCGGGCTTCCGGATGTGTGATATGCTTTTTCGACCCATAAAAAATGTTTACCTTCGTTTTATTGTATGTGCGCTAATCAATCAATATATGGGCATGAAAATCTTTTGTCAATTTTTTTATTGTCATCAAACCGGGTTTGATTGAAAAGTTGAGGAAAAATGCAGTTTATTTTAGCGCGGAATATAATTTTTGGCTGGTTTCTGGATCTGGCGGCGATCTTCGGTTTCCGAATTTTGTCAGCCGGGGTGGTGTGTTGAAACAGGCAATTCAGCGCCATCACCCGGGCCAAGGGCTGGCTCCGGGAACTGCCGGAGAACCTAGTGTTCGATGATGGACGGATCGAAGTCTTCCAGGGTGCCGCCGGATTCAAAATGTTCAACCATTATATCGCCGATCCCGTATATGATGCGGCCGGCTTTTACGAGCACGGTGAGGCCGCCGCCTGCTGAACCCAGGAGGGGGATGATCTTGATCAGGCTGCCGGCCCAGAGGAGTTTTTTTCTGCCGCGGGTCAGGGATTTGATGACGGTGTTGGCCTCTTCTTCCGAGAATTCAAGCCCGTACAGGCTGCATAGCCGCCGGAGCATTTTTACGCCAACGGTATTGACCACCATCATATCCAGTACCGGTACGGGTAGAAGGCCTGTTCCGGAGGCGAATTTGGCGTAAAGGGAGATGATATGCATGGCCTTGTCCTGCCGGTGCTCATGGATATCCGCTCCTTTTTCCAGGGCTTCGGTTACCGCTTTGTTGATCTCTGACGCATCCCCGGTAATATCTTCATACAGGCGTTTTCTCTTACGGGTCACCTTGATTTTCCCGGTCTCTTTTTCCATTATCCGTTCTCCTGACTGAAGGATTTGTCCAGCCCCAGCAGGGTCCTTACATAGGCGTCGTAATCTTCCCTGGCTGAATTTTTACGGGTGGAGGCAAATATGGTTTCATTCTTTTCAAGGGTCTTTGAAAACTCCGAACTGGTCCGGATGGGAAAGGGGATCATTGTTTCCGGGTATCGGGCAAAAAGGCGGTCAAAGGACTCCCTTGCCATTTTAATTCTCCGGTCGAATTTGGTGAATAGCAACCTGATGCCGGGCAGGTCCAGGTTAAAGGTGTCACAGATGGAGTGGACCTCTTCAATGGTCAGTTCCAGCCCTTTTTTTGAAAAGGCATCGTGGCCCAGGGGGATGACGATGGTGTCTGAGGCGCAGATAGTGGAAATGATGGCTGTTCCCAGAGAGGGGGGACAGTCCAGGACAATCAGGTGAAAGCCGTTGCGTATCAGCTCTTCACATACCCCGTTGACCGCGTTTTTCTGTGCTGCGGGATTGATCAGCTGCATGTCCAGTAGGCCGTTGTCCAGGGAAGAGGGAAGAATATACAGGTATTCGCTGATTTCACGTACAGCCCCCATGACCATATCGGCAGGGTTCTGCCAGACATCGCAGAATATGGGATCCTCATCCTCGGGCACCATGCCGAAGGCAAAAGAGGCCGAGGCCTGGGAGTCCATATCGATGATGCAGGTCCGGAATCCGTACTGGGCAGCCCGGGATGCCGTGGATATGGCGGAAGTGGTCTTTCCTGTTCCGCCCTTAAGGTTGATGTGGGCCACCACCCTGGGGGTGTAATCCATGCCGTTTTCCTGAAGAAATTTCTTCACCATGCCGGGCCTGACAGCTGTCTGTATATGGGAGCGCCTGACCAGTTCTGTTTCATCAAGTGCCGCCATCACCTCTTTGGGCCGCCATCCGTTCAGCCGGCTCAGCTCTTCAACCGTCAGCATATATTGCCGATCTTTTTGCATAGGTATTCTTCCCTTGTGAGTTGTGACACGAAAATGATTGGTCTTGATTAGATTATATAGAATAGGAGCCCATGGTTTATCAAGGAAAGTGTTGCAAAATCAGGAGAAATTTTTGAAGGGACCAGGGAAAGACAGGTCCGGTGCCTGGTACAGGAGCCAGGCACCGGACCCGGGGCAATCGCATTTAAATTTGGCACGGTATTTAATTTTTAAATATTCTGAGCACTTATGCATTATTCAAATTTTGCCTGCGATTGCCTGTACAAAAGTAACTTGCTGAAATCATTGGACCTGAAAGGTTACATGCGTTGACCCTGGCACCGGACCGGGGTGCGGCTTAATCAGGCAATATCCCTTCTGTCCGACATGTCCACAAGCACACGTTCCCTTGATTTGTCAATGCCCAGTTCTTTCCGCTTCTTATCAATATGGGCAATCATCATACGGGCGATTTCCACAGGATCTTTGGCTGTTCCCCACTTCCCATAGCCCTGTTTTTCCAGGCCGTCAAACAGGAGGTCATGGAACTTGGTCTCCTTAATGGTGGGAAAGCCGATGCCGAAGATGGTGTAAACCCCCGAAGCCACAAAGTACTGGCCGATGGCCAGGGCTTTTTCACTCATCCATTCCGGGGCACAGCCGGCCACCGGCAGGTCGGCAAGGCTGCTTCCCAGCCCCCCTGCTTCAACCATGGCTGATGCGGCGATGAGGATTCTTGTATTATCGACACAGGAACCCAGTCCCAATACCGGGGGGATTCCGACGGTTTCACAGACCTCTGCCAGGCCCGGGCCGGCCAGTGGCGCTGCTTCCGGTGTCAGCAGTCCTGCCTTGGCAAGGGCGATCTGGGAGCATCCGGTCTGGAGGACCAGTACATCGTTTTTAATCAGTTCCTTTACCAGGGCCACATGAACCGAATCCTGCTGAACCTTGGGGTTGGTACAGCCTACAACCCCTGCCACCCCGCGTATTCTCCCGTTGATAATATTTTCATTCAGCGGGGTATATGAGCCCCTGAATGAGCCGCCCAGCATGTATTCGATGTACTCATGGGTAAATCCGTGGACACCGGTCTGGGTCATCTTCGGGATCTCAACAGGATGTTTTCTGCCGGCATACCGGGTAATGGCCTTGGTCAGGATCTGGTCGGTGCAGGTCCTGGGGTCCTGCTCGTCAAATTCAATGTGGGTCGCCCCTTCAATGTGACATCTGGGATTGGTGGTGATCAGGTGGGTGTCGTAGCATTTGGCCACTTCAGCCAGGCCCTGCTTGATACATTGGATATCCACCACCATGGCATCCACGGCACCGGTGACGACCACTGCCTCGGTGGAGCCGAAATTTCCCGCATGGGGTACCCCGTGTCGGGACATCATTTCAGCACCGGAGCAGCACATGCCCACCAGGTTGATGCCTTTGGCGCCTTTGGCCCTGGCCTCTTCAATATAAAATGAGTCACCCACCGCAGCCAGCATGCCTTCGAACATGGCAGGCTCATGGCCGTGGACGATAATGTTTACATGATCCTCCTTGAGTACGCCCATGTTTACCTCTGCCAGGGTGGGGGAAGGGGTGCCGAACATGATGTCGGAGAGTTCGGTTGCCACCATGGAGCCGCCCCATCCGTCAGCCAGGGCGGTCCGGCTGATCTGTTTGATCAGGTTGTTGTAATCCTGGTCGCACCCGATATGGGTCCGGCTCATCAGTTCCATGACCTCTACCATGGCCCCCCTGGGGACGATATCGTCTTTCCGCCACTGTTCCAGGGTTGCCTCGGGCACCCGTTTGGTAAAGGGCATTTCCCCGTCCACATTGGAGAATGTTTTTTCAAGCTCGTCGCAGAGCTCTTTTGCAACATCATAGATCTCCCGGCCTTCGGTTTCAATTCCGATTGAGGTGGCCACCCGCTCCAGTTTCATGGTGTCATCTATGGTAAAATCCCTGGTTTTTCCTTCCACAATGTTTCTGAAAAGCCCCAGGATATGGCGGCCGTGGTCATTGTGGGAGGCGGATCCCGTGGCCACGTTCCTGCCGAAATTCCTGGCCATGATGGTATCAATGGTGGCCCCGCAGACACCGACTTTTTTATAGGGATCCCTGGGGTTCAGGCGGCAGGGCCCCATATAACAATGCTTGCAGCAGGCAGACTCCACACCGATGGGGCAGGGTTTCATGTCATACCCGCGGTCGAGATCCAGGATCACCCCGTCCCGCCGGGCCTTGTCCAGCATCTGCCGGGTGGCCTCGCAAATGGTCCGTTCCGATGAGGGAACCTGCTTTTTAATGGATTTATCACTGGGTTTGTCAGCCATGTTAATCTCCTCTGAAGCTATGTAAAGTATTCATACTAAAGGCGTTTGCCAAAACAGGGGCAGAAAAAAGACAAAGAACAGATTCGCCCGGGATATTAAGGGGTCGTGCAAAAATAACTTCACCTGGTCTGTTTACAAAACCACCTAAAACGTTTGGGTATTTTATAAACAGAATGTGAACTAATTCTTACGCGATCCCGTAAGACTAAATTTATGATACAAAGTACGGGGGATTTATTCCGAAAAAATGAAAAAGGCCGGCAGTGCCCTCTTCTTTTTTTTAGCGGCTTGACAGCTCCGGTGGATCTGGTTTAATCCTGCCTTAATATGCGTACAATTAATGGGAGATGCCTGTGGCATTAAAGCCGACAATTTATAAAGCAAAAATTGCAGTGGCCGATATTGACCGGAATCATTATAACGATCTGGATTTAACCGTTGCCCTGCACCCCTCTGAAACCACTGAGAGAATGATGGCAAGGGTTCTGGCATTCTGCATGAATGATCGGGAGAACCTGGCCTTTACCAGGGGGTTATCCTCAGTGGAAGAACCGGATATCTGGGTGCGGTCCCTGGATGACCGCATCTCATTATGGGTTGATATCGGGGAGCCGTCCTTTGACAGGATAAAAAAGGCGGTCCGGCTCTCCCAGTCCGTGAAGATCTATTCGTTTAACTTTAAATCCCGGGGATGGTGGCTCAGGGACCAGGCTAAATTCAATGGGTTGCCGGTCTCGGTTTTCAGGTTTGACTGGCAAGGCATTCAGACCCTGGCAGGGATGGTGACGCGGACAATGACGCTTTCCGTTACCATTTCAGACGGGACGCTCTATATCTCAACTGAAAACGGGGAATGTGAGGTGCCCTGGACGGTTCTGCAGGCCTGAACCGGGATACGCCGGAACCTATTTCCGGCCTCTGCCCCTTTTAGCGGCCTGCTGAAAACGTGCCCTTGACCGGGATACCTTTTTTCCTGATTTTCCCTTTTTCCGTCCGGATTTGGGCTGGGCCTTTGGTTTCCCTCCCTTGGGCACTGATTTCCGTTTTGAGGCCCTGCGCTTACTGACCAGTTCTTTTATCTTTTTATCTGCCTTTCTTTCACTGCCGGCATCATCGGGCCGCAACAGGACAAAATCGGGAACAACACTGCTGTGGGTAAACCCGGCCACCTCTTCCTTTTTGATTTTCCGGCCCAGCAGCTTTTCAATATCCTTTAGAACGGGCTGTTCGCCCCGGCTGACAAAGGAGATGGCGATGCCGCTTTCCCCGGCCCTTCCGGTGCGGCCGATCCGGTGGATATAATCCTCGGGCATTCCGGGCATATCATAGTTGACCACATGGGGCAGATTGGTGATGTCAAGCCCCCTGGCCGCCACATCCGTTGCCACGAGGATGCGGATCTCCCCTCTTTTGAATTCGTTAAGGGTCCGGGTCCTGAACGACTGGCTCTTGTTGCTGTGAAGGGCGGCGGCTGAGATTCCCCTGGCGGCCAGCCTGCCGGTTAACTTGTTTGCCCCGTGTTTGGTCCGGATAAAGACCAGTGCCTGGCGCCAGTTTTGTCTTTCGATCAGGTGGATAAGCAGGGCCCGTTTATCTGTCTGTTCCACCATATGCACTTTCTGGACAATGGATTCGGCGGCTTTTTTCTTTGGGGCAACCTCGATAAACTCAGGGCTGATCAGCATGATTTTGGCAAGGGCCCGGATTTCCGGTGTATAGGTGGCGGAAAAAAGCATGGTCCTGCGCTCCTGGGGAACCAGGTCAAGAACCTGGGAGATCTCATTTTTAAATCCCAGGTCCAGCATCCGGTCTGCCTCGTCAAAGACCAGGAACTCCACCTGTGAAAGATTCAGTCCCCGGTATTCGGAAAGATCCAGAAGCCTTCCGGGTGTGGCTACCAGGACATCAACCCCCCGTTTAAGCCGGTCGATCTGGGGGGAGATGTTCACCCCGCCGTAAACCACGGTGCACCGGACGGACACCCGTCTGCCATATGCCTTGAAGCTCTCTCCCACCTGCAGGGCAAGCTCCCGGGTGGGAGCCAGGACCAGGGCCCTGGGATGCCGTTTATTCACCTTTTGCCGGCTCAGCATATCCACCAGCGGAAGGGCAAAGGCATCTGTTTTTCCCGTCCCTGTCTGGGCCCGGGCAAGGATATCCTTTCCGTTGAGGATCTCGGGAATCACCCGGGTTTGAATGGGGGTGGGAGCCGTGTATCCCTTTGATTTTACCGCTTTCAGCAAGTCGTCCGGAAGACCGAAATCATTAAATGACATAAACTATCCTGAAATTTTCGTGTTTTAGTATCGGCAGACATATACCATGGCTGCAGGAAAATTGCCTGTTTTACCTTTACAGATGATTCCTATCTCCGGGTTTTGAACCGGGCATCACCGGCTTCAAGCTGTTCAAGGATTTCAATGTAGGCATCGTACCGTTCCTGTGGAATGTCTCCGTCTTCAACCATGGCAGACACGGTGCAACCGGGTTCGGTGCGGTGGCGGCAATCCCGGAACCGGCAGGAGCCGGGCATCAGGTCTTCAAATCCCGGGAACACCCCGGCAAGATTTTCCGTTGTGCTGTTTACCAGGCCGAATTCGTTGAATCCGGGGGTGTCCACGAGTTCCCCGCCCCCCGGCAACCTGTGGAGAGAGGAGACCGTGGTGGTATTGCACCCTCTTTTACCGGCCTCAAAGATCTCTCCCACCCTGAGATCCAGGGTGGGGCAGATGGTGTTGAGCAGACTGCTTTTACCCACCCCTGTGATGCCGACAAAAAAGGCCCGCAGTCCCCGGCCCAGAAATGAAGTCAGGGCATCAATCCCCTTTCCGGTCTCCGCACTTACCACAAAGATGTCCAGGATGCCGGTATAGGTATCGGTGATTCTGGTGATGAAGGCTTCAGCTTCCTCAAGGTCTTCCTTGTTGATGACCAGCACAGGGGTCAGCTCCGCCTGCCTGGCGGCAACAATGGACTGGTCGATGTATCCGGGTGTGGGCATGGGCAGGGGAGAGATCACTATTCCGAGAACATCCAGGTTGGCGCCGACGATGCGGATACTGCCCCGGGAGTTTCTCCGGCAAAGTTCCGTTCTCCTGGGCAGCCGCGTCAGCCGCTGGTGCCGAACGGTTACCTTGTCTCCCACAACATGTCCCGAGCGCCGTTTTACCTTTATCATCTCCTGCCTGCCTGATTCAAACAAGACATCCACAGCAATACCGTGGTGGGCAATGATAACCCCTTTTTGTTCAGGGCCGGCGCCTGCCGGCTTTTTTTTCCCGGTTTTCAAACCATACTCTCTGCAGTCATATGTATTTAGATACGGATAATCTTTACACCTTTATCCCGGCAAATATACCAGGCAAACCCCGGATGTACAATAATTGAGGCAATATTTAAAAATGAATACCAGGAACCGGGACTGACAGGTAATAATGCCGGCGTCAGATACCGGAATGTCCTTAGGAGTCGCGCAAAAATAACTTCACCTAATCTGTTTACAAAAAACCTTAGAACATTGGGTATTGTTGTAAACAGAATGTGAACTAATTCTTGCGCGATCCCTTACTGAACTTTTATACAATTCCTGCCGTGGGTTTTGGCTTCGTAAAGGGCCTTGTCAGCCGCAGTAATCAATTCGGAAACATCTTTCCCTCCGGAGGCTGCCATGGTGGATACACCGAGGCTG
>JAKSAX010000561.1 GCA_022361395.1 Desulfobacterales bacterium | reverse complement strand
GATCAAAGTTTCACGTGAAACTTTAATTTTAAGACCACGGGTATTAAGCGTCGGTGTCGGGTGCAACAGAAACACACCTGCAGAGGATATCCTTGATTTTCTGAAACTGACCTTTAAAAAAGGAGGGCTGAACCTTGAGGCCGTGTCAACCTTTGCCACAACAGATGTCAAGGCGGATGAAGACGGGATACTGGCCTTGGGTAAAACCCTTGACCGGCCAATAAAATTTTATGAACGGGACCGGCTCAACAGCGTTGAAACCATAGAAAACCCGTCCGAAATGGCGGAAAAATACTTAGGAGTAAAAAGCGTATGCGAGGCAGCAGCAATACTGGGAGCCCAAAGGGGCACTCTGATAGTAACCAAACAAAAGACAAAGGATGTCACCCTGGCAGTGGCAATACCAGAATGAAACTGTTCATAGTCGGCACAGGTCCGGGAAATGCCTTACACATGTCCGGCCGGGCACAGGAGGTGATCGCGTCGGCAGATACCATTGCCGGTTATACCACCTATATTGACCTGATCAGGGAGCTTGTGGCAGACAAGAAAATTATTTCCACAGGAATGATGAAAGAGATAGACCGGGTGGAACAGGCGATTGACACGGCCATTTCAGGATCAAGCTGCGCATTGATCTCCGGCGGTGATCCGGGTATTTACGCCATGGCAGGACTGGTCTTTGAGCTCTGTGAAAAAAGGCAGATCCGGATTGCCAGGCCCGGCTCAGCCTTTGAAGATGGAGAAGATATCCTTGAACTGGAAGTTGTACCCGGAATTCCGGCCCTTGCAGCGGGAGCGGCCCTGGCCGGCGCACCCCTGACCCATGATTTTGCAGCTGTCTCCTTAAGCGACCTGCTGACAAAGTGGGAAACCATAGAAAAACGGTTAAGCTGCGCTGCCATGGCGGATTTTGTAATTGTCCTGTACAACCCGAAAAGTAAAAAAAGGGACTGGCAGCTGACCAGGGCCCAGGAGCTGATCCTGGAACACCGCAGCGGAGATACGCCGGTGGCGGTTGTCACAGGGGCCATGCGTGAAAACCAGACTGTTTCGTTTTCCAGGCTGGATGAAATGGACAAGGCTGATGTGGGGATGCAGACGGTGCTTTTTATCGGCTCAAGTGCATCTGTAAGGTATATGGACTTCCTCTTTACCCCAAGGGGCTATACTAAAAAATATATGGATTGATTTTCATTTAGGCCCGGTGCCAAATTAAAATCGTCCAAAGTTTGAATTAAACTTAAACCGGGCACAAAAAGCATCTAATTTCAATGGACGGTTTATTTATGTTTTTGTGCCTTAAGGAGATGCCGCAATGAAAGGATATGTTCAGGTTTACACGGGAAACGGCAAGGGAAAAACAACAGCAAGCCTCGGCCTTGCTGTCAGGGCAGCCGGTGCGGGGTTGAATGTTTTTATTGTCCAGTTCATGAAGCAGGGGGACTACTCCGAGATTAAATCATTGTCAAAATTCGATAACATCAGTGTTGAACAATACGGGGCGGGGAAATTTGTAAAGGGAAAGCCCTTGGATGAGGAAAGGGCAAGTTGCGCAAAGGGGTATAAGCGTCTTTGCGGTTTAATAGAGGCGGGAAAGCACGATCTGATTATAGCTGAGGAGGCCAATGTGGCCTGCTCATGTAACCTGTTCAGCGAAGAGGATCTTTTGCACTTGATTGAGCTTAAACCTGACCACGTGGAACTTGTGATTACCGGACGGGGCGCACCGGACTCGGTTATTGAAAAGGCGGATCTTGTCACCGAGATGACAGAGATAAAGCATTATTATAAGAAGGGTGTGGTTGCCCGGGTAGGTATAGAAAAATGAAAAGGCATATTGCGGTGCTCGGCACAGGGTCTGATGTGGGCAAGAGCATTGTTGCAGCGGCGATCTGCCGCAGTCTTGCAGACAGGGGAGAGCGGGTGGCCCCTTTCAAGTCACAGAACATGTCCAATAACTCCGGCATTACCCCTGAAGGACTGGAGATGGGAAGGGCCCAGATTGTCCAGGCTGAAGCCTGCCGCATCCCGCCCCATGTGGATATGAATCCGATCCTGTTAAAACCCACAGGTGATAAACAGTCACAGGTGGTACTGAACGGGTTGGTTCACGGCGACCATACCGCCATGGACTACCATAAAAACAAAGATTTTTACTATGATCATGCCATAGCAGCCTTTGACCGCCTGTCAGGCGGCAATGACAGGATTGTACTGGAAGGCGCCGGGTCCTGTGCCGAGGTCAACCTGATGCCCAATGATATAGTAAACTTTGCCATGGCAGAATATGCAGACGCAGATGTCATTCTCACGGCTGACATCCACAGGGGCGGTGTTTTTGCCCAGTTGGTGGGCACCCTGGCATGTCTTCCGGATCATTTCAGGGAACGGGTAAAGGGATTTATCGTCAACCGGTTCAGGGGAGATATTGCGCTTTTTAAAGAGGGCGTCAACTGGATTGAACAGCAGACGGGAAAGCCGGTATTCGGCGTATTGCCCTGGTATACCCATTTTAAAATCGACTCGGAGGACTCCGTTGAAATTGAAGAGTGCGGAAACAATGGGCCGGTAGATGCAGACAAGCCTTCCATTGCGGTGATCCGGCTGCCCCATATTGCAAATTTTACCGATTTCCACGCGTTGTCACAGATACAAGAGGTTAATCTCCGGTTTATTGACAGGCCAGCGGATTTAAGTGCTTACAATGCGGTGATCATTCCGGGATCGAAAAATACACGGGCTGACCTGGAATGGATAAAAGGGCGGTTTCAGAACGCGTTGAATGCATTTGTCGACAATGGGGGTCATATCCTGGGAATTTGCGGGGGATACCAGATGCTGGGAACGGTTGTTGATGACCCCTCGGGGCTGGAAGGCCGCCCCGGACAGACAACGGGTCTGGGATTGCTTCCTGTGGAAACCGAGTTGAAAGCACCGAAAACAACTACAATCAGCGACTTTGAGTGGAAAGGTGTAAGCGGCAGCGGTTACGAGATTCATATGGGGGTCACCCGTGTGCTGGGGGGAAGCCGCCTTATTGACGTCATTGCCAGGAACCGGAGTGCCTGTAAAGGCACTGACGGCTGTCTCAGGGATGATCACAGGGTAGCGGGCACTTACGTTCACGGTTTCTTTGATTATCCGGCAGTGGCTGATAAGTGGTTGTCAATGGTCGGTATAGAAACAGCCGGGTTTCAGCCCAGGGCTCCCCTGGCCGAACGAAAAGAAAAGGATTATACCCTGCTCAGGGAACACTTTGAGGCCCACGTGGATATCAGCGCCCTTTACTGATTCAGGCCCAGGTTTGCACTGAAGCGTTTTTTAACCGCAGCTGTCCTTTACATTAAAGAGGAAATTATATACCCTTAGCCATACCTGATTATCCCATTAAACACAGACTGGATATTTAAGTGGCTAATTCTGAAAACATTCCGTCTCTGGCAAAGCTTGCCCTTCAGTACGGCACCATCACGGATGACCAGTACAAACATGTCACCTCCCTTTATAAACTGAGGCAAAAGGAAAAAAAGAAAACAGACTATGCCGGCCTGCTTCTCGGACAGAAACTGGCCACCCGGTACCAATTGGGGCTGCTCCAGTTAATCAGGGAGTACCATATCATCCGCAGGAGGGGCGAGGAATTCGGAAGAATCGCCGTTAAAAAGGGATTTGCCGCTCCTGAAGATATCCGGCGTGCCATGGAGATCCAGAAAAAAGAGTTCAAGGAATCAAGGCTTAAAAAACTGATCGGTGATATTCTGGTTGAAACCCGTGTAATTACGGCAAAACAAAAAAATCTTATTCTCAAAGAACAGACCCTTTTTGATAAAAAGTCCCGGGAGATCCTGTCTGAGAAGCCGGAATCCGGTGAAAAAGAGTCCCCCGGTGAGATGCTTCCTGATCCGGACTTGTCAGATTATGAAAAAGACTTTTTAATGATAAAGGCACTGGACCAGGAGTTTTCTGCATCGGTGCTGGAAAAAGGTCTTGCCAGTGAAGGGGAAATTGCCGAAGCCAGGCAGATCCAGGAAGAGGAGTTTGAACAAAACCAATCCATAAAGATACTCGGGGATATCATGGTCTCCCTGGAGTTTATTACCCGGGATCAGAAGGCGATTATCCTAGCTGAGCAGGGAAGGGCTGAGGAGAGCAGGGAGAAAAGCGGGGATAAGATTACCGGGTTCGAGGTCAGCCGGGATGAAATGACGGCCTGGATTCATCTCGACCCGAAACAAATTTCTCAAATCAGCCTGGATGATATTAAATCGCGGCTGAAATCAGAGGGTATCACCCATGGCATTTATCCTGATGCGATTTTACAATGCCACCTTGATGTTGAATTAACACAGTTCCCGGTGGCGAGAAACGATAATTCCCAGGCCATGCGCAAGGCAAGACACCTCACCTCCACCCTTGACACCGGACTTACCGACAGGGGGGAAAAACGTAAAGGGGACCAGCTGATCCAGCAGGATGCAAAGTGGAGTATCCCCTCCCAAACCAATATTTACGGCAAGAAAATCAAAACTTCCCCGGTTCACGACTTCACCCTCCGCTGCGGATCAGGAACAAGGCTGTCCAAGGACAAGGTAGGAATAGTGGCGGCGAAAACAGGGGTGCCTGCTGTTTCAGTTGAACGCTTTGTCTATATCCACCCGATCATCCACGTGCTTGAAGATGCGGATCAACGGTATGGGCAGCCGGAAGCATTTGCGAACTTGACGGTTTCGGGAACAATCACGGGCGCCTACCCGATAACGGCAGGGCACATCAAGGCAAGGGAAATCCGGGGAGGGAACATAGAGGCTGTCGGAGAGGTGAGAACGGACGTAGGTATCACTGATGCGGTCATAAGATGCCAGGGGGATATCCATGCCAGGTATATTCACAACTGCACCATAGAAACCTTTGGCAATATCTACATTAAAAATGAAATTTTTGATTCTGAAATTAAATGCTCCGGACAACTGAACAGCCCGACCTGCCGGGTGATCACCTCGACAATCCACGCGAAACAGGGGGTTGTTCTCGCGGGAACCGGAAGTGCAAAGACAGCACCTTGTACTGTGGTTGCAGGCACGGATCACCATATTCTGTCCCTTGAGAATCAAATCCGGGAAAAAATCCGGGAGATCACAGAAGGATTAAGGGAGTTAAAGGAGAAAAGCCGGGAAGCCCGTGATCAATCCCAAAAAATTTTCCAGAAAATGGTGGAGCGGAAAATCTTCCATGACAGGGCAAAGGAAAAAAAGGAAAAGCTGGGAAAGGAGTTCAACAAAAAGAAAGAGGCATACGCAAAAAATAAACTTAAAAACATTTTAAAACTTATCTCCAATTTTGAAAAACGGATGGAAGATTCCGTGGCCTCGCTAAAAGGGCTGAACAAGCTCAAAAAGGGGCATGATAATGAAAAGGCCAAGCTTGATGATAAGATAAAATCCTTATCCCCGAAAATTGAACGTGAGATCCTGTCCCTGGAGCAAACCCTGCTTGCCTACCTTGAATGGGCCAGATTCCAGGAGGGGAAACCCAAAATAGAGGTACACGGCAAGGCCTTTACCGGGTCCAGGTTCGGAGGGATTTATTCAGAGACCCAGATTGAATCGGACCTTGAAAATTTCTCGGCCGTTGAAACGGGAACTGACAGCAACGGTCACAAGATCGAATTTCTTCAACTCAAATGATTTCCCGGCTTAATTCATAGATCCGCCCTGTAAATCCTGGTGTGAACCGCACCGGAACGGGTCAGCCTGCTTTCGTATAAGTCCATATACTTCACATGAAACGGGGCAGGGTTCACAAACAGATCTTCTTCCAGAATTGGTTTTAACTTTTCCCGACGAATGTTTTTCTTAATCCGGGTAAGGGTAATATGGGGGATAAACCGCTGTTGGGTTGAAAATAAATCCTCTGCTTTAAGTTTTGTGTACAGGTTATGGTAAAGCCCGTGAAGCTCCGGTGATTTCCGGTGTAGCCCGGCCCAGATAACCCGTGCCTTATTTAAGCCGGGAAAAACACCAAGCCTGTCAATGGTTAATTCAAAACCAGGGTTTTCAAGGGCAGCGTCCAGCATTGCTTTTTTAACGGTATTGACCCGGGTCAACGGGATATTCCCCAAAAATGCCAGTGTAAGGTGAAACCGGTCTGGGGAGGGCCAGCTTCCGTGGATTTTACAGTCTTTTAAAAAGGCCTGGACTCTTTTCAAATCCTGCCTGATCTGAGGGGGCAAGGGGATGGCTATAAAACACCTGATGCTTGGATCAGCCATTGTTTTTGAACCCGAGGAGGACCCTGTATGGCCCCGGGGTTCCGTGGGGAACAAATGCGACGCGGTCACCTTGCTTAAGGGGGGAATCAAGGGTTCCGACCTTGCCGTTGATAAAAACGACCTCAACCTCTTCTTCTTTGAGTTTCATCTGTAAGACAAGGTCCCTGGGTGATGTACCAGGAGAAATTTCCAGTGTGACATTTGAAAAAGGCAGATTATTGGCCTTTAATTTTTTTTGCAGAAATGAAAATGCGTTAAAGGTGATAACCGGCATATGTTCCCCATTTATAAATTACAGTACAGCCCCTGTTGTAGTGGGCATCATATTATCAGACCGGAAATAAATCTTAAAGAATTAAATTCCTGTCATGGCCGAGGGGGCAGCGTAAGAATCAGTTCACATTCTGAAACAGACCGGATGAAGTTATTTTGGTGCAATCCCTAAAGCCATTGAAAAAAAATGCCGGCATAGTCTATACTGTTCTTCATGCGTTTACGATTGATCATTTTTATACTGGCAGTCTTTGCTTTTTTGTCGGCGTCCACCGGCGGATGGCTTTACTATTTTTCCTATCGTGAAGCAGCATTTCAAAAAACGGAATCCAATGCAGACTCAAGGTTAAATCTGCTGGCACGGCAGTTCTCAACCCGCCTGTCCGAGCACATAAAGCCGGTAAAGGCGCTTTCAGGTATAGAGGAACTGGTGGAAGCCCTTGAACAGACAAACCTGGAAACCATTTTCAGGGCAAACCGGATTCTTGATCATTTTGCCCGTTCAATGGACCTGGATGTCAGCTATCTGATGGATATCAACGGGATTACCCTGTGCTCCTCCAACCGGAATGCCGGAGACAGCTTTGTGGGCAAAGATTTTTCGTTCAGGCCCTATTACACCAAAGCCATTAAAGGGGAATCCGCAACTTACCTGGCACTTGGCACGACCTCAAGAAAACGGGGGGTATATTTTAGTCATCCGGTTTATAACAGCAGCGGCAGGAAAATCATAGGCGTTGCCGTCATTAAATCATCTGTTGAATTCATGGAATCCTCCCTGTTTTCAAATTCCAAAGAGGTGCTCCTGTTCACGGACCCCAGGGGTATGATTTTCATG
>JAKSAX010000349.1 GCA_022361395.1 Desulfobacterales bacterium | reverse complement strand
TATACCTTTCCCTTAACCTTGGTATCTTTCACAAAGTAGCCGTTGATCTCCTTGGCAGTCTTGTGGGGATCATAGATGCCGTTGGTTTCATAATCCCACTTCAGGTTTTTGATGGGCTCGGGGAATTTTCCGCCACGGGCGTACGCTTCCTTGATCAGATGGCCGCGATGCATGATGATGTCACCGTCGGGTTTGGAGTTGCCCAAGGGTTTGGGGCCCTGGTACCGCCACTGCATCCAGCGGCCGGAGTTGGTCACTGACCCTTCTTTTTCAACGGCCACGGCTGCGGGCAGCATGAAGACTTCGGTCTTTATCTTCTTGGGGTCCATGCCGGGGCCCTTCCAGAAGGAACCGGTCTCATTGTCAAAGAGGTTGACGTTTACCATCCAGTCCAGTTTGGTCATGGCCTTCCTGATTTTGGCGGCATTGGATCCGGAGCAGGCCGGGTTCTGGCCCCAGGCGAAAAAGCCGTCAATCTCATCTTTGTACATGGCGTCAAACAGGTCGAACCAGGAGTAGCCCTTTCCGTCATCCACCTTGGGCAGCCAGTTGTATCCGAAGTCGTTCTTCTTGGTGCCGTTTTCGCCAAAGAAGGATTTTAGGAGACTTACGGAGTACTTGGGATAGTTCTGCCACCAGTTGGCGGACATGGGATCCTTGCTCACCGGCGTCCATTTTTTATTATAGGCAGCCAGGCTGGTGTTGGAGGATCTGGGGGTTTTAAGGTATCCCGGCCAGATGTGCCAGAGCAGGCAGTGGTCCGTTGACCCCTGAACGTTGGATTCACCGCGGAGGGCATTGACACCGCCGCCGGCAACGCCCATGTTTCCGAGCAGCAGCTGGATCATGGCCATGGTCCTGACGATCTGGGTGCCTGTGGTATGCTGAGTCCAGCCCATGGCATACATGATGGTGCCGGCTTTTCCCCTGGCCCCTGATGCCGCATAGGTCTTGTAAACCTCAAGCAGGTCTTCCTTGGGCGTTCCCGTGACCTGGGACACCTTGTCCAGGTCATACCGGTCAAAGTGCTTTTTCAGCAGCTGGAATACCGAGCGTTCGTGTTTGAGTTCCCGGTCCATCCTGGGAACCCCTTTGGCATCCGTTTCAAATGCCCATTTGGACTTGTCGTAAGATCCCAGGGACGGGCCTTCGCCCTTAGCGGCTTTGTAACCTGAGAAGAGGCCGTCGTCAAATCCGTAATCCTTGCCCACGATAAAAGGCGCATTGGTATAGGCTGCCGTGTATTCCCTGTTGTAGAGGTCATTGTCCAGTATATACTTGATCATACCGCCCAAAAAGGCGATGTCCGAACCGGACCTGAGTCCTGCGTAAATATCCGCCCGTGCCGAGGTCCTTGTGAACCTCGGATCCACGGAGATAAGCTTTGCCCCGTTTTCCATGGCCTGGGTAACATATTTAAAGGAGATGGGATGGTTTTCGGCAGCATTGCTGCCCATGATAAGAATACAGTCTGAATTTTTGATATCAATCCAGTGGTTGGTCATAGCACCGCGTCCAAACGACTCTGCCAGAGCCGCTACAGTTGCACTATGTCAGATTCGGGCCTGATGTTCGACGTAGACAAGGCCGAGGGAGCGCATCAGGGTCTGGTAGATCCAGCACTCCTCGTTGTCCAGGGCTGCCGAGCCAACCGAGGCCATGTTGGTGACCCGGTTGACCACCTGTCCCTTGGCGTTTTTATGGGTGAAGCCCTTATCCCGGGTTTCCTTTACGCGCTTGGCAATGGTTTTCAGGGCCCAGTCCCAGGACACGGTCTCCCACTTGTCTGAATTGGGCGCCCGGTACATGGGCTCGGTGAGCCTGTTTTCGTTTTCAGCAAGCTGCTTGAGCGCCGCACCCTTGGGGCAGAGCGCGCCCTGGTTGATGACATGGTCGGGATCCCCTTCAATATTGATGACCCGGCCGTCACCCCGTTTGCTGGTATGGACAATGGCACCGCAGCCCACTGCGCAATAACAGCAGATGGTGGTGGTTTCCTTGGCATACTGGGTCTTGAGCATCTGGGCATGGGATTTGACCGGTTTCAGATCAAATCCAAGGCCGCTGACCGCAACTCCCGCCGCTGTAACCCCTGAAATTTTGATAAAATCTCGTCTGTTGAGTTCCATCGAATTACTGCCTCCTTGGCAAAATTTTTAGGGCTGCTCCCGGGAGAAGCCCTTAGATTAAAACCTCCCGCCCGGTCCGGGGAAAGGCTGCTGTGGAGGTGCCCCTGAAGAGCAGCAGTCGTTTCCCGTGACCGGGCAGTGTTTCCCAATGTAGGGCTTCCATAACACACCAGGGGTTACAAAAAAGTTACAAGGAAGGCGGCAGCACTGAATAGAGGGGGTTAAAGGATGAAATCCGTTATATAAATATTGCCTTGGATTTCCTGTTCCAGGGTGGATTCCGGGGTGTCCCCGTAATCATGACCCGGCAGTACCAGGGTGGTGCCGGGCAGGGGCATGATCTGATGTTTTATGGAGGAAAGAAGCTGATCAAGGCTGCCGCCGGGGCCTTCAGTTCTTCCGGCATCCCCCACAAACAAGGTGTCTCCTGTAAAGAGGACAGGCCTTTGGTCATCACCCGGAAACCCGGGGATATAAAAACAGACCGATCCCGGGGTGTGACCCGGGGTATGCAGTACCTGCAGTGACAGGTTTCCCACCCGGATAACCTGGTCCCGGACAATATCAAGGGCTGAATGGTAAACCCCGGAAAGATCGGGATCTCCGTTTTCCAGAAAAAAGAATTTGTCTTCAGGGTGGATAAAAGCAGGGATGTTCAGTCTTTCCGAGAGGGTTAAATTTCCCCGGACATGATCGTGATGACCGTGGGTGTTTAAAATACACCGGGGAGTCAGTTTTTTCTCTTTAAGCGCCTCAAGCAGCACCTTGCATTGACTGCGGCATCCCGGGTCAATAATGGCGGCATCCCCTGTTTCAGGGCACCGGACAATATAGGTGTTGACCTGGTATGCACCCAGGACCATCCTTATTATATGGGGATGTATGCCGTAAGGTCGCGTCATCTGCTTATTTTAACCGCACATCCGGGGATATAAAAGAAAAATGTTGCGGTTACAGATAACCGTGTCCTTTTCTGATCAGTTCGTCCGCCACCACCAGCCGCCGGATATCCGAAGTGCCGGCCCCGATCTCGAAGAGTTTGGCATCCCTGTAAAACCGGTTGATGGGATATTCAGTGGTGTATCCGTATCCGCCGTGGAGCTGGAGGGAGATATCCGTTGCCCGGCTCACGGCTTCTCCGGTATACAGGATGGCTGCCGCCGCCAGCTTGTGGATGGGCGTTCCCTTGCCCCCGCGGCGGGACCGGTCTGCCAGTTCTGCGGCCCGGTAGATGAGCCCGCGGGCGGCTTCGATCTCCGTATACATATTGGCCAGCTTGGCTTTTACCATCTGAAATTCACTGATGGGCCGGTTGAACTGCTTTCTGGATTTGGCGTACTTCAGCGCCAGGTCCATGGCGGTTTCCCCTATCCCCAGGGCAAGCCCGGCAACTGCAACCCGTTCCGTGTCAAGCCCGGTCATGAGAACATTGATACCCCCGTTTACCTCACCCACCACGTTTTCAACAGGCACCCGGCAGTTATTGAATATCAGTTCCGCAGTGGGCGAACACCGGTTTCCCATTTTATCCAGTTTGGGGGAAACGGAGAAGCCCGGCGTCCCCTTTTCCACGATAACGGCTGTGATACCCCGTGCCCTTTTATCCATGTCCGTTTTGGTGTAAACCATGGCGATATCGGCAATGGGGGCGTTGGTGATGAACATTTTACTGCCGTTGAGCACCAGGTGATCCCCGTCAATATCCGCTGTCGTCCGGATGCCGACGGCATCGGAGCCGGCATCGGGCTCGGTGATGCCGAGGCAGCCGATCACCTCGCCGCTGCAAAGGCCGGGAAGGTATTTTTTCTTTATCCGGTCCGAGGCGTTGTGCTCTATATTGTGGGCGCAGAGGTTGGAATGGGCGACATAGGAGAGGGCCAGGCCCGGGCATACCCTTGCCACCTGTTCTGTGACCAGGGTAAAGGTCAGTTTGTCCATGCCGCTGCCGCCGTATTCTTCGGGGATGCCGATACCAAGAAGCCCTAATTTTCCGAATGTTTCCCAGATCCCCTCGGGAAGGCGGGCGTCACGGTCCAGTTCCTCTGCAAGGGGGGCGATCTCCCTGCGCATGAAGTCTTTTACGTTTTTCAGGATCATTTTCTGTTCCAGGCTGAATTCCAAATCCATAACTTCCCCCTCATATTCTTAATATGCCGTTGGGCGTTTCTGTGAAGTCGCGGTTCAGTGCGACGGAAAGACAGATCCCGAGGACCTTGCGGGTATCGGCAGGATCAATGATTCCGTCGTCCCACAACTCGGATGTCGAATAATAGGCACTGCTCTTTTCCCTGTAGTCCCTGGCCACATTCTGCCTGATCTGCTCGATCTCTTCATCCGGAAGGTCCCTGCCTTTCTGCCGGAGCGCCCTGAGCCGGATCTGGGTCAGGGTTTTTGTGGCCTGCTCCATCCCCATGACGGAGATCTGGGCGTTGGGCCATGAAAAAAGGAAGCGTGCGTCATAGGCCCGGCCGCACATGGCATAATTTCCCGCCCCGAAACTGCCGTTGGTCATAATTGTCAGTTTAGGTACATCAAGGTTTGCCTGCACCATAAGCATTTTAGCGCCGTCCTTGGTGATGCCGCCATGCTCGTAATCCTTTCCGATCATAAAGCCGGTGATATTCTGCAAAAAGACAACAGGCACCCGGTCACGGTTGCAGATCTGCATGAACTGGGTGCATTTTTTTGCACTGTCGGAGAACAATACACCGTTGTTGCCGATCACCCCGACCTTCCGGCCGTACAAAAAGGAAAACCCGCATACAAGGGTTGTCCCGAAGGCGGGTTTGAACTCATGAAACCTGCTGCCGTCGACGATGCGGGCAATCACCTCCCTGATGTCAAACTGCTTTTTCACATCGTCCGGGATAATGCCGTAAAGCTCCTTTGAATCATAATAGGGGGGCTCTGTTTCCCTTTGCTCAAGCACTGCCTTGGATGCCCCGGGAAAGGTGCCCACGATTTCGCGGACAAGGGCAATACCCTCCTGCTCCGAATCCACTGCATAATCAGCCGTACCGCTGACGCTGCCGTGCACATCGGCACCGCCCAGTTCATCTGCGGTGACCTCTTCTCCGGTGGCTGCCCTGACCAGGGGCGGTCCGCCCAGGAATACACCGCCGGTTTTCCGGACCATGATAGAGTAGTCGCAGAGGGTTGGTACGTATGCGCCCCCGGCCGTACTATGCCCCAGGACCAGGGCAACCTGCCTGACACCCATTGCGCTGAGCCTGCATTGGTTCCTGAACATCCGGCCCGCCATGTGCCGGTCTGCAAACAACCCGGACTGCAGGGGCAGAAACGCGCCTGCCGCATCCACCAGGTGAACCATTGGCAGCCGGTTTTCAATGGCGATATCAAGGGTCCTGACCATCTTTTTGACGGTCAGGGGATACCATGCCCCGCCCTTAATGGAACTGTCGCTGGCCATCACCAGAATTTCGCGTCCGTTTACAATGCCGATGCCTGAAACAACCCCTGCCGAAGGAACGGTTCCGTCGTAAGCCATGTTGGCGGCCAGGGGTGAAAACTCCAAAAAAGGGGTTCCGGGATCGAGGAGAAGGTCGATTCTCTCCCTGACCAGCAGTTTATCCTGTTTTCGCAGCCGGTCAATGTCACGTCGGGGCCGCTGGAACCGCGCCTTTTCCTGGTGCCGGCGAAGGCGGTCCGCCAGCTGCCGGTTATGGCGCTCAAAGGTAAGGAACCGGGCCGACTGCGTATCCACATTGGACTTGATACGGCGCATGTTAAGTATCCTCCCTGTTTTCGAGTGACACCAGGATATCGTTTTTGTCAAAAGTCATCCCCGGTTCAAAGTTGATTCTGTCCACCAGCCCGTCCCGGGGGGCAGTGATCACCGTCAGGATCTTCATACTCTCAATGGTGACCAGTTCCTGGCCCCGGGTGACTGCCTCTCCCATGGCCACATGGACGGTGACCACCGTGCCGGGCATCGGGGCGGCTGCACTCTCATCCCCCTTGCCTGCGGCCCCGTGCGCCTGCTCCACCGGATCAACAACCCTGAGGCTGAATGTCCTGCCAAAGGCTTTGATAAATACGGTTTCCCCCCTGACTGCCAGGTGAACGCAGGCCTCCCGGCTTCCCAGGTCAACCGTGTGAAGGAAATCTTTGATTTTTTTAACGGATGCTGTCTCGGGAAGCGCGTCATTGACCTGAATCATCTGTGTGCCTCTTCGATCCAGGGCTGTGACAGTGTAACTTTTATCCATTAAATCGATTCTGCGCTGCATATTAATTCCTCCAGTCTCCCAGTAAATTGTAAGGCTCAGGAACGCGGAACGCCTGATCCGTGAACTCCCGGCTGCTCAGGGCTGCGGCGGCAAGCAGCAGGCTGGATTCCCGGGCCGTGAGTGCCGGGGGGGCCAGGTCTGCTTCGAACTCCCGGATAAAGCCGGTATGGATATCACCGGCCTGAAATGATTTATGGGCAAGAATCCGCCCCAGATAATCCGTATTGGTGGCTACCCCCAGAACCAGGGTGTTGTTCAGGGCTTTTATCCCCTGTTCTATTGCCGCTTCCCGGGTTTTCCCGTGGACAATCAGTTTGGCCAGCATGGGATCAAAGGCAGAGGTGACCGCCATCCCCTCGGCAAACCCGTCCTCCACGCGTATATTTTCTCCCGAAGGCATCCGGTAGGCCAGCAATTGCCCGGTTGACGGTGTAAAACCGTTATCCGGATCCTCGGAATACAGGCGGCATTCAACGGCATGCCCGTCTGAAATTACCTGATCCTGGGTCAGCGGAAGGGGTTCTCCCCGGGCAATCCGGATCTGCAGTTCCACAAGATCAACACCTGTAACCATCTCGGTAACCGGGTGTTCAACCTGAAGGCGGGTGTTCATCTCCAAAAAGTAGAACCGGTTGTCCGGTGCCAGGAGAAACTCCACGGTACCGGCATTCCTGTACCCTGCCTTCCGGGCGATTTCAACTGCCGTATCGCAGATGGCCCTGCCCAGCCCGGGAGCAAGGCAGGGGGCCGGGCTCTCCTCTATGATTTTCTGGAACCGGCGCTGGACGGAACACTCCCTTTCACCCAGGTGGATCACGTTGCCGTGGTGGTCTGCCACCACCTGGACCTCGATATGCCGTGCCCGTTCCACATAGCGCTCCGCATATACCTCACTGCTGTTAAAAAACCTCAGTGCCTCAGCCCCGGCCAGCTGAACCGCCTGTTCCAGTTCATCCATATGCCTGACGGTCTGCATCCCCTTGCCCCCGCCGCCGGCAGCAGCCTTGATAAGCACGGGCAGGCCGATCTGACTGATTGCTGCAATAAAACCGTGGTCATCCTCTGTCCGGGTAACGGAGGGCGCCAGGGGAAATTCATGTTCAATGCAGAATTCCCGTGCAGCCACCTTATTCCCCATCAAGTCGATTACCCCGGGCAGGGGACCGATGAAAAGGATATTTTCCTGTTCAAGCCGCCGGGCAAAATCGGCATTTTCCGCAAGGAATCCGAATCCCGGATGCACTGCATCAGCCCCTGTCTGCTTACAGGCATGGATGATCTGCTCAATATCCAGGTAGGCTGAGACCGGGGTTGCGCCCGTGATTTCAATTTTTTCGGCAGCCATCTGCACGGCAGGGGTATCCTCATCCACGGCATGGTAAACCGCAACACCAGGAATATTCATCCTTTCCAGTGTCCGCAGTATCCTGCAGGCGATTTCCCCGCGGTTGGGGATCAATACTTTTGTAATGCGTCTCATGGTTTCTGGTCCTGTCCTTTGTCGGGTTTATCCTTATATTCCTTGCCGGGAACCGGCGGGTTCTGCGGTATTCCCGCAAACGCCTGGGCAATGGAAAGCCATTCTGCAACATGGGGCCCCTGCCAGTTGAGACCGGTCTCTCTGAAATTGCGGCGCTGTGTAACCACCAGGCAGAAGTCCCGCGCCGTTCCCCATATGCGTGAACAGGCGTCCGGGCTGCCCCAGGCCCAGGTCTCCCCTGACGGTGCCGTCAACTCGATCCGGGGAATTAGTTCAGGGGGTGTCAGGCCGCGTATTTTAAAACTCCAGGCAAAGGTGCTTACACCCAGGCGGGCAATATGAAAGAGTTCCGGCCCGTTTATTCTCCGCTTACCCAGCAGGTCCCGGACATCCTGGGAATGGGCCCAGGTTTCCATGAGCCTTGCCGTGGCAAATGAGGCAACACTCAAATCCGGGCCATACCAGGGCAGCCGGTCACCGGCACCAAGCTCGCTTAGAGCGGTCAACAGGCGTTTCCGGCATTTGCGCCAGTTTTCGAGGAGCCCGGAGGGGTGTTTTTCGCCCAGCATGGCATTAAAATGTTCCGGCCAGTGGGAAGCGGTCCGGATGATTTCCATAACCCTGACGGAGCGCTGCCTGAACAGGCGGGGATTCTCTGCCGCGAGCAGGGCTTCATGATCAAAAAAGGCGATATGCGCTGCTTCATCAAAAATTGTCCACCCGTAAAACCGGGTTTCAAGTTCCCACTGGCGATGGTTGAGTCCCGTGAGCAGATCGTCGAACCTGCGATACTCCGCCTCAAGATCAGAGATGATTTTTTCAAGTTTTTCCATTTATCCCGCCCCCTGGATTTTCTGTTTCATTCCGCCTGAAAAACAACAGCCGGTTCAAGCATTCCAATGCTTGAACCGGCTATCTTGTGTAGCTCTATCGGCTTTACGAGAGGCGCTCTTGGGCGCTCTTTATTTTACTGCCCTAAATTGCGGTGTTCCTGAGTATGGAAATCTTCTTGCATTTCGGGCACTTTGTTTCAACGGTGATGATTTTTCCCTTCATCAGCAACCGGTTGCATACAGGGCACCTGTATTCAATTATCCTGTTAAGGTCTGACAGGCCGTTTCCCTTTTTGTTCATACCGCTTTTCCGATGGTGTTTATCCATTCTCTCCTGTTTGGTCTGAGGCGCATTCTTATCCCGCCCCTGTTCTATGTCCGAATGGCGTTGATAAAGAGGTCTGCCACTTCGGATCCAAGTGCGTGAAGATCATAGTCCCGGTCAAAGATGATCCAGGGAATGAGGATATGATCCAGTGTACCAAACAACAGGTTCCGGCACAGGTCCGGATCAATATCGTTCCTGAATATATTTTCAGACTGCCCTTTTTCAATGGCCTCTTTGATGATTTCGAACAGATTATCAATGAGTTGGCTGCCGGCGGACGTGTGAAACCTTTTATTGGTTCTCAGCATCAGTACGAGGATCTTCGAGTAGTCTTTTTCCTTATGATAGAAGTCGAAAATATTCAGGATAACCCCTTTTATCTTCCGTTCAATGGAGGTGCCGCTGATTGTGCCGTAGAGCCCTTTCAGTTTTTCATAGGGAATGCTGACCAGCAAGTTCTCCTTGCTGCCGAAGTACTCATAAACCGTTCCCTCTGCTACGTTCGCCTTTTTGCCTATTTCAAGCATGCTGGTATCGTTGAATCCCTTTTCGGAAAAAAGGGCAAGCGCCGTGTTGATGATCCTGACTCTTTTTTCGGCTTTTTTGTCCGGAACCCGGGTTTTCCCATGGTCAGGCATAATCCCGCGCATGACAAAATCATGGATTTTTTCAGCCTGGTCCAGGGAGTCCGGTGCATCCTTCAACGTCCAGTTTATAGCGATATGGTCAATGGTTCCCAGGATGATGTCCCTTAGAATCATGGGAGAAGAGATCCCGGGGAACACCCCTTCCTCCATTCCCTCTTCAATGATGCCGGTGATCATTGCTGCATAGGACTTCAGCGCCGAATAGGCACCGTACCGGTAAAACCGGGGGTATGATCTGGACTCCAGGACGATTTTAATTTCATTCTTATTTCCGGAATAGGACCTGCAGTGAAACCAGATGGCCTTTCTCAGTTTGTTTTCCGCTCCCTGTATTCCCTGCAGGTGGTCTGAGAGGCCTTCACAGCTCCGGTGAAGAAATTCTTCAATAATTTTAAACAGAAGCTGCTCTTTGTTCTTGTAATATTTATAGATCCCGGAACCTGCCACATTGGCCCCATCGGCAATTTCAGAAATCGTTGCTTCTGAAAAACCTTTTTCAGAAAAGACCCTGGTGGCGGATTCCAGGATGATTTTTCTTCTCTTTTCGATCTGATTTATCATATGAAGAATTTAAGAATTATCCTCATTTTAAGTGATGTTTTTGAGTTTTACACTTTCACGATAAGAACGAATTGTCAATAAGATTTGAAATTTTATATAAATGCTTGTTTTCTAAGAATTATAATGAAAATTGGTGGGCTGGTGATTTATGACGGGATTACCATGGTATTTCCATGTTTTCCGGTAAGTGTTCAGCTGGATGGTAAGGAAGTGTCAGATATGAGGATAATCATAAAAATATTAATTGCCTGTTTTTATATGATTTTTTCTTTATTTTCTCTTCTTTGAATGCGATAGAAAATGAGTGTCATTCTCAAAACCTTCAACTCCCGGAAATTCAACCTCTTTTGCCTGACATCAGTTCCCGCTGAATTTTCATGATCTCCTTGTCCTGAAAATCCATATCATGTATCTTAGGGGGCGCGCAAAAATAATTTCATCTGATCTGTTTATAAAAACCCTTAAAACATCGGGTATTTTGCAAACGGAATGTGAACTGATTCTTACGCGGCCCCTTATTATCTCGTGCCGGGAGATTGACGCTGTCGTACTGATGTTAATAATAATGATTCTGGAATAAAAATGGTTCCGAATACAACTCATCCCCGTATCCACTGGTTGTTTCCTGCCTTTGTGATCTGCTTAATTTCCGTTTCAGGTATCGGTCTTTTTGCAATTGACTCCGTTCCGGACCAAAATCTCCGGTATTCCCTGTATGCGGCCATGTCCCTTATTTCCTGTGCCGGCCTGGTGCTTGGCGGGTTCTGGATCCGGGCCTGCGCCTCCCTGGTCCCGGAAAACCGTCACCGGAAAGCTGCCGGCACAGCCGGGGCGGCGGAAGGGGAAAAGTACAGGGCGCTGTTCAGCAATATGACCGTGGGGGTGTTTTATCAGCAGGCGGACGGCAGGCTTTCGGATGTGAACCGGGCGGCCCTGGATATGTTCGGGCTGACTGAGGATGCCTTTCTGGGCAAAACCTCAAAAGATCCCTGTTGGCGTGTGGTCCGGGAGGACGGCAGTGATTTCCCCGGTGAGGCCCACCCGTCAATGGAGGCGCTTGCCACCGGAAAAACGGTTAAGGATGTGGTGGCCGGCATCTGGAACCCTGTTGAAAAAGATATAAAATGGGTCAGCATCACGGCCGTTCCCCAGTTCAGGGCAGGAGAGACATCGCCCTGGCAGGTTTTTGTGACCATGCTGGATATTACCCCGAGGAAACGGTTTGAAGCCGCGCTCAAGCAGAGTGAAGAAAAGGTCCAGAACCTTCACGACCAGACCGAACAGCTCAGCCTTGCTGCCGCTGAGATGATCTCCATTGAAGATAAGGAGCGGATTTTTCAAAAGATTTCCGACGCCATTGTGGCCCATTCAGATTACCAGCGGGTGATCATCTCCCTGTTCAAGGATGAATTTCCCTACCGGGATATTGTTGGGTTTGCGGGAATCAGTAAGGAACGCGTGGACAGGCTCAGGAATGTCGAGTTTAAGAAAGACTGGTACGACCGGGTGTTTGAGCAGGGGATACGGATCGGACAGTTCAGTTATTATATCCCCCATACCCTGAAACATATCCTGCATCAGAAGGCCACGTGCTTTGGGGAAGGGCCTGTTCCGGACCGGGACAATGTCTGGCATCCGGAGGATAACCTGTTTGTGAGGATGAATGATGAGCAGGGGCGGTTTATCGGGGTGATCGCTGTAGACGATTCCAAATCCGGGGATATACCAGGCGCCCGGACCATCCGTCCCCTGGAGATATTTTCAAGCCTGATTTCCCAGATTATTCTTTTCAAGCGGGAACAGGAGAGGCGGGAGAAGGTTGAGACCCAGCTTCACCAGGCCATGAAGATGGAGTCCATAGGCACCCTGGCAGGCGGGGTTGCCCATGATTTCAACAATATCCTCGGTGTCATCCTGGGTAATACTGAGCTGAGCCTCGCTGAAATGCCCGAAGACGATCCCAACCGGGCCGGCCTGGAAGAGATCATGAATGCAAGCCTGCGCGCGGCGGATATTGTCCGGCAGCTGCTCAGTTTCAGCCGGAAAAACGAACAGGTGTTTGAGCCCATAGATATTGTACCGGTGATTCACGATACCTTGAATTTCATGCGCTCCTCCATACCTGCCACCGTGAGTATGTGTTCACGTATCCAGGTGCAGGATGCCGTGGTGCTGGCTGACCCCATCCAGATCAACCGCATCCTCATGAACCTGTGTATAAATGCCTTCCAGGCCATGCCCGATGAAAAGGGGGATATTGAGGTGGCCGTTGACCGGGTGGATTTGTCCGGACCGGAAACCGTGCCGCTGACCGGCCTGGCCCCGGGGGCCCACCTCCGGATTCTCGTATCTGATACAGGTGCCGGGATCTCTTCTGACATCAGGGACCGGATTTTTGATCCCTATTTTACCACCAAGGCAGTGGGAAAAGGATCCGGTATGGGACTGGCTGTTGTGGTGGGCATTGTCAAGACACATAACGGGTGCATCCGGGTGGACAGCACGCCGGGGCAGGGCAGTTGTTTTACCGTTTACCTGCCCCTGGCTGAATCTGCGCCTGTTCCGCGTCCGGTTCTGGCTGATGCAGGACCCAAGCCGGGCAATGAAACGATTCTGTTTGTGGATGATGACAAGGCGCTTACGGATATGTATGAGAAGCTTCTGAAAAAGCTGGGATACCAGGTCCGGATTTCAAATGACCCGGTACAGGCCCTTGACATCTTTCGTACCGCACCGGACCGGTTTGACCTGTTGATCACGGACATGACCATGCCGGGTATGACCGGGGCGGATCTTTCGTCGGCAGTACTGGATATCCGGAAAAATTTTCCCATTATCATGTGCACGGGACATTCAGATCTGATGGATGAAGAATCTGCCCGTAAAATGGGGATTTCCGCCTATGTGACCAAGCCTGTCCGCCAAAGGGATATGTCAGATACAATCAGAAAACTACTTGATCGGAATAAGAATTGATTGTAATATCTTGTTACTTATTCTGAGAGATCTGCTGAAAAATACTAGTGAAATTTAGATACGCGGTGATATTTCGTTCTTTCGTCTTCCCGGGGATGCCCCGGAAGAACCGGGGGGCCGGTTGCATTAATAAAAAAAGAGAGTTTGGAAAGATCCTGAACCACTGGCGTTTCCGGTGGTAAATCCTGGAAAACGATTCGTTTTTTTTGCTGGACTTAAGATGGGTTGCACGATTTTTGCTCTGATTCATCCATGATTGCCAGACCCCAAGGAGGCAGGTTATGGAAACACAATTAAAACAATTCCAATGGGATCGCGGAAAAATAACTTCACCTAGTCTGTTTATAAAAACCCTTAAAACATTGGGTATTTTGCAAACAGAATGTGAACTAATTCTTACGCGATCCCAATGGATCGCAGGGTGGCTTATCCCTGTTGTGATCTTTTTTGCCGCAGTTCCGGCCCTGGGCCAGGATAGTAAAACCGTCAGTGTATCCGGAATCAGGATTCAGGTGTTTCCCTTTCCCCAATCCTTGGCAGACATGCACATGCGCATCTCCTTTAACGGTAGCTCAGGGGCGGCCGGAGCCCCTTCCCGCGCCAAAGCCCCGGGCCCTGTCTCCGGTTTATCCCCAACCGGGCCCCAGCCCCCCGATGATATGAATACCCGCCTTCGTGCCTATTTATTCCAGTATCTGGATGTGACTGCCCCTGCAGCCTCCGCCGACACCTTTTCCGAAACCCTGCCGGAGTACAGGCCTGACCTGCAAACCGGCCCGGGTGAAGAGGAACAAGGGGTTTCGGTGAAGATCCAGGCTGATGTTACCGAGAAAAGCGGTGCCCTGCTTTTTGTGATGAAAATTTAAGGGATCGGAAAACTCAGCCGGTGAATAAAACTGGCATGAAACTCCTGATCTCCGGCCAGGTCTATAACCCGGGTCATCTCAGCCATGGCCATGGCTTTGTCCGGGTAATCACTATGGCATAATGCCATGACCGCGCCTGCGCCTGCCGCGTTTCCCGCCATTTCAATCCCCCTGGCAGCCCCGGGGGGAATCATACCCAGGGTTTTCATATCCGACTTATCGAGAAACGTGCCGAATGCCCCTGCGATGATGATCTTTTCCGGCCGGGTGAACCCCGCCTTTTTCAAAAGAAAATCAATCCCTGTGATCAATGCCCCTTTTCCGAGCTGGACCGACCGGATATCCTTCTGGCTGATAAATACCGGAAGCCGGTTTTTACCGGAGGCAAAGATTTCAAACCGGTACCTGCCGGCGTCATCCCGTTTCAGGGCAGGGGAGTCTGTATCCGGGTCAAAGGCGCCATCCGGTGAGATTATGCCTTTCCGGCAGAACTGTGCAACTGCGGATACAACACCTGATCCGCACAGTCCGGAAGGGTGGTTCGGGGTGTTGTTGTTTTTCCTGATGAAATCATAGCCGGGCAGGGCATCTGCCGATTCCAGTTCAAGCCTGGTGATGGCGCCGGGCACTGCCTGCATGCCGCAGGAAAGGCTGGCCCCCTCAAAGGCCGGGCCTGTGGCGCAGGATGTTGCAAAATAGCCCTCTTCTGTTCTCAGCATCAGTTCACCGTTGGTGCCGAGGTCAATGAGAAGGGTGCCGGGCGGCTGATGTTCAAAATCAACGGCAAGTGAGGCGGCAAGGATGTCTCCGCCGATGAATCCGGATACCTGGGGAAGGGTATGGAGGTTAAATTCACCGGACTTGAATCCGAGTTCACGGGCCGGAATGGTTTTCGGCGAATAAAAAACGGGCAGATAGGGAGAGCAGCCGATGGGTGCCGGGTCAACCCCTGCCAGGATATGAATCATGGTGGGGTTGCCCACCACCACCATTTTTTCGATGTTGCCGGGATCAAGTTTTTCAGACCGGGTCAGCTCCTTTATTGCAAGTTCCATGGCCCCGGTCACGAGCCCCTGGAGGCGTTCCAGGTTTTCCCCGTCCTGGCCGATTGCCCCGATGCGGCTCATGACGTCGTCACCGTATAATGCCTGGGGATTTTTAACGCTCACCGAAGAGATCACCTCTCCCCGCGTCATATGGCAGAGGTAGACGGCAATGGTGGTGGTGCCCAGATCCACTGCAATACCGTATTTATCCTGTCCGCAGGTCTCCTTGAACCGGTCCGTGTAGGTCCCCGGAAAATTCACTTCAGCCTTGCCGATGGTGTGGGTCGAGAAAAGGGTGGTTTCCGGAATTTCAATCTCCAGATCTTCCGTTACCTCGGTGACACAGGCAAGGATATCCTGTGTTTCCCCGTTTTTCAGCGTTTTCCGGACCCTGCATTTACCGCATTTGCCCTTACCCCCGCAATCGGATCTTAACATCAGGTTTTCCCCTGTCAGGGCTGTCATAAGGGATTGTCCGCGGGAAACTGTGATTTTCCTGCCGTGGGGGAGGAGGCGTATGGTGTGGTGTTCGGCTGTCATTTTATTAATTCCCTGTTTGTTTTGATTTTTCCGTTTGTCAGGAGTGGTTCCGGTGCATGGGGCAGTCTTTTCGCTTTGAACAGACCTGGCAGGTGCTGCCGACTTCGGTGCGTGTATAGCCGGGGCCGATGCCGATGAGGCAGGAGATGGTCTTAAAGGGGGAAAAAACCGCGGTTTCCGAAATGTCTACATGTATGTTTTTAACGGGCAGAAGGCCTGCCAGCTTAACCTGCTCTTCAAGGTTCCATCCGTGGACGGACCCCGGGCTCAAAAAGGGGCTGACCCCCCATCCGGCTGAGACGGCTTTCTCCTCTGCCAGCTGCTTGACACGGGCTTCTGTTTTTTCAAGGACAAGCAGGCCTAAAAGATCAAGGAAATGGGCCCCGAGAAAATCATTGGTCCTGCTTGCCTCGGCTGCTGCGTCGTCAATCTTTGATCCGGCAGTATAGACGGCAGTCAGGACATGGCTGGCCTCGGTTAAGAATCTGCCGGAATGGCCGGTACAGATGTCTACCGAATCTGCTTCCCCGGGGCCGGACCTTAAAATGGTACCAATGCCTTTCGTGTTTCCCGTATTAAAGGCAAACCACTGATAGACAGCGGCAGGCTGCCAGATTCCCCTGTTTTTTTTGAACACGGCTTCAGCAGCCTTTAAAATGGCCGGATTGTTTCCCGACATTTGAATTTTTTCTGCAAGTTCTTCAAATTCAATTGTAATGCTCAGGCCGGTGAGCGTAACAGGATGGTCTTCAAAGGAAATTACATTGGCTGTTCCGGGTATGCCCATTTGTCAAAACGTCCGCAGCTAAGTGGTTTATCTGTTTCGCCTATTAAAATGGGTGTGATCTTTTCCTTGTCAAGGAAAGATTTACAGGGGGAAAAGCTGCAGGCCAGGGGAAAGATCTTTCCCCTGGCCTTTTGGCGGTCCGGTTTAGCTGCGGGCATGGCTGGGGATGAAGTCAAACCCCTGGTTGCCGGTATAGATCTGTCTTGGGCGGCATATCTTCAGTTTTGGGTCATCCATGCTTTCTTTCCACTGGGCAATCCAGCCGGGCAGGCGGCCGATGGCGAACATCACGGTGAACATATTGGTGGGGATGCCGATTGCCCGCAGGACAATGCCGCTGTAAAAGTCAATGTTCGGATAGAGGTTGTGGTCAACGAAGTAAGGATCTTTTGTGGCAACCGCTTCCAGTTCCTTGGCAATATCCAGGAGGGGATCGTTAATATTCAGGGATTCCAGCAGTTCATCGCACATTTTTTTCATGATTTTAGCCCGGGGGTCATAGGTCTTGTATACCCTGTGGCCGAAGCCCATGAGGCGGAAGGGGTCTTTTTTATCCTTGGCCCGTTCAATGGCTTTTTTAAAGTTTCCGCCCTCTTCCTGGATCTGTGTGAGCATCTCGATTACCGCCTGGTTGGCACCGCCGTGCAGCGGCCCCCACAGGGCGGCGATGCCAGCGGAGATGGCTGCATAGAGATTCACCCGTGCACTGCCCACCATGCGGACGGATGAGGTGGAGCAGTTCTGCTCATGGTCTGCATGGAGGATCCAGAAGACCCGCAGGGCATTTACCGCAGCCCGGTTTATTTCATAGGGCTTTACCGGTGTTTCAAACATCATGTTGAGAAAATTTTCACAATAGGTCAGGTCCGGCCTGGGCAGGACCAGTTCATGGCCCCGGGAAATCTTATAGGACATGGCAGCCATGGTTCTGACCTTGGCCAGCAGCCGGGTCATGGTCAGGGTGATCTCCTCTTCCTGGCTGTCCAGTTCCGGATAAAAGCTTCTCATGGCATTGACCATGGAAGAGAGGATCCCCATGGGATGGGAGGCCCTGGGAAAGTTCTGGTAAAACGCCTTCATATCCGTGTGGACCAGGCTGTTGTCGTTTAAAAGAATGGAGAACCGGGTCAGCTGGTCCCTGTTGGGAAGCTTGCCGTGGATCAGCAGGTAGGCGGTCTCTTTGAATGTGGACTGTTCGGCAAGCTGCTCCACCGGGATACCCCTGTATCGCAGTACGCCTTTTTCCCCGTCCATAAAGGTTATGCCGCTCAAACAGCTGCCCGTGTTGGCATAGCCCGGGTCAAGAGTGATAAATCCGGTTTCTGAACGCAGCCTGCTGATATCGATTGCCTTTTCTCCTTCGCTTCCGGTGATCACCGGAAGCCGGATCTCATTTCCGTTATATGTCAGTGTGACAACATCTTCCATTTTATCTCTCCTTTTCGAAATTTATTGTCAGTGTAGGGGTTGGATAACTATTTTGTCAATATAATTATGCATCATATATGCACAATTATGTAATATATGAAAAAACATGCGTTAAATATTCACAAAACATCATTTTTTTAGCAGAGGAGAAGACGGGCCGCCCCCTTGGGACCATTTGTACGGGAAATGAAACAAGGGTGTTCCGGGAAAAGCAGGTCCGGAAACGAAATCCGGGCAGCCGGACTGCTGAACCCCGGGCATCATTCTTTCAGGTATCGATATAAGGGAATCGCGGAGGGAATGAAGGGATAAGCCGGGCCTGGACCGGGAGCCGGAACCAGGCCCGAAGATACTATGGTGTTTAGACGGGCAGTAGCAGGTTTACTGGTTTTGCATCTGCTTGACCATTTCCTGCATGCCTTCCACAGGGGCGCCTGTGGCATCTGCCATCCGGTCCATAAAGTTGAAAAGGGATGTAATGGCGATGGTCTCGAAAATTTCTTCGTCCGAACATCCCAGGTCCTTTAACCCCCGGATTATATCCTGGTGAATCTTGTGGGAATTTTCTGTTGCCGTCTTTGCCAGTCCCAGCAGTTTCTTTTCCTTTTCACTGATCAATGAAGACCCGTCGATATCCCCGAGAATGGATTCTACCTCTTCCTGGGAGAATCCCTGCGCCATGACCATGGCGCTGTGCGCATCCACTCAGTATGCACAGGCATTGAGCTTTGAGACATATGCGGCAATCAGCTCTTTGGTGCTTCTGGGCAGTGCGTGGTCTTCAACCATCAGGGAATTCACATAGTTGACAATGGGGCCGAGGAGATCGGGTCTCATGCTCTGGGCCACAAAAACCTTCGGCACCATCTGGAACATTGATGTCAGTTTGGCGTAAGTCTCCTGGAGGGGGCCTGTTGCCGCCTCAGGATCTGTTGTCGGAAAAAAATAACTCATGAATGATTCTCCTTTGTGTTTTGGGTCTCTTGGCCGGGGATAGCGGTTCACCCTTTTGGTTTCTTCAGTTTTGCCAGTATATACCCCCGGCAGGGGGTAATCTGTAGCATTGGCTACAATTATAAAGAAAATCTGCTGGCAGCGCTTCCGAGGGCACTTGGGCCCATCAGGCCGTCAAAATGGCCCGGCCTTATTTTCAAAGCAGGC
>JAKSAX010000431.1 GCA_022361395.1 Desulfobacterales bacterium | reverse complement strand
TTCGGGCCTGGAAAATGTTGGATTTTTACTCTTGAAAAACAGGAGTTCCGGTTTTTGTCCCTATTTAAGAGCGTCAATTGGGTCCGGACGATTCCAATTTGATGTCACGCCTTATATTTTAAATTGTGAAATGATTTGATTGAGCTTCCCGCCAAGCGTCAGGAGCTCTGCCGAACTGTGGTTCACCTGAGAGGCGGTGTGGGCGATTGCCGATGCTGCTGAACGTACCTCCGTTATATCACGGGCAATTTTTCCGGCTGCTGTGGCACTCTGGGAAATATTCTGGTTAACATCCTGAATACCCATGGATGCCTGGGAGAGGTTTTCAGTCCCCTCCTTTGTTGAAACAGACTGTTCTTCCACGGCAGACGCTGTGAAGGCCACAATGTCATTGATTTCATTGATAACAGAGATAATGTTCTTTATTTCATCTGCAGTGACAGAGGTCGTGGACCTGGTCATGTTTACTTTTTTTCTGATATCCTGAGTTGCATCAGCCGTTTGTTTTGCAAGGGTCTTGATTTCATTGGCCACAACTGCAAACCCTTTACCTGCCTCTCCTGCCCTGGCAGCCTCAATGGTTGCGTTGAGAGCCAGAAGGTTGGTCTGCTCTGAAATATCGTTAATGGTCTCTGTAACCTTCCCGATCTCCCGTGCTGCCAGCCCGAGCTCTTCAACCCTGGCAGAGGCCGATCCGGCTGATGTGACTGCTTTTTCAGCGACAGTTCTTGCCTTTTCAGTGTTATTTGCAATTTCACCAATGGTGGAACTCATCTCTTCCGTTGCCGAGGCCACACTGCCGAGGTTGGATGCAGCCTGTTCCGATGCCGCAGATATGGACTGCATGCTGGTACCAAACCCTTCCCCTGCTGCCGCCGCAGTATCTGTTTTCCGGGATGTCTGGCGGGCACTCTTTGTCATCTGGTCTGCGCTTTGCGAGAGTTCCCTGGAAGAGGAGATCATGGTCTCCGCTGCATCGGTGACCTCCCTGAACATCGAGCCAAGGCTCTGGCACATCAGGTTTAAAGCATTGCCAAGCGCCCCTATTTCATCCTGCCGTTTAATGTCGATTTTACTGGTGAAGTCGCCCATGGCCATGGCCTGGGAGAGTTTTACGCAGTTTTGCAGGGGTTTTGTGATGGAGCGGGTTAAAAAGACGCCGAGGAGAATAGAGCAGACAACGGAACTGATCATTATTAAAAAACCAAACTTGTCGATTCTGTTGAAAAACTCATATCCTGTTTTTGTGAGGTGCTCAGCATTGGCTGAATTTTTTTTAATCAGCCCGTTAATGAGGGTTGCGGCACGCTTTTGCGTTTCAAAACAGGGGCCGTTGGCATGGGCTGCCAGCTTTTTGTAAAGCAGAACAGCCTGATTGATCCGGGCAGTTTCCTCTGCTCCGGAAGGTTCGGAATCCGGCTTTCCCATCAGGGGATTCAGTACGCCGTTTTCCTCAAAATCTTTGAGTAGTTCGAAAAAATGATTATTGGCTTTTTCCCAGGCTTCAGACTCTATTTTATAGTCTCTCCATAGAGGAACAATCTCCGGGTGCATGGGCAGTTTTTCAAAAGCGTTAAGATTCATACCATAAATTTGAAATGCATCGTTGAGTACTTCGCGCTGTTCTTTCAGCATTGCCGGTGTGACAGAGGGATCCAATATGATTTTCTGACTGATGATGAAACGGTCCGTCTGTCTTGCCATGGCGGAAAGATGATTTATGGATGGAAGATTAACCGTTCCCACGTCTTTGAGATAACTTCCCAGGGTTGTGGTGGCAAATCGTCCGAAAAATCCCATGCACACGCAGAGCAGGGCCACAATCATAAAGCCTGCGATTAGTTTATGATTCAATTTCAGGTTTTTCATATAAAAATAGACTCCATGTATTCTGATGAGGTTATTTTATTACAATTCCTGAGGTTTTTGTTCCTTGCATGGCGAGGGCGGAGGAAACCCGATGGCTTCCGTTAAATGATACGCAGCCTGCAGATATGATGTGGGGCAGAGGTGAAAACAGGCTTTGCACTCCCTGCACGCCTCAGCGGCAATTTCAGGAATGAATCGAATCTCCCGGGTGGCTCCCCTGTCATAAAAACCAATGGCGTTTTTTTTCCTGACTTCAGTGCAATACCTTACGCAAAGGCCGCATAGAATACAGAAAGACGACTGCTTTTCAAACCGGTCTTTATCTGCACCATACTCCCTGGCCAGCTCCGTCAGCACCTCGGCGTCAGGGGCATGGGCCAGGAACTGCTCCACAAGGATTTTCCGGATCTCATCAATCTGTGCGGTCCGGGTCTTCACGATCATATCCTGATCCACCGGACGGACGCAGGCCGCCCCAAGGGCTTTTCTGCCGCCGGCCTCAATTTCGACCACGCAAATCCGGCAGGCCCCGTAGGGCGTCAATTCCGGGTGGTGGCAAAGGGTGGGGATGTGTATGTCCAGGCGCCGGGCCGCATCCAGAATGGTCATCCCTTCTTCTGCCTCAACCTCTTTTCCGTCAATCAACAAATGAATTTTGCTCATCTTAATCCCCCTTTCCTGAAATGGTTCTTTCCTCTTCCGGAACAGGAGGGGGGACCGGTTCGCCAGACAGCCGTGTTACCGCAGCAAAACGGGGAGGGCAGGCCTCAAAACAGGTTCCGCAGTTCGTGCATCTCTCCTGGTCAATGACATGAATCTGCTTCTTGGCCCCGGCAATGGCATCGGCCGGGCATTTCCGGCTGCAGATCATGCAGGCCCTGCATTTATCCGGATCAATATAAAAGGCGATCAGGTCCTTGCAGACAAAGGCCGGGCATTTCCTGTCCCTGATGTGCATTTCATACTCATCCCTGAAGTAGCGTATCGTGCTTAAAACCGGGTTTGGCGCACTGCCGCCCAGGGCGCAGAGAGAGGCATTCCGGGTTGATTCGGCCAGCGCCTCCAATAACTCGATATCCCCCGCCTTGCCCTTACCCTCACTGATCCTGGTCAGGATCGAAAGCATGTGTGTAATGCCTTCCCTGCACGGGGAGCATTTGCCGCATGATTCACCGGACAGGAATTCCAGAAAATATTTGGCAACATCAACCATGCAGGTGTCCTCATCCATGACGATCATCCCGCCGGACCCCATAATCGCACCGACCTTTGCCAGTTCATCAAAGTCGACTTTTATATCCAGGTGTTCCTCAGGGATGCAGCCGCCTGACGGCCCGCCTGTCTGGACAGCCTTGAATTTTTTTTCCCCGGGAACACCGCCGCCGATCTTAAATATGATGTCCCGCAGGGAGATGCCCATGGGAACTTCCACAAGGCCGGTATTGGTTACCTTTCCCACCAGGGAGAAAATCTTGGTGCCCTTACTCTTTTCCGTGCCTATTGACGAGATGTATTCTGGCCCGTTTTTAAGAATCAGGGGAATATTGGACCAGGTCTCCACATTATTGATATTTGTGGGTTTGCCAAAGAGCCCTTTTTCGGCCGGAAAGGGCGGCCTTGCCGTTGGTTCGCCCGGTTTCCCCTCAAGGGAAGCCAGCAGGGCTGTTTCCTCGCCGCAGACAAAGGCGCCGGCCCCCTGGTGCACCGTGATTTTAAAATCAAAACCTGAGCCAAGAATATTTTTCCCGGTTAATCCCAGCGCCTCGATCCGGCTGATTGCACGGGTGACATTTTCCACGGCCAGGGGGTATTCCTGCCGGACATAGAGATACCCTTCATCAGCACCAATGGCATATCCGCCGATGATCAGCCCTTCGAGCACGGCAAAGGGATTTCCCTCAAGCAGCGCCCTGTCCATGAACGCACCGGGATCACCCTCATCAGCATTGACAATCACATATTTTTTCTTTTCTTTACTGCCTGCGGCAAATCCCCACTTGACCCCTGCGGGAAACCCGGCTCCGCCCCTGCCCCTCAGGCTGGAGTCCTTTACCATTCCCACAACCTGCTCAGGAGTCTGTTCGGTAAGGGCCTTCACCAGGGCGGAATACCCGCCCACTGCAAGATAGTCTTCAACCTGTTTCGGGTCAATTTTGATATTATTGCCGATAAGGTGGCGCACCTGGTTCCTGTAAAAGGGGATATCAGATTCACGGACAATCTTTTCATTGCTGCCGGGATGGACATAGACCAGCCTGTCAATCACCTTTTTTTTCAACAATGGTCCGGGAGATAATCTCCCGGGCATCCTCAGGCTGTACCCGCAGATAGCATATTTCTTCCGGGTTGATCACAACGATGGGGCCCTGTTCACAAAATCCGGGACACCCTGTCTCCCTCATATCAACGACCCGGGCATCAAGGCCCTGTTTTTTTATCTCCTCCTTTAAGGCGGCAACCACCCTGCCTGCACCGAGCGCAAGGCAGCCCGTCCCGGTGCATACGGCAATGCAAGGCTTACCAGGGTCTCTTTTTGAAATAATATCTTTCCTGAATTCTTCCAGTTCAGCGGGTGAATTTATCCTTGGCATAATCTTTCCTTACTCGTAGGTTTTCAACACTTCTTCCGTCTTTGCCGATCCCATATTGCCATGATACTCGCCGTCAATTACCACCACCGGCCCGAGGGCGCAGCAGCCGACGCAGCTTACCGTGTCCAGGCTGAACTTCAGATCCTCGTCCGTCTCACCCGGACCGATTCCGGTATGTTCCTCAACAGCGTTGAGAATCCGTGTGGCACCGCGGACATGGCAGGCCGTGCCGGTACAGACATGAACCTCATGACACCCTTTGGGGACGGCGCTGAACGCTTTGTAAAAGGTAATAATGTGCTGTATCCGGTTCATTGGCACGTCCAGTTTTTTGCTGACCAGATTGAGTGCCTTCTTGGGAAGCCACCGAAGTTCGGTTTGAATATCGATTAATACCTGAATCAGTGAACCCGGGTCCTGGGGATATTTATCTATAATCCTTTCGATCTTACCATTATCCATAGCCGCTATCCTCAGTCTGTTATTGGTCTGTTTATCCTGACCGGGCGTTATTGCCCGGCGCAAAAGCGCATCCGGCTTTCGTCAAACTCAACAAATCCCTGCCTTGCGGCGTGTTTCAGGTAAGCGGATGCTTGACCCGATGCCAGGCCTGAAATCTCTGAGATCTCTTTGACGGAACAGGGTTTTTCCCTGAGGATTGCCATGATCTGGCTTAATTCCACCTGATCCGCAATGAGCTCCTCAAATATTTTGTTGAATTCGTCACTGCTGAAAAAATCATTGTAGGCATCTGTGGATTTTACCGGCAGGCGCAGCCGCTCCCTTTCCACAAGCCTTATATAGGGGATCAGATTATAAACAGCTTCAAGCCTGCGCCTTAAAACCGCTTCACCTATCCCTTCCCCTCTGCCGAGAGGTCCCAGGGCCTTCACCTCCGTTGAGACGGCATTCATCACTTCGGCATAGCGGTTTCCGTCAGAGGCGGAAATGTACTCAAGCCTGAGCCTTCCGGGGTTCAGTCCTATGGTGCCGAGGAGTTTTTTCCCGATGTGAAGCGTGCTTAATGCACTAAAATTCCCCTGGGTGAGATAATGACACTCCCCGGGCCGGCACCCGCCGATGAGCACGCTGTCTTTTCCGTTTAACAGCGCGCGGAATATAAATGCCAGGTCGACCCTGCCGGTGCACATGACACGGATAATTTTAATATCCGATGCATATTGTTGTCTGGAAACTCCAGCCAAGTCAGCAGCTGAGTAGCCTCACCAATTGCACAAAAAGCCTAAGATGCTTGGTTTGAATTCAAGTCCAGGTCCCATTTTTCACTCCTCGGGCTGTCTTTACTGCGGTTCTTGTTTTTGAAAATCCGCCGGTTGGTCACCCCGGGGCAACCCGTGTCATATCAATCCGGCAGGATGATTTTCAGGCCGTATCGATCTGGCAGAATATCTCATCATCGGTAAAGTGTTTCAGGGAAATCGCCTCTGCCGGACAGACCGTGTTACAGAGGCCGTCCCCTTTACAAAGGATGGGATTCACCACGGCCTTTTTACCGTTTTCCGTCCCGCTGAATTCGACTGCGTTATAGTTGCAGACCGATATACAGGCCCCGCAGGATTCACAGGCGTCCCCGTCCACCTCACAGACCGCACCCGAGGCTGTCACCGAATCCCTGCTGAGAATCGTTACCGCCCGGCCCGCAGCGGCATATGCCTGGCTGATGGTCTCTGTAATATGCTTGGGATAGTGGGCTGTACCGCAGAGGAATACCCCCTCTGCCGCAAAGTCCACCGGCCTTAATTTGACATGGGCTTCCTGGAAGAAACCATCCGGATTCATGGCCACTTTAAACAGCCGGGCCGTTTCCATGCTCTCCTCCGAGGGGATCACTGCTGCCGACAGGGTAAGCAGATCTGCATCCAGCTCCAGCCGCTGGCCCAGGACGGGATCCGGCACCGTTACTCTTAGTACGGGGCCCCCGTCTCCGTCGGCCGCTTCCACTGCCGGCCTGTCATCCGGCTGCCACCGGATAAACCTGACGCCCTTGTCGGCAGCGTCACGGTAGTAATCCTCCCTGTACCCATAGGTTCTCATATCTTTAAAGAGAATATAGATGTCCATCCCCGGGTTCAGATCCTTCAGGTTAACGGCGTTCTTCACGGCGTGGCTGCAGCATATCCGGGAGCAGTAATTCCTGTCCCTGTTCCTGCAGCCGACGCACTGGATCATCACCAGGCTCTCTGCATTCATCAGCGTATCGTCTCTTCCGGATATCCGGTCCTCAAGTCCAAGCTGGGTCAATACCCTGTCATCTTCCCCGTAAAGGTATTCCGCGGGGGTATACTCCGCCGCACCCGTTGCAAGAACGGCCGCCCCATGCTTTATGGTCTTGACCCGTCCTTCGGTTTTTACTGTGGTGACAAAATTTCCCACATAGCCCGTGACATCCGTGATGGCTGCATCATGGGATACCCTTATATAAGGGTGCTGATAGACCTTTCGGGTGGTCTCTTTCAGGAACGCCTGTACATCCATCCCCTCCAGGGTGGTGTGAATTCTCCGGGCCATGCCTCCCAGCATCTTTTCCTTTTCCAGCAGCTGAACCTCAAACCCCTGGTTGGCCATGCTGAGGGCACAGGTCATTCCGGCAATTCCGCCCCCGACCACCAATGCTGTCTTGTTCACCGGCAGGTCAAACTCCTTGAGGGGCTGGAGAAGGGATGACCGGGCCACGGACATGCGGACGATCTCCTTGGCCTTCCGGGTCGCGTTTTCAGGATCTTTGGCATGCACCCAGGAGCAGTGCTCCCTGATATTGGCCATTTCATAGAAGTACTGGTTGATGCCACCCTCACGGCAGGTGTCCCTGAACAGGGGTTCATGGGTTCTTGGGGTGCAGGCGGCCACCACCACCCGGTTGAGCCCTTTCTCCCTTATCTGGTCCGCTATCTGCATGGCATTGTCCGTTGAGCAGGCAAAAAGGCTCTCCTGGGCATAAACCACATTTTCCAGGCCGGATGCAAATTCCACCACTGCCGGCACATCCACCACCCGGCCGATATTGGCGCCGCAGTGGCAGACAAAAACCCCCACCCGGGGCGCTTCCCCGGATACATCCCGCTCCGGCGGATAGACCCGATCCCTGGCAAGATCCCCCCGGCGGTACCTCAGCAGCTGGCTGCAGAGCGCATCAGCCCCGCTGGCACCCATGACAGACTCGGGAATATCAACAGGCCCCTGGAATGCACCGCTGACAAAGATCCCGGGCCGGGTGGTCTCAATGGGGTTTAGCGGATTAGAACTGCAAAACCCCTGTTTGTTCAGCTTAATGCCAAGCCGGTCCGCCAGGTCTTCTGCGTCCTTGGGCGGGTTCAGCCCCACGGATAATACGACCAGTTCAAACTCTTCCTCTTTAACACCCGCATCGGTTGTCGAATATCTTATGGAGACATTCCCGGTTTCCGGGTCCTCCTTTCCCACGGATACATAGCTTCTTATGAATTCCACCCCGGAAAGGCTTCCCGCCCGTTGGTAAAACGCTTCAAAATCCTTTCCAAAGGCACGGATATCGTTATGAAAAATTTTGGCCTCAAGACCGGGTTCATGATCCTTGGTCAGAATCACCTGTTTTTGCGTATACGCGCAGCACACCCCTGAGCAATAAGTGTTTCCCCCGTCAATCACCTGCCGGGACCCCACACATTGAATCCAGGCGATTTTTTTTGGATGCCTATTGTCGGAAGGCCTCCTTATCTCCCCTTCGAAGGGGCCTGTTGAACTGAGGATACGCTCAAAATCAAGACTGGTGATCACATTTTCCATGATGCCATAGCCATAGTCGTTTTTGAGCCCGGGATCAAACACCTCAAATCCCGGCGCCATGATGACGGCACCGGCCTCCACCCGGATGGTCTCTTCCCTCTGGTTAAGGTCAATGGCCTTATTCTGGCAGGCGCCGATACAGATGTTGCACTTTTCGTCCTGAAGATAAAGGCAGGTGTCCGGGTCTACATAGGTAACCAGGGGAACGGCCTGGGAAAAGTAGATATGGACCGCTTTGGTCAAAGAGAGGTCTTGATTGAATTCGTCCGGGATTTTGACCGGGCACACCTCTGCACAGGTTCCGCAGCCCGTGCACCGGTCTTCAATGATATATCTCGGTTTTCTGGTCAGGGTGACCTGAAAGTCTCCTGCTTCGCCTTCCACGCGCTTGATTTCAGTATATGTCAGAATCTCTATATTGGGATGCCTGCTGCACTCGATAAATTTGGGGGATTCTATACACATGGAGCAGTCATTGGTGGGAAAGGTTTTATCAAGCCTGGACATGATGCCGCCGATGGCAGGCGCCTTGTCCACCAGGTAGACCATGAACCCCGTATTGGCAAGGTCGAGGGCCGCCTGGATTCCGCTGATGCCGCCGCCCACAACCATCACGTCTGTTAAATTATTTTCTTGGGAACATATTTTTATCATTTGCTGTAAATCGCCTCTTCAATAATTTCCGTGATGTCTTTAACCTCAATGATGTTTTCAAACTCAAGGTTCAACCTGCTTTCCTCGAAATTGGTGATGCAGTAAGGACAGGCCGTGGCCAGGACCTCTGCCCCGGCCGAGCGGGCCTGCTGCAACCGGAGGTCTGAGAACCGTTCCGCCTTGGGCGTATCCATCCAGATCCGGCCGCCCCCGCCGCCGCAGCACAGACTGTCCCGGCGGGAATCGGGCATCTCAACCAGTTCCAGTTCCCGGACCCCCCGTAAAACATTCCGGGGTTCGTCGTAGATGTCATTGTGACGGCCCATGTAACACGGATCGTGATAGGCCACCTTTTTCCCGTAGGTGCCGGTCAGTTCAAGCCGCCCTTCACTGATAAGCTCTGCAAGGTATTGGGAAGTGTGGACAACCTCAAACCTGACCATGAATTCCGGATATTCATTTTTAAAGGTGTGGTAGCAATGGGGAGAGGAGACAAGGATCTTTTTCACACCGTGGTCAATAAAGGTTTTGATGTTTTCCCTGGCCAGTTTTTTAAAGACCTCCTCACTGCCAATTTTTCGGATGCTTTCGCCGCAGCAGTTTTCCTTCTCGCCCAATATGCCGAAATCAACCCCTGCTTTTTTCAGGATATTGACCGTTGCCCTGGCCGCTTTTTTCATTCTCGGATCAAAGCTGGGATAGCAGCCTGCAAAGTAGAGCACCTCCATATCCGGGGTAAAGGGGTTGACACCGGCGCCTTTTGCCCAGTCCCCCCGTCTGTTCCGGTCAAACTGCAGGGGGTTGCCTTCGGAAATCAGGCCGGCCCTGGCTGAAAGGGCCGGCTTCACCGGTCCCGGAAAGACCTCGTACTCCGATGCCATCCGGCGCAGGGAAACACCCACATCTATCTGTTTGACGCCCCGGGGACACCGGTCCGGGCATCTGCCGCAGGTCGTGCATCGCCATATATCTTCGCCGTCTATCTCGGTTAACCCAAAGGTGGCCTCACGGATGGTTTTCCGCATGCTGAACTCCCTGACCAGGTTCCAGGGGCAGACCGTGTCGCATAATCCGCATTGAAAACAGAACCTGGACGCGTCTCCACCGGCCTCTTTTATCTCCTCTATGACTTCCTTGAAGGGGGCGATCGTTTCCACTGTTAATCCTCTTTATTTTAGCGGTTTGATAACCGGGAAAAAGTATCCACAACCTTTTTCTGCCCGTGTCTCTTCACCAGTGACTCGTAGGCCGTTGTTAACTCCATCTGGCTTTCGGCTTCCCGGGTCTGCCTTTCCGTCACTGTCACTTCCCTTTCAACGTAGGTGAGGCAGCCCCGTCCGCACATCTGGACACACATGGGTTCCTCAAGCGGGGGGATGTCCTCACACATGTCGCACTTGAGCGGAAGACCTGAGTCCGGCTCTTTAAACCACGACCTTGACGGGCAGGACGCCGGACAGAGCGCACATTCCGAGTATTCCTTCCCGTCGATCACATAGCGGTTCCGGCCGTTGCATTCAGCCTGGGTGTAGCCGCCGGCCCGGACCGGAATCCACTGGTCATTTCTTTCATCAATGACCACCTTGATCCGGGAGCGGGCCGGGTTAAAGCTGCTGTATTTCGGTTTGGCGTGAAATGCGGCACAGGCTTTTTCGCAGGCGCGGCACCCGTTGCATTTGCTCAGGTCCACGTTTATCTCTTTGACTATTCTTTTTTCCGGTTTACCCATTGTTCCTTTTACCTCCCGGACTATTTATTCTTGTCAATATACTCAGTCAGAGTGAAATTTTCCGCTTTGCGGAATCCCACGTCCGCATCTTTCGGCCTTCCTTCCGAGTAACAGGACTGATCCGTGTAGCAAATGTCCTCATCCCCGTTAATAAACCCCCTTTTGACCAGTTCATCCGCAACATCATCCAGGCCCAGTTTATCCAGGGTCTTTTTGGTGGGAATCCCTTCTCCGGTCCAGCCCTTGAATGTGTAGTAGTCGCTCAGGAGCTGCTGTTCGTTTTCCGGCTCCCTTTTTTTCCAGTGGTCTTCCGGCGGCTTTTCATCGGCCCGTTTCAGTCCCCGGCTTATATTGACGGCCCTGACAAGGTTCCGGTTCCGTCTGGCCACCTGCCACAGGTCATCCGCATCCATTTCGATCCCGGCAACCAGTTGGAGAAAGGTGGGTATGTTGTAAATGTTATATGCGGAACCGCCGCCGAACTGGCCCCTGAATGACGAACAGAAGGCGCAGAGGCCAAGGGCGTCATCCACGTAGTGCATGGTTTCGTTCCAGTCGCAGATATTGATGGCCGCTTCAAAGGACGGGTGGGTGCGCGGTTCCCATTCGTTGAAAAATTTTTTAAACCTGTCGGGTGCCGACATCCACTCCTTGGTAAATGCCTTTCTCTCCTCAGGGTCTTTAATGGGATCCTGGGGATAAGAGCCCTCGGTCTGGTTGATGGCCATCTTGTCACTGGTGCAGTACATGAGGTAATAGGGGTAGTTGACCCTGCCCAGCTTGAGCGGTATCTGCTCGAATTTTTTCATTGTGTTATGGTCGTATGCCTCGGCCCCGTTGCCGATCTGGCGGGCTGCCCGGTAGACGCCGTCGGCCAGGACATCCCCGATGCCTTCCCTCCGGACAAGCTTTTCAAGAAGATAGTAAAACCTGTCAGCGGATTTTTCCGGGAATTCAGGCAGGTCCTTATCCGTTAAGATGCCGGCTTCATATAGTTCTATGGCAAAAGCAATGGTCTGCGGTGCGGCATAGCTGTCCACCCCGTACTCCTGGCTCAGGGCCATGATGTCAAAGGTAAAGGGAAGTTCTTCAAATGCCGCCATGTGCCAGGTCCCTTTTCCAAAGCATTTTAACATGTACCTTTGCCGTCCCGGGGGCTTAACAACAAGATGGCAGTGCTTGGGACAATTGTAACAGCCCTGGAGACGGTCCCGGATTTTCAGGGTGTACTCCTTCCACCTGTCTTCCAGTTCCTGGTTCCAAAAGTTTTTCCGCCGTGTGCGTGCATTGCCCCATGCAAAATTGTCATGGTGCCAGGCATCGTTCCACTCGATTGCCATGAGATCCCCGTTAAAAGGGCTTTCATTTATGTCCTGGTAGTGCTGAAGGCATAGTTTGAACAGTTTTTCAGGGTGGGCAACCTGAAAATCCCTTGTACCGCGGACGGCGATGGCCTTTAGCCGCTTATCCCCCATGACCACCCCGACACCCCGGGCCGCAGAGGCGTTATAGTGTTCTATGGATGCCATGAACAGCCGGTTTTCACCGGCAAGCCCCACGGCCGCCACCTGGACATCGCGGTCGTTTAACTCGTCCTTAATGGCATGTGCGGTTTCCTGGGCCCCCATCCCCCTGAGGTGGGAGGCATCCCGCAGTTCAACCTTGTCATTGTGTATCCAGAGATAGACAAGATCCTCGGCTTTGCCCCGGAGAACAATCTGATCGTAGCCTGCATGTTTGAGTTCCGGCCCGAAATAACCGCCGAAAATCGAATTGGAAAACATGTTTGTCTGGGGGGAAATGGTATTGACCATGGTCCGGTTGGCCGCCGGTACAGGGGTGCCGTCAAAAAGGCCTGCGCTGAATATCAGCAGGTTGTCAGGAGAGAATGCGTCGGTTTCCGGGCTCACCCGGTCCCAGATCAATCTGGCGGCAGCGCCGTTACCCCCTAAATGAAGTCTGGTTATTTCGGGGTCTGTTTCCACCCGTTCAATATTGCCGACAGTCAAATCAACTTCCAAATTAATGCCTGTCTCTCCGTATCTCATAGCATGCCTCCTGACATATATACGATTCAATTTCTAATTTGCGATATAGGTAGCAAAAAACCTGCCAATGGATAAAAAGATGAAATTACAAATAAATTCATCTGCTTATTTGCATGGCCGGGAAAAATAGGACGTTGCAACTCCTGAAAAACAGGAGTTTTGGTTTGATAAATGCTGAAAGCAGACTCCTGAGAAACAGGAGTCCGGGTTTTTTATATGGCAGTGGCAGCCGTCATGATACCGGAAAAGGGCAGGGGAGAGTGGAAATTCCGGTACGTTTATGGAGAAAACCGCTATTTAAAGTCGCTCAAGGAGATCCCGTGCTTTTTCATGAAAAAATAGAAGCGGGACTGGGACAGGCCGGTAATCTTGCAGGCCTCGGTGATATTTCCCCGGGACAGCTTGCAGACCCTTAAAAAATAATGTTTCTCACCTGCGTCCAGAAGCTGGTCCCGGAAGTTTTTATAGATGTCAACAGATTCGTCCGGTATCATTGCAAGGTCTGAAAGGCTCTCTTCAATCAGGACTTTATGGGAGTAGGTTTTTAAACCGGATTTTACGATTTTTGTCCGTATTTTCACCGGAAGATGCTGGGGAAAAAGGATCGGCTGGTCTCCTGCGGCTGCCATGGCACTGTCCAGTGTATTAAAGAGCTCACGGACATTCCCCGGCCACTCATAGGCATTGATGGCATCAAAAAAATCAGGTGAAAATCCCTTTATCGGTTTTTCCATTTTTTCACACTGCCGGGCCACATGGTACATGGACAATTCCGATATGTCTTCTGAACGCTCGCGCAGGGGAGGCGGCTGAATCTGGAAGGTGCGGATGCGGTATAGAAGATCTTCGCGGAACCGGTTCTTCTTCACCATCTCCCCCAGTTGCCTGTTGGTGGCGGAGATCAGCCTGAAGTCACTGGCTTTTTCAGTCTTGCTGCCCAGCGGCCGGTATTGTTTTTCCTGCAGGACCCGTAAAAATGCCTTTTGCAGGGACATGGGCAGCTCGCCCACTTCATCAAGGAAGAGGGTGCCTTTATTTGCCTGCTCAACCAACCCGGTCTGTTTTTTGTCTGCACCGGTGAAAATGCCTTTTTCGTGTCCGAACAGCAACCCTTCAACCAGGGACTCCGGGATGGCGCCGCAATCCACCACGACAAAGGGTTCATTTGACCGCCGGCTGTTCTCATGGATGGCCCTGGCCAGGACCTCCTTTCCTGTTCCGGTTTCACCCTGGATCAGGACGCTGATGTCCGTTTTAGAGGCCTGGGCCAGTTGATCCAGGCAGGATTTCATTTCAGGGCTGCTGCCGATGATATTCTCCCTTTTAAGGGCAAAGGGGACATTTTTTTGCGCTTTTTCCTTTCTGTAATCCAGTGCGCGGATGAGCGGGAGGATAATCGCCTCGATTGAACTCGGTTTTTCAACGTAATCCCAGGCCCCCCATTCAATGGCCAGCTCTGCACCTCCGGGGTCGCCGGAACCGGTAATGATGATGATTTCCGGGGGATCCTCAAGTTTCTGGATCTTGGGAATGGCATGAATGCCGTTCCCGTCGGGCAACTGGACGTCAAGCAGGATCACATCAAATTTCCCGGAAAATGCCATGCGGATGCCGTCCTCCAAAGTGAGGGTAAATGAACTGTTATGGCCTAATCTTTTGATCTTCCGGGAAAGAAAATCACAAAATACCTGGTCGTCATCTATGATCAACACATTGGCCATCATTTAAATTCCTTTTTTTGGAGTGAGTCAAATATCCGTCGGATGGTTTCAGCCAGTTCCCTTTTGATGACAGGTTTATATAAAACCGCTGCAATTCCGGTCTTTTCAGCCTCCTTTAACGAAAGGTCATCACCGAATCCCGTGCACATGATAATGGGTTTTTCCGGATCAATGGCAATGATTTTTTTAGAAAGTCCAAGGCCCGTCATATGGGGCATGGCCTTATCTGAAATGACCATGTCAAATTCATCCGGTGCTTTTCTGAATGCTTCCAGGGCAAGCCGGCTGTCCGAAAAAACCGACACCCGGTAACCCAGCCGTTCAAGCGCTGTTTTTCCGGATTCTATTAAGGGGATCTCATCATCAACAAGCAGGATGTGCTCCGTGCCCCCGGGGATGGGCCTGTCATTTTTTGCAATGGCCAGGCGCTCCTTTTTCAGGACAGGAAAAAGGATATGGATTGATGTGCCTTTATCCGGTTCACTGTATACTTTTATATCTCCTTTATGGCTTTTAATAATGCCGTGTACCACGGACAGCCCCAGGCCGGTTCCCTCTCCCCTGGGCTTGGTGGTGAAAAAGGGTTCAAAGATATTGTCGATAACCTCGTCCGGGATACCATGCCCGGAATCGTTTACCTGTAGTTTCAAATGGGGACCGGGCGCCAGGTTTGGAAACTCCATTAAAAAATCCTGATCAACCTCAGTGTTCTCAAGGATGACGGTAAGGGTTCCCCCTGTCTTTCTCATTGCATGGGCCGAGTTGGTGCAGAGGTTCATTATAATCTGATGGATTTGAATCGGGTCCGCCATTACCTGGTCATTCTCAGCCAGGACACGTTCACTCACGTTAATATTCTTCTGGAGGGTCGACCTGATCAGTTTTAGGACCTCCTTGACCAGGGGCGTAATCCTGACCGGTTTCATCTCCTGCTCACCCTGGCGGCTGAACAGGAGGATCTGTTTTACCAGGTCTTTAGCCCGGAAGGCGGATTTGGATACCTGGTCAACGGAATACCGTGCCGGATCTCCTTTTTGAATATCCTCAAGGGCCAGTTCCGAAAATCCGATAATGGCGCCGAGTATATTATTGAAGTCATGGGCGATACCCCCGGCAAGGGTGCCGATGGCCTCCATTTTCTGGGCCTGGTGTAACTGTTTTTCCAGTTTTTTCCTTGCCTCCTGGGCTTTTCTCCTCTTGGTGATGTCCTTTCCTTCCGCACACAGGTACAACAGCTCACCGCCGGCGTCAAAAATCGGCCTGAAAGAGCAGTCAATATAATGCAGGCCGCCTGAGGCACTCATATTCGTGGCTTCGTATGAGATATATTCGCCGGAAGCCACCTCTTTAAGGGTTTGTTTCAACTTTACCTGTTCTTCTTCAGAGTGGCGCCACCAGGGTGTCTCCCAAAAGGGTTTGCCCTGAACATCCGATTCTTTGGCATTTATGAATTCAAGGGAGAACCTGTTTTGTGTCAATAAATTGCCCTCCGGCGAGAGCAATGCCATGAATTGAAAGGTCTGGTCAAATATCGCCCGCATCCTCATCTCACTGTCCCGGAGCCGGTCTGCTGCTTTTTTCCGGTCTGTGATATCCACGTGGATGCCTATGATCCGGCGGTTTTGACCTTTTTTACCCCGCCTTACCACTGAACCGATGCTCAGGATCCAGCGGTAGCCTCCCCCTTTCAACCGCATACGGAACCGGTGTTCAAAGAAATCCATCTGTTCATCGTTGACGTTTTTCACAAATTTTTCTGCAATGGACCGGTCTTCAGGGTGCAGTAAATCCGCCCAGGTTTGATAATTCTGGGCAAACATATCCGGCTCATATCCCAGCATGGTAAAAAACGTCGGGCTGAAATAGGTCTCATCGGTTTCAGGATACCACTCGTAAAGACCGGTGTTCGTTCCTTCAAGGGCTAGCCTGAGCCGTTCCTCATTTTTCTTAAGGCTGTTTTCAGCAACCTTGCGCCTGGTAATATCCCTTATAATACCTTCAACACCTATAACATTACCCTTTTGATCTTTAAGCAACTGGGAATTTGACGCAGCCCACCAGAATGACCCGCCTTTGCGTTTTAACCGGACCTCATGATCCGAAAGAACCCCCTTTTCTTTCAGAATGGCCAGGATTTTGTTTCTCTCTTTGGGATATAAATACAGCCTGGTTATATTGTTCCCGGTAATCTCTTCTACGGAGTAGCCTGTCAGCCGCTGAACCGCTTTTGATATAAAGATGATATTTCCTGCGAGATCCGTTCTGTATCTGATATCCGGGGTTCCGTCAATGATCTCTTTGTACTTTTCTTCACTCTCTTTTAACAGCTTTTCCGCACGTTTGCGTTTGGTAATATCAATGCCGATTGAAATGGTGCCGACTAATTTTCCATCCTGTTCAATTTTATTATGACTCCAGGAAATTGTCCTGATGTTGCCGGCTTTGGTTATGATTTGATTTTCACATAATTTGGGCAGACCGTGGTTCAGGAAATGGTGAAATCCCTGCCATAGCACCTGGTAATTTCCTTCCGGTATTAAAATATGAAACCAGTTTTTCCCTTTCAGCTCAGATTCCGAATACCCGGTTATTTTTTGTGCTGCCGGATTTATCAGGGTAACATTCCCCTTAATATCAAGCCCCAGGATCAGCGTGTTCGCCGCATGGATCAGGTTGTCTTCAAATTTTATTGTTTTTGAAAGTGCAGGATTTGATGAACTGGTATGCCTCTGCCGGATCAGCAGATATGCGATTATAATGGTCTGGATGATACAAATTGCAAATGCAGTATTGACCGGACTGCCGCTTCCCTCTACCTGCCCTGTTCCCCATACCAGTACCGTGCATGAGAGAATAAAGCAAAAAAGGAACAGCCACCTGTATCTGGCCGGGCCATTAAAAATTTGCATACCCTTGTTCTCCCCATTTGAACAAAGTTGATATCCAAGATCTAAAATGTCATATAAAAATCTTACTCTTCCCCTTAAGCACTGCTTGCACAATAAAAATTCAACTCGTTTGAAACCGGACCATCTTCACAGTCAACCCCGGATACTGATATGCAAATTATAGTCCAAATACCTGTCTGTAATTAAACAACTTTTACGCAAAACTACGAAAGCGTATATAGCAAACTAGATAATAGCTTATAAGCTATGAATTTTCTTGTTGTCAACCTCATTATGGATGACCCTGGAAAAAGTCCGGTTTTGACAGTTCCGGCTTTGGATAAAACCATAGACTTCTGTTAACGGCAAAAAACTCCTGAATTTCAGGAGTTACTATGTTTTTAAAATGGGGATACTGTGACGGCAGGAACTGCTTTTTGGGGTTAGAATAACGCTGGCAGCCTAATGTGTAGTGAATTTAACAGGAACTGTCAGTGTTGGCCATGGGTGTCAGTATCTATAGCTGACCTGGTTTTGGCAATTTCTTGCCCATATGGAATCCAGAATAAGGTTGCCGGGTAAACGGAAAAAGCTGTATTTATTTTGAGAAACAATAGACCGGTACTTTCAATCCGGATCCCATGGCCGTTACTTACTTATTGATCAGGAAAAGTGACGCCAGCTCCATAGTTTAAATAAGATCTAATGAAGAAAAACCTTCAGAAATCAACTTTCCCAAATGCCCGGGAGATTGGTTTGGATATTCGTCGGTCGTGTCTATCCCCGGTGTTGAATACCGGTCATGGTTCTGATCAAGATACTTTTGATATTCAGCCAGCTCAGGACATGTCTCGGCGCAAGTGATTTTGTTCTTTCCAATGCACTCCGATCTTTTGCATGGGCTACGCATTGTTTTTGTCATGGATTCTCCATTTGTTTAAAGTAAGTATTTACTGTTTTTGGTGGGCGCAAAAATAGCGCTTTTGTAAGAATCGATAGCTTCTGCTTGTTGGATCTCCGGCGGATAAACCAGAAGTAGAAGGTATATATGGATTTATAACAGTTTTTAATGATGCGAACAAGTAATTAATTACTGTGATTGCTGTTTCTCCACACCAAAATCGAAAAGCCGGAGCCATGAAACGTTTGAATTGCATTGCAGACGAATAAAGTTCACCAAAATATTTTATCCTCCATATCTTCGCGGCCCATCATTGAAACAATGGCAAAGAACTGTTCGATGGGAACCAGTCTGGCTAACTGGCAAAAAATCATGCCATCTTTGGCTGTGGTAATGATTTGATGGTACTCATCGTTACATTCGAAAAAAAAGATTGTCGACACTGAGGCACAAACATAATGCATTTTCCCCCCGTTCAGTGTTTCTAAAAAAGATAGTTGAAGCGTGTTGATTAATTTGTGGTATTGGTCTGGCTGTAAACTGTTAATGAGCAGGCAGGGTGAGGTATCTTGCATCATTTTGGTCACCTTTTTTTGTGGTGTAAGTAAGTAATTAATTGCTGTGATTAAAAATCACACAAAAGCATCCAGGTTCGATCTCACCCGCATGCTTTTGTGTGTTACTTAGAAGGTTTGTTGATTTTTAAATGATCCAGCCAACTTGGTTGGTATTCTTCAAGCCAGGCTTTTATGAATATTTCTGGCTGCACTCTTAGTGCTTTTGCGAATTTAAGAACGTTCTCACGCGGAAACTTTGCCGTTCCATTTTCAATCATGCCGATAAAATTCCCATAATTATACCCGAGCAACTTGGCTAGCTCCAATTGACTTAACTCATTTTCCAGGCGTGCTTTTTTCACAAGCGGCCCAATGATAAAAGGTTTGGTTTGGTGTTCGGCCATATCGTCTCTCCTTATCGATGTAGCGGGCGTAATAAACTTTGAGGAAGTCTATTTTCCCCCTTGATTGATAATTAGTAAATAATTACTTTAATGTCAAGAAAATCGAGGTAAATAAATATTTATTTACTTTGATTTCGCGCTAAAACTTCTATCTAAGTTAATACGCTCATTATGACAGTGTTGATTTCCGTTTGATCATCGCACCCCCGAAAAGTCCATCTGGAAATAAAGCGGACTTGGCTTTGAACATGGGGGTGATTGAGAGTTGTCATTGCAAAAACAATAAATTCGTCATGGATCCTCCTATTCCTATATATATTTATAATATGCTCAAGTCCTTATCAGTGATTGGGCATTGTGGACATGAACGGTCACAGTTCAAACATTTATCCCTCATCATGTCTTTATCTTTTTTTAATATCTCGCATAATTTTAGTTTTTTCTGATTTCCTGTGACGTGGGTCAAAATTTTAGGCCTTACTAATGCTGCCGGAAAGATGAGAGCTGGCCATTTGAATTTTTCAAATTGTGGGAAAAGCAAAATTGTCGCGGATTCTGTAAAGCTGAGAAAAAATTTGAATGGTGTCTCGGGGTTACTTGCAGTGAATTTGTAGCGGCCCATTATTTCGGGTGAAAGCAAGTCAAAACGGGGAGAGAGCGATCCTATGCCTATCGGTTCAGCAGCTTTTTTGTCGTTTAGATAGTAAAGACATTGTGGATTATAATAGGCTCCGGTCAGCAAGTTTTTTTGTTCTACACTTGCACAGGCCTCTTCTACACTCAGACCAAAGCGGTTAAAGAAATTGCTTGAATATTCAACTTTGTATTGGTGTTTACCATCAGGGTGCGGGGTAAATATTGAAAATTTTTTTTCTGAAAGACTGTAATATCCGTCATCCCAGCAATATGCCCTGGCGATATTCTCACTATACCCTAATACGCCATTCTCAATAATGTTTAACTTGATCATATCCGCTTCCTTCGAAAATACGCATGAACTGCATTTTGTGTGTAATAGAATTTGACAGCGTACTTTTTACCTTAAAACAAGACAGAATTGGCTCAAATTCGACAAAAGGCTCAACTCTCTGGTAATACACACAAACCGATTAATAGATAGAAAGTGAAAAAAAAGTATAAATTAGATTTTTTTTACTCAGCTTTCAAAAGCGGACTTATAATGGACGATTAAAAAAAGGTCAAGGAAATATTTACTTTCTTTTAAAATTTTATCAACTGTTATTTTTGGTGTGTTTTTAAATAAATTAAAATTACAATTGGTTATAATATTGTATGTCTTTTAAATGACTAAAATGAACCAAAAATGATATTCAAATTTTGTAATAAAAATCTGAAGACAATAATGAACTGCATAACAATTGGCGATTTCAATGTGTAAATCACGTGGTAAAAAATACATACAGATCAGTGCTCTATAGCGTTCCCAAAATTCCTTTTCGATATAATTTTTAGCTGCAATGCATGCAAATGAAGTTATATTTTTAATATTTTGTAGCTGAATCGGTTTTCCAGTTATGTTTCCTTTCAGAAGTTTTTTTGTTGCCTCACTACAGGGTGTTGAGCGCTTTGTGAACCTCTATGCATTTTTGCAATTGTTTTTTGTGATTGACAACGATGTGGAAATATGGTTAAAAGTAAGTATTTACTTACTGCGCGAAAGGATGGGGTACAAATTATCATTCGAACGTTGCAGCCCATTGAAATTTAGAGTTGTGTATTTTTTTCTTAAAAGGAAAAGTAAATAATTACATTTATTGAGTTGAGGAGATTCATGTCACTAAGATACCGGATAGAAGCGAAAATCATATACAGCCGTCTGCTGTTATCTATAAATATTCAGAAAGAAGAGATGGAATAATGGAAAATTCAGCATTAACCGTCTCTGCAGCCACTCTGATTCAAAGCCTCAGGAAACTGCCTTCACTGAACGTAATTCCTGGGTTCTTGGAACTTGAAAAACAATTAGTTAAGCTCGGCATCATTGAGGAACAAGCTATAGTGGAAGATGAGATGCCGGAGGGGGTGTTGGACATGAAAAAAGAGATTGGGCCTTTGATTTGGGTAGGACTTTTCACTTTGCCGGACCCCGATACCGGTGACGATGCAGAAATGCCCCTGGCATATCAAGGTTCGATTGGCAATGCCCTTACCTACACTACCCGTCTTGAGAATGTCCCCAGCCTGATGACAGTCTGCAAAACCGTCGAAGCTGCAACCGGTTATCCCTGGCGGCTCGTGGAATACCGCGCGAATTCAGAATGGGACACAAACGCTTTTGGAGCCCGTGGCGTCGATGCAGTTCAGTAAAATCTCTTCTACAAACAATCTGACCGGGTCGCTCCGTAGAACTCTGCCCGGTTGTTTTTGTGAAGGATCAGGAATTTTTTGATCAATTTATGCAAAG
>JAKSAX010000244.1 GCA_022361395.1 Desulfobacterales bacterium | reverse complement strand
CGGTATATGAAAATCGGGTATGTGGTGGATGAAAGACGGGATCCGTTTATCGCCACCCATGCGGCAGCAAAACTTTTAAAACGGAATTACGGGGAACTCAGGCAATGGTCCATGGCCCTTACCGCATATAATCACGGCCTCAATGGAATGAAGCGGGCCAAAAAACAGCACAGGACTTATCCTAAGATCTATAAAAGTTATCGCAGCCCTTCCTTTAAATTCGCCTCCAGAAATTTTTATTCGGAGTTCCTGGCTGCCAGGGAGGTGGCAAAGAATTATACCCGGTATTTCGGGGATATACGCCTGGAAAAACCGGTTTCCTATACCCGGTTCAAGGTAAGAGGATATGTCCCGGCTGCTGATCTTGCACAGGGCCTGGGGCTTTCCATCGATAAAATCCAGCGCCTGAACCCGGCCCTGAGAAAGCCGGTGTTTGACGGCAGAAAGCATATTCCAAAAGGATTTGAGCTGCGGCTGCCCAAAAAATTCACCCGGGATGCCATCACCCGGGTGGCTGAAAATCACTACCGGGACAAGCAGAAACCCAGTAAATTCCACCGGGTCCGGAAGGGGGACACTGCCGGAAGTATTGCCCGGACCCACAAGGTAAGGTTAAATGACCTGATACTGGCCAACGGCCTGGGCAGACGGGCCACCATTTATATCGGCCAGACCCTGAGAATCCCCTCTGCAGAAGATGCTGTTCCCCGGAAGACGGGGCCGGCCAAAACCGGGCCACCGGTTCCTGCCGGACAGGCGCAGGAGGTTGCAAAGGTGAGCCCCCTGGCTGCCTTAAAAACGGCTGAACAAAAAACGGAAGACAAGGCGGAAAAACCGGTAACAGCGTCCGTGGAGGACAGCCCCCGGCCCATGGCAAAGGATGAAAAACCGGATGACACTGTGGCTGCCACACCCGCTACCAAGCCACCCGGAAAACAGGCGGACACCGCCCTTGCCCTGGCAGCGGAAACCAAGGCAAAACCGGCAATGGCAAATACCAGCCTGAAAATTGTGACCAGTGACCTGAAAATCCGGAAGATCACTGAGGAAAAGACCTATACCCTGGGGGTAATCCATGTGGTGCCCGGGGAAACCCTGGGGCATTATGCAGACTGGCTGGGAATTGTGACCCAGAAAATCCGGAACCTGAACCGCCTGCCCTTTGGCAGGCCGATCTCCATAGGCCAGGCTATTAAGCTTCCCCTGCCCAAATCCGGATCAGAGCGGTTTGAGGAACTGCGCTACGAATTTCACCAGGAAATCCTGGAAGATTTCTTTGACTCCTTTTTTGTGGCCGGAACCGATATCTATGAGGTCAAACCCGGTGATACCCTCTGGTCATTGTGTGTCAATGAACTGGAAATTCCCCTCTGGCTGCTCCAGAAGTTTAATCCGTCCATGAATTTTAACAGCCTTCAGCCCAGGCAGAAACTGGTTTATCCCCTGGTCAACCCCAACGGGATTATTCCCGTCGGCCAGGAGCAGAACCTGGATTTCAGGATATAATGCAGGGCCGGAAATTCCCGGACTAAATTCCGTGTTTTTTCTTTAGCCCCCTGAACTGGTCATAGGTCAGGCCGAGGATGCGGGCAGCCTGTTTCTGGCTGAACCGGGCCTCAGCCAGGGCTGAGGTAAGCCGGAACCTCTCAAGGATGAGTACGGCCTCTTTCAGGGGTTTGTCAGACAGATCCTTCAGGGGCAACCCGTTAGCTTCAGGAAGAAGATCCGGGGGGTCCTGGGCAGCCGGCTCCGCCTGTTGTTCGGAACCTGCCGGCGGCCTGCTGCCGAGCCTTCCGAAAGGAGAGGAAAAGGGGTCAAAGGAGATTGCATTAATCTCCGGAACAGGGCTTTTATAGACCGCCCGCTCCACAACATTTTTCAGCTCCCTGACATTGCCCGGCCAGTCATAGGCCTGCAGCGCCCGGACAGCATCATTCCCCAGTTCAGGTATATCCTCCCATCCCAGTTCAAAGGCCATGCGGCTTGCAAAATGATTGGCCAGCAGCAGGATATCGCTCCTCCGGTGCCGGAGGGGCGGCACATAGATCACTTCAAATGAGAGGCGGTCCAGGAGATCCTGTTTGAACGCCCCCTTTTTTGCCATCAGGGAGAGATCCACATTGGCTGCCGCCACAATGCGGACATCCACCTGGACCGGCCGGGAAGCGCCCACCCGCTCAAAGCTGCCATACTCCACCACCCTTAAGATTTTCTCCTGGACCTCCATGGGAATATTCCCGATTTCATCCAGGAACAAGGTGCCGTCGGATGCCTGTTCAAACCTGCCGATCTGCCGGGTGCCGGCCCCGGTAAAAGCCCCTTTTTCATATCCGAACAGCTCTGACCCGATCAGGGTGGGGGTCAGGGCCGCGCAATTCAGGGTGACCAGGGGTTTCTGCCACCTTTTGGATAAAAAATGGAGCCGGGCAGCAGCCAGTTCCTTGCCGGTTCCCCGTTCTCCCAGGATGAGAACCGGCCGGTCAATGGGCGCCACCTTTGAGATCTGCTCCTGAAATGAGAGAAAGGTTTCAGACTGTCCTAAAGCTTCGGACATGGATACGGGTTTTGCCTGGGAATCCATGGGGGTTGAATAGGCCACGCCACCTCCGTCACGGTTAAAAATATCATATAATAGCAAACAGAACCAAATTACGGCAAATAATACCACAGGAGTTATCTTTCGTCAATCTTGCTAACACGCTGAAATAGTTGATAATTACACTCCTTACGTCCAATGGCACACTTTCTGCTCTATTGATTCACACCTTAACATGAAACAGATATAAACATAATTGACAAGGAGACATACCATGGGAATTTTTACACGCTTTAAAGACATCGTGAACTCAAACATCAACTCCATGCTGGACAATGCAGAAGACCCCGAAAAAATGATCAAACTCATGATCCGGGAAATGGAAGACACCCTGATCGAACTTAAATCCTCCTGCGCAAACACCATCGCCAACCAGAAAAAGGTGGAGCGCCTTCTGGAAGATACCCGGGACAGGGAAGCCTTCTGGACGGAAAAGGCAGAGCTTGCCGTGACCAAAGGCCGGGACGACCTGGCACGCCAGGCCCTGATGGAAAAACGCAGATTTACCCAGCGGGTGGAGGCGGTGGAAGAGGAAAGAGTTGAGATCTCCGCCATAGTGGAACAGTACAGAGATGATATCCAGGAGCTGGAAAACAAGCTTAAATCCGCCAGGGAAAAACAGCGGATGCTGGTCCAGAGGCATATCCGGGCCCAGAAAAAAAAGAAGGCCCAGCAGGAGATCCGCCGGGTGGACTCCAGTGAGGTCATGCAGAAGTTCGAGGAGATGGAAAACAATATCGAACGGATGGAGGCTGAGGCGGATCTCGTGAACTTCGGCCGCAAGACCAACCTGGAAGAAGCCTTTGAAGACCTGGCCGCCGATGATGATATAGAGAAGGAGCTTAACGCCTTAAAATCCTCCCAATCCGGAAAGAATGATGATACACAGGAATAATGCCTAATATTCGCTATCCAAGGAGGAACCCATGCACGGCGCAATCATCGTAGCAATCTGTATCGGAGGAGCCATCCTCGCCCTCGCCACCCTGGGCCTGATCATCATCGGTATTATCCGGGCGGCCAAAACCGGGGGGATATCGGGGAAAGACCGGCAGGCACATGCTGAAGAGACTAAAATGATCCAGGATATATTCAACGGGCTGTCAAAAATGGAAGAGCGGGTGGAAGCCCTGGAAACCATCCTTATTGAACGGCAAAAATAATCCACATAAGGGAAAACAAAAATGAGATACCATTATAGAAAAAACAGAGACTGCGGCCCGCGGCGTCACAGGGGCCATTACAGCAGATTCCGGGAAAGGGTGGATATGCTTGCCTCCTCAAACGGCATCTACAGATCCAGACGGGGTATTTTCATGGGCGTCTGCCGCGGCGTGGCAGAGCACTTTAACTTCTCGGTTTTCGGGATGCGGGCCATTGTGCTCATCCTGTTTCTGTTCACGGGATTCTGGCCCATGGGTGTTCTCTACATCGTTGCCGGCCTGCTCCTTAAGCTGGAACCGGTGATCCCCCTGGAAAACGAGACTGATCAGGAGTTTTACCAGTCCTACACCACCTCCAGGGCGTCGGCCATCCAGCGGATCAAACGGAAATTTGACAATATTGACCGCCGCATCCAGAGGATGGAGCACACGGTTACCTCACGGGAGTTTGACTTCTAACACTTTTCATCTAAGGCGTTTACTGCAAATGCCTTTTCTCTCCTTTTCAGCCTGCCCGGTCTCCGGGCAGGCTGCCCTATTTGGCAAACAGGCTCAGTCCCGGCAGGTCCAGTCCCAGAAGCTCAAAACCGTCCCAGACCAGAACCAGGGCCAGGGTGCAGAGCATCAGTCCCAGCACCTTCATGGTATAGACATAGGTCCTGCCGGCAAGAAAAGACCGGGACCGGCCCACCAGAACGGCCAGGCCGACCTTTGATCCCACCAGCAGCAGGTAAAAGAAAGAGATAAATCCCACTGCGGCGCCAGGGGTGAATTCCCAGGCACGGGTCACGGTGGGGCCGCCCACAGAGATCCAGAAAAGATAGGGGTGGGGGCTCAGGATATTAACCAGCACCCCCTTTGACAGGGACTTTGGCGCCTTCTTCTCCATGTCCAGGGTAACACCGGCGGTTTTAAGCCCGCCGATTCCCATTTTCAAAATAACCATGCCCCCCACCAGGGAAACAGCCCCCAGCACCGCCTTGAAATCAGACAGCCGTGCCAGCACCATCAGGGTAATCACCACAATCGGCAGGTCTGAAAACACGGGGGCCAGGGCCACTTTTATGCCGGCCTTATAATCGTGGGCCAGGGTTTCGGACACCACCAGGGTGAGCAGGGGACCGGGGGCCAGGCCTGCAGACAGGCCCAGAACCAGCCCCATGGTGAGATAATGATTCATAACCGTCCTAATTCTTTCCGTGACAGCGTTTGAATTTCAGGCCGCTGCCGCAGACACAGGGTTGATTCCGGGACAGGGGAACCGGCCCGAGAATTTTCCCGTCCCTGTAATACCAGTTGCCGGCCTCCCGGATAAAGACCGACCGTTCATGGAGCTGGCCCAGTGCACCCTTTTGTTCAAAAAAGGCGGCAAACTCCACAAAGCCATGTTCCCGGACCGGACCGGTTTCCGGTTCAAGCCCCGAGGCCATCACCCGGAGCCCCAGCCACCGGGTGCCGGCCATGGTTGCGGCAAGGTCCCGGCCAAGGGTCTCCACACGGGCCGGGGTATTCCTCTTTTCCGGGGCAAGGGTGGCGATGAGATAATCGGCATCTTTGTTGTAAAAAGCCGTATACCTGGACCGCATAAGGGTTTCAGGGGTATTTGGCAGGGCCTTTCCGGTTAAATAGGGCCGGCAGCAGTCCGGATATGCTTTCCCGCTCCGGCAGGGGCAGTCTTGTTTTTTCATGGTGCTTTTTTAAGCTATTTACAGGCGTGAATAAAGTCTTTTTGGATTTTTTTACACGGCAGGCCTGACACAGATAGTTTCCGGGTTTTG
>JAKSAX010000258.1 GCA_022361395.1 Desulfobacterales bacterium | reverse complement strand
TGTTGGAAACGACCGTGAGAATGCAATTCTCTTCAAAGGTAACGGAAATAGTCCCGTTGGCCACCCCGGTCAGCCCAAGGACACCGGTAACATCTCCGATAGCTTTGCTGTCCTGTTTGACATAAGGTTTGCCGGCCGTAACCGTAACAAAGGCCATGGTTTCCAGTACGTTTATGGTTGCATTGATGAAAGGGTTTATTAATTTTACATCCACAGCCGAACGCCTCCGGGTCGTGAGATTTTAAACGGATTCATCACCACTGTTATACCGGACAATATTTTTCAAATGGGTATATGTATCCACATCCATGGATTCAAAAACAATACCGATCCCTGCTTCTGTCTGCCTGACGATACATCCCAGGATCTCCAGTTTAATGTCGTCGACCCCTCCGCTCAGGTAGATATTGACCTCGCAATGGGTCTTCAGGGGAAACTGCTCACCGGTTTCGACAAAGATCCCCTTTAAACTCAGATCTTTTGAATTGGCATCCAGGTTTACTTGTTTGCCGTCGGCTTTAAGTATAATCTCAATCCTGGTAGTAAACCCCACCCGGGAATGCTCACGCCTGTCATCTTTGTTTGAAATGCCCATGGAAGATTTACTCCAATTTAAGATATCGTCAATACAATTATTCTCGGAATCAAATTAGCATATTTTAATTTTAGTCTCAAGCCATTAAAAATCATCAGGCAGATCCTGATGGGCAATCCTCATAAAGGCATCAACCGCCTTGGGATCAAACTGGGTCCCGGAGTTGCGCTTTATGGTTTCCAAGGCATCATTTTTATCCATTTTTTTCCGGTATGCCCTATCAGATGCCATGGCATCGTAACAGTCGGCCACGGCCATGATCCTTGCAAGTTTTGGAATCTGCTCACCCTTGAGACCGTCCGGGTATCCCTTTCCGTCATACCGTTCATGGTGGTGCCGGATGATTTCCATCTCCCTGTCCCAAAGCCCGAGCTTACTGATAATGTCCGCGCCGATAACCGGGTGCTCCTTGATCTTTTCATACTCTTCATCGGTGAGGCGTCCCGGTTTCAGGAGGATATCGTCACGGATACCTATTTTCCCTATATCATGGAGGCTGCCGGCAAAATTGATAACGTCCAGCTCCTCTTCGGAGCAGCCCATTTCCGCGGCTATCATATGGGCATATTTGGCCACGCGTGTGGAATGCCTCTGGGTATAGAGATCCCTCACTTCAAGGGCGGTTACAAATGCATAGAGTGTCGAAAACAGGTTCTCATATATGTTTTCATACAGGGCAATATTTTCAATGGCCGAGGCTGCCTTCTGGGTGATAAAATTCATGTAATAGATGTCTTTTTCACTGAAAAAACGATCTTCCTGAAAAATAAATGCAGAGGCAACCCCGAAAATCTTGTCCCTGATTTTAAGGGGCACCACCATCAGTGACCGGATGGGATCCCCAAGTGCGGCATTGTTTTTTGAATCTGCAACCAGACAGGGATTCTTGTCCGTTTCAAGGGAGTCAATGATATAGGCCTTTGCCTGGTCTGTAATGTCCTGGTCATATTTGCTGAGAATTTCATCGTTCTGAAATTCGGAACTGGACTTGGCCACAAGCACCAGGGATGCATCCTGCTCAGAATAGATATGAAAAAAAACCTTATCTGCCTTAAGCTCTTCCACCCCCAGGTCAACAACCTTGTTAAAAATACCGTAACTGGAATCTGTGGCGGCAAAATCCTCCATCACCCGGTTCAGGGTATTCACCTCTTCCACCCGCTGAAGCAGCTCTTTATTCAGCCTCTGCAGCCGCTCCTTGCGTTCCACCTCTTCCTTGAGGATAAGGTTTTCCACAAACAGCTCCCGCTCCCTGAGAATGCGCTTGAGGGTGAGTTCCATCTGTTCCAGGTTCACCGGTTTGATTAAATAATCCACCACCCCGTTCTTCAGGGTCTGAATGGAATTTTCAAGGGAAGGATACCCTGTCATGACCACAACAGGCAGCGTACTCTCAATCTGGCGGACCCTCTCGGCCAGTTCCAACCCGTCCATGACAGGCATATTAATATCGGTAAAAATACAGCCTATTTTAACCTGGTTGATGATTTCCAAAGCTTCGGCACCGTTACCGGCGGTATACACCTCATACCCTTTTCTTTGAAAGTACCCTTCAGTGACATCCAGAATACCCTCTTCATCATCCACAACCAGAATCTTAATTGTATCCTTGTCCATCCATGTCAACCTGTCTGTTAAGCGGTCCTGTAAGCCGTTCCGTACAATAGAGTAAATGTATATGAAACCTTATTTTTTAGCAACAAAAATCAAAATCTCTAAGATTCCACAAGTCAAGAATATAATTCTCCGAGACTGCCATTTTCTAACACAAGATTCTTGACAAGAAATCAAATCATGAATATTTTACACCCATATTTGATTTTTAACATATAATGAAGATTGAACGTACATGGACAAAACAGACCTTGAAATCCTGAAGATTCTCCAAAAAAAGGCCAGGATCCCCAATGTGGAGGTTGCCAGAACAATCGGCATGGCCCCCTCCGCCATCCTTGAACGCATTAAAAAGCTTGAGGCCAGGGGGGTTATCCAGGGATATGAAGTCCGCCTGAACCCCGAGATGTTCCACTGTGCCATGACCGCTTTTATCAACATCCGGGTATCGGCCCCCTCATTGATTCAGGATACCGGAAAACAGCTTTCGGAAATTGAACAGGTCCAGGAAGTCCACTACCTGGCCGGCGGGGACACCCTGATGGCCAAAGTAAAAACCTCCGGGAACAAAGAGCTGGAATCTGTCATACGTGAACAGATTTCATCCATATCCGCCGTCACGGCCACCCGGACCTCCATTGCCCTCTCCACCTTTAAAGAAAGTGCAAAAATCCAGCTGCCGGACCAGATCTGATCCGGACGCCACCATAAGGAAATACCACCATGCCCATGTCAATTGACTTTAAACAGCGACTCACCCCTGTCCTCCGGGATATTGTCGACACCTTCGGCACCCCGTTTCATATCTATGATGAAACCGGTATTTTAAATACCTGTGACCAGCTTAACCAGGCCTTTGAAACCATAAACGGATTCAAGGAGTTTTTTGCGGTCAAAGCGCTTCCCAACCCCACCATCATGGGACTGCTCAAATCAAAGGGGTTCGGGTTTGACTGCTCCTCAGTGCCGGAAGTGACCCTGTCCGTCCGCACCGGCAGTACAGGGGATGACCTCATGTTCACCTCAAACAATACCAGCCGGGATCAGTTCCAGGCCGCACTGGACCAGGGCTGTATCATCAACCTGGATGATATCTCCCTGCTTCCCAAGCTCCCCCAGGTTCCCGAACTGATCTGTTTCAGGTACAACCCCGGGGCAAAGCGGAGCGGCAACAGCATCATCGGCAACCCGGTTGAATCAAAATACGGCATCAGCCATGACCAGGTTCTTGATGCGTATAAAAAGGCCATGGATATGGGCGTCAAACGATTCGGCATCCACACCATGCTTGCCTCAAACGAACTTAACCACACCTATATGATCGATACCGCGGACATGCTCCTCGGACTGATCCAGGAAATCCACGACAGCCTTAACATCCGCTTTGAGTTCATCAACATCGGCGGCGGCATAGGCATACCCTACACCCCGGATGCACCGGTATTTGATATAGAGGGCATGGCATCGGGTATTGTCAAATCCTTTGACGCTTTTGAAGCCAGGAACTCGTGGGTGCCCAGGCTGTACATGGAAAGCGGCAGGTTCATCACCGGCCCCCACGGTGTCCTGGCCACCTCAGTCATCAACCACAAGGAAATTTACAGAAAATACGTTGGGGTGGATGCCTCCATGTCCTCCCTGATGCGCCCGGGAATGTATGATGCCTATCACCATATCCACATCAACGGAAGAGAAGACGACCTCCCCCTGAAAACAGTGGATGTGGTAGGCGCCCTGTGCGAGAATAACGATAAATTCGCCGTTCAGAGGGAACTGCCCGAAACCAGGGAGGGGGACATCCTGGTCATCCATGACACCGGCGCCCACGGCCATGCCATGGGATTTAACTACAACGGCCACCTGCGGCCCAAGGAGCTGCTGCTCAGAACAGATTCAAGCGTTGAACTGATCCGCCGGGCTGAAACCATGGATGATTACTTTGCCACCCTGGACTTTGAACCCAGAACCCTGAACCCAATGCAGTAAACAGGACAATCCAACGGAGGGACCATGAGCTATTGCATGATACTGGTCACCTGCTCAGACGAATCTGGTGCCGGGAAACTGGCATCGGACCTGGTTGAAAACAGACTGGCGGCCTGCGTCCAGATCCACTCGGTAACGAGCATCTACTCCTGGGAAAACCAGGTGCACAGGGATCCTGAATTCAGGCTGATGATTAAAACCAGATCGTCGCTTTACAGGGATGTGGAAGCCTTTATTATTGAGCGGCACAGCTATGAGGTGCCCCAGATTATCCAGGTGCCTGTTGAATCGGGGTTAACCGCCTACCTGAACTGGATAGACGACAACACAAAATAGAACAGGGGATCAGGCAAACTTCTTATCCACAAAGGCCCTGGCCTTTTCCGGGTCCTCCCCCCGGCACCGCCCTTTTTCAAGGGCGTACCGGAGCGCCTTGGTCCGGTCTTTTTCCACCACCGCGCACCACATAAGCCCTGCCAGCGCCCCCATTCCGTCCGGATTCAATTCCCTGGCCCTTGAAAACGCAGTCTCTGCCCGCCTGTATGCTTCATTCTTGTACAATCCCCAGCCCACAAGATCCTGAACAAGATAGGAATCCGGACACAGCGCCGCTGCCCGGTCAAAGTACGCCATATCAATTGATGCCGTATCACTGTCTACATAACTCAGGTAAAGGGCTTCCAGTGCCCGGCCAAGGTAATCAAACCCCTGGGTGCTGACCCGTTCCGGCCAGGTTCCCGTGTCCCTTCCGTCAAATCCCGGACCTTTATCCTCCAGCCAGCCGAAAAAACACTCACGAAATCCCGTCAGTCCGTCGTCAAAGGTCAGCTCAAATGACTCCCCCACAGAGATGCCGTCACGGGTATCATGAAGCACCACATCTATTCCCACCCCTTCCCCGTCCCGGGTGCAGGACCCTTCAAGCCAGAACCGCACCTTTTCCCGGCGGCCCAGGCCCCGGATATCAGCATGGGGAGAGTGGCTGCGGCAATACCCTGTAAGCGCATCTGCATCGGGAAAGATATTCTTTACCCGCCAGCCGAACCAGCATTCCAAAAAGCCCTTGTGGAGGCAGAAAAGGTTGCCCAGGAGAAAATGGACGCCGAGACCTGTGCCGTCTGCAACCTGTCCCTCTGCCGGCTGCAGGGGCATGACAATGAGTTTATCACGGCCTTTTTCCGCTTTTATCCTGTTGCCGGCCATTCCCCCTCCTAAATCTTCAGTTCCCTTAACGAAAGATACAGGGCCTTGGCCATATTATCCCTCAGGTTAGCCTCAAAGGCCTCCTTGTCTTCCTCAGGCAGCTCATCCCAGGTTTCCGGCATCACATCCATACCCAGCTGGGAAAACCGTTCCTGCCGTTTTGTGTTGATTACCCTGGAGCTGTTTGCCCGCCTAAGGGAAAGCTGCATGGCCACATAGGATCTGGCAGGCTGTTTTACCAGTCCCAGAAGAAATTTTCTGTCGGCAAACCCATAGGCATACATGCCCTCAACCTTAAAAACCCCCCTGGGTACGATTTCAATGAGCATGTCCACCTCACCCGAGGTTAAGGCAGCCCTGTCATCAACCACCTTAACCAGATAGCCCTTGCCCTCAAGATGCTGGGTCATCACTTCCGTGAACTGGGATTTCACGGAGAGGGATTCTATACCGGCGGTCTTATGCTGGGCCACCAGGGTCTTTTTCTTCAAATATAGGGGATGGTCGGGAAACGAATTTAAAATACCGAATGTCTTCGGCGTCAACCGGTCTTTTGCCCCACTCCCGAAACAGCCGGAAACAAAGGCTGCCGCCACAATAACCAAGATCAGATATCTTAATCGTTTCACACCGCCCTCCTAAAGCCTTCAGATATACTTTATTTGCCAAGCTTCAGCGCCAGATCTGCCACGCGCCTGCCGAGAAGCTTTCCGTTTTCAATGGCCTTTTCATCGGGGGCGCCCACGCAGGCCACCCCGTAATGGCCCGTGGCCGCCATCGGATCGCCGGTGATCACCATGCCGTAAATTAAAAAGGACTGGAGAATCCCCATCATGGTGGTCTCTTTACCGCCGGTGGCATCTCCCGAGGTGGTAAAGGCTGCACCGACTTTTCCTTCCATTTTCCTTCGGGTGCTGACAAATCCGTCAAAAATCTGTTTAAGCTCTGCTGCCATCCCCCCGAAGTAGACCGGAGATCCGGCTACGATACCGCCGGCCCCGAGAAAGTCTTCCTTGGTAACCTCTTCGCAGGTTTTCAGGACAGCCTGGGCCCCTTCCGTGCCGTCCACGCCCTCAGCCACGGCCTGGGCCAGTTTCCTTGTATTACCGCCTTTTGAAAAATAAAGCACCAGTATTTTCATGATTTCTCCAAAATTAAAAGATTATATAATAAGAAAAGTTGATGTTTACCTTAACATCCTTTTGCATCCTGATGCAATTGCCCGCCTTGAAAATCTGATGAACATGCCAGGCAGGGCCCCGGCATATACCTTGATTTTATGGCTTCCCCCCTCTTAATGAGGAAGTCACCCAGCCGGATCCAGATCCGGGCTTTCAAACCGGGGCGTTTTTCCCTGCCGGAATACCTCAGCCGCCTCAGCGCGGCCTCTCTCTCAAACTCTCCCTGTTTCTGTTTTGCCATTATTTCCAGAAAATAGGTATCATTTGTCATGGTTCCTCCTTTCCTTCTCCGCTTTACCTGACAGATAGTCTAATCTGTTTTTGTTCCCGGGCTTCTACCCGGATATGTCGATCTAAAAGTGACCCAGCCCGCTCAATCCCGCATCCCCGGGTGGTTTTCGCAACAATTCCTTGATTGCATCGGCCAGGATCTCCATGCCCTCAACGATCTGGTCCGCATCGGTCCAGGCCCAGCCCAGTCTGAAGGCATTTACAAACCGCTGGTCCATATCAAAAACAGGCCCCGGCACAAGATTGATCCCCTTGTCCAGAACAGAGATCAGCAGGGCCACACTGGAATACCCCCTGGGCAGGGTGACCCACAGGGCAAATCCCCCGTTCGGCTTTGTCCATTCAACCCCTTCGGGCATGAGCTGATCCAGGCAGGACAGCATCACATCCCGCCGTTCCATATAAATCTTTCTTATCTTTTCAAGGTGACTGTCATATGCCCCGGACCGGAAAAAGGCCAGGGAGACCCCCTGCATCAGCGGCGGTCCTCCGTGCCCCATCAGTCTCTTAAGACGGGCAAACTCGGCAATACGCCTGGGCGAACTTATCATCCATCCCATTCGAAGTCCGGACATCAATGATTTTGACAATGATGAGATGATAATGGTCTGGTCTTCCCCCAGAAGGTTGATCATGGATTCAGGCGCCTGCCCTTCCATCCTCAGGTCCTGGAAAATTTCATCGGACAGGATGATGCCGTTGTTCTTCTTGGCCCAGGCCGCTATTTTCTTCCGCTGCTTTGCCATGGTCTCTTCCCCAATGGGATTATGAAAATCCGGACAAATACTCAATAGGTGGGACCCGGTCCCGGTAATGGCCTCCAGCTGACCGGGCACATCCATCCCCTTATCCGCAATCACCGTGTCCACCCAGTTCCCGTTGCCCACAAAGGCATCCACAATCCCCTGGAACCCGGGAGTTTTAACAATCACATGCCGTTTTTTTTCAGCGGCATCCCTGGCAGCAATACTTGCCCCCTGCTGGGCACCGTTGGTGATCAGCACATGATCCGGGGAGATCCTCACCCCCTTTTCAGCGTATCTTTCGGCAATCTCCGCGCGCAACTCAGGCATGCCCAGCAGTTCCCCATAACCCATATACTCATTTAAATCCCCTGCCATGGCCGTTGCAACCATCTCCTCAAACACGCCGGGGTCCAGAAGGCCGGGGTCGGGGATTCCCTTGGCAAAATCCAGAACACCGGGCTGGGAGGCCACACTCATGAGATCGCAAAGCCCCTTGGACACCCCCTGGCGAAGCTGGCGGGCAGCCACAACCGGCCTGATCCGGGACTCCCTGGACGGCTCAAAAACCTGCCCGGCACCCGGCTCCTCCGTCCTGGATTCCGGAGCCGACACAAAGGTCCCCCGCCCCACATGGCACCGGGTCAGGCCCTGCTGCTTCAGGTCTTCCATGGCCCGCCTGATGGTGGCCTGGGTCACACCCACCTGTTTTGCAAACGCGGCAACCGTGGGCAGCTTATCCCCCGGGGCCAGCTCCTTTTCCACTATGGCCTGCCGGATCCGGTCACGGATCTGGACATACAGGGGTTTGCCTGATTTTTTATCGATATCAATGGATACCATTTTCATCTCCTTCAAATTAATACTGTATTAATATCGTATCAATTTTATATGAGTCAAGTTTAATTTTTCTTTTCCCTTGATCCGGGCCTTTTTCCTCCCTATTCTTTATAGAAAGATGCCAACCCAAGGAGGTAATATCCATGCAATCTTCCCCCACCCCGGTAAAACTGAAAGATATCGGTGACATCATAGCCAGGCACCTGGGACATAAGAACGCAATCAACTGCTATATCGGTTCCAATGCCGCCACCCCCACCGCCAGCATAGAAGCACTGACAGAAGCCGTAAAAAACAACACGGGCCAGCTGCCCTTCATGAAGATGCTTCACATCCTTCTCCACGGACCGGTTCCCTACGTTGAAAAAGGCATGCAGGACAGAATCCGCGCCTATTCCATGTTTTCAGGGGGAGAGGTGCGCAAGGCAGCAGACGAGGGCCGGGCCTATTACCTGCCCTGCACCCTGGCCAACATGGACCGTCTCATGGGAAAAGGCTGCGGCTATGAAATCGACATGGTCATCATGAAGGTCCGGCAGAACGAAAACACCGGGGAGTACAGCCTGGGCCTTTCCGTGGACGCCGTCCACGCAGCCCTTGACACCGCCGCCCTGGTCATTGCCGAGCTCGACCCTTCCATGCCCTTTACCCAGGGCCAGAGCGTGATCTCCGGCCAGGACATCGACTACATCATTGAAGACGGCATCAAACCGGTCTACACCTTTGACGCCCCTGACTTCGAACACCTTCCCGGTCAGGACAAGCGCATCGGCGAACTCATCACCGAACATTTCCTGGAAGACGGCACCACCCTCCAGGTGGGCATAGGGAAAATCCCGGATGCCGTGGTCGGCGTTATCAGCACATCAGGGTATAAAGACCTGGGGGTCCAGACAGAACTGTATGGAGACGGCCTCATGTATCTCCAGAAAAAGGGCATCATCACAAACAAGAAAAAAAAGATCAACACCGGCTATTCCACCACCAGTCTTGTCATGGGATCACAGCAGCTATACGACTATGTGGACATGCGCTCCCAGGTGCAGATGCGCCCCTGCAACTACACCAACGCCGCAAGCACCATCCAGGACTGCGCTCCCTTTCTCTCGGTAAACACGGCCATCGGCGTGGACCTCAGCGGCAATGTCTGGGCTGATTTCATCGATCCCTCCCGCTATTATGGCGGCGTCGGCGGCCAGCCAGACTTTGTCCGGGCTCTCAGCTACAAAAAGCATGGCACCCCCATCATTGCCATAAAAAGCCTGACCAACAAAGGCCAGTCCAAAATCGTCCCTGCCTGCCCCTCCGGCATCACCCTGACAACCTCGGCCTACGACAGCGTTGTCATTGTAACCGAATACGGCATCGCAGACCTCCGGGACCTGCCCCTGGGCTTCAAAGGCCTTGCCATTGCCTCCATCTCCCATCCCGACCACAGGGAACGCCTGATAAAAACCATCTACGACGATCCGAGAATGACCAAGCCCAAAGGTTTCTCCCTGGACAAAATTCCTCCCGGGGTCACCATGTACTCAGGGAAAACACCTGTATGACAAACGCTAAATAAAACGCACGCGGCTACCGAGTCCAAACCCGGCAGGAGAAGGCGCGGTGGCACTCCGCTACACTCCTGCCGGTCGTCCTGACCGCCAGGACCGCGAAAATTTCCGTGTCTTTCAGTCCATGACGCCCCGCAAATTTAACGCCGCTCCGCACCACCACCCCTCCCCCTGCCTGACCCTCCGGGCACGCGATAGTTTTAAACCCTAAAATTCACCTAAAAAAATCATGGAACAGGATTTTATAAAAAATGCATCCCTAACTGTAAGTTAGACTATGTATAATCTTTACAGTTGCAATTTCCCACACGGTATTGATATTGTCCGATAAATGTGGCTTTGGCCTATCTTCATCTGGTCTGCATATCATTCAGATTTTTAATATCTTCGATGATTAACCTGGAATGATATCCTCACCTGTTTATCTCGGATGGGCGGATCCGCCAATTACTCAGTAGTGTCCGGTTAGGTTGTTGCATATAAAAAGCCTTCGTTTTTTTAAAGAAAAAGATCATTTTTTTGTTGACAAATGTGCGCAAAAATTTCGGCGCGCCTTGAAAAAACATTTCAAGGAGAACCGACATGGCGCATATTTTAATTCCTAAACATAAAATTCACTCCCTGACTTTTGACAAGTTCAAGTCCCCTTTGGTAGATTTGCTCCCACTTACACCTGAACTACACTCAAGAGGAGACCGTCCATTAAAAATGACATTTGAAGATCAACTAAACGCTCTGATATACTTCCATCTTCAGGAACATAAATCTGCTCGGCATCTTGTCCAAGACCTGGACGAGAATGAATTTGCCAAACAAAACATCGCTCCGGATGGTGGCATTAGCAGAAGCAGCTTCTCCGAAATAATAAATGGGCGAGGTCTCGATCAATTACAGTTCCTTTTTGAAAATCTCTATGAACAGGCAGCAGACGTTCTTCCCAAAGAGTACGCTGAATTAGGAGATTTAGTCTCTATTGATGGCAGTTTGATTGATGCTGTCCTTTCAATGCACTGGGCTGATTATAGAAAAAACTCTAAAAAGGCCAAAGCGCATTGTGGATTTGATATAAACCACGGCATTCCAAATAAGATATTCCTGACAGAAGGCAACGGTGGAGAACGCCCTTTTGTTAGTCGCATTCTTTCAAAAGGGCAAACGGGTGTTATGGATCGGGGTTATCAATCTCATAAGGATTTTGATCTCCTCCAGAAACAGGGCAAACATTTTGTCTGCCGTATTAAAGCAAAGACAACCAGAACAATAGTCAAACAAAATGATATTCCATCCGACAGCCATGTATTCTATGATGCCTTAGTGCTCCTTGGTACACAAAATCAAAACCAGACAGAAAAGCCCGTACGAGTGGTCGGCTATGAGATTTCCGGCATTAAATATTATGTCGCAACAGATCGACACGATCTTACCGCAGAGCAGGTTGCAAGTGTATACAAACTCAGGTGGACTATTGAAAATTTCTTTAAGTGGTGGAAAGAACACCTAAAAGTTTACCATTTGATAGCCCGCAGTGAATATGGACTCATGGTGCAGTTGCTCGGCGGTCTGATCACATACTTGCTGATGACCATATATTGCCGGGAGCAGTTCAATGAAAAAGTTTCGGTCAAAAGAGTTCGTGAATTAAGAACCACAATTTTGAACGAACTGTTTAGTGGTCAGAATCAGAACCATGATAATCCCAACGGGGACAATATTGTCAAAGAACGAAAGAACTTCCGCCAAGCAAAAACCTAACCGGACACTACTGATTTTGTATAGCTGATATTTTCAAATCAGGCAGTGTCAGGCATTATTTGAAAAACAGACTCCAGTTTTGTAAGCGTGAGGGCATTTCTGACATGTGTACCGACATTTTTGAGAATAAATGACTTTCCCTCTTTTTTACTCCACTTCAGTCCTTCGACCAGGGTTGCGACTCCGGAAGAATCCATAAAGGTAACCAGGGATAAATCCACAACCACCCCGTTTATATCTTTATTACAAACCAGGAGGAGCTTGTCCCGAAAATAAGGAGTGACGCTGGTATCTATTTCCCCTTGAAGTTCAATTTCAGCAATATTATCATTTTCTGTGGTG
>JAKSAX010000309.1 GCA_022361395.1 Desulfobacterales bacterium | reverse complement strand
TGGCACAGCTTAACAGGGATCTGGAAGAGAAAAAACAGAGCCTGGGTACCCTCCAGGAAACCCGGCAGATGCTGAAAGAGGACGTGGAAGAGGGGGATGTGGCAGAGGTGGTTTCCGCCTGGACCGGTATCCCCGTTTCCAAGATGCTCAGGGGGGAGCAGGAAAAACTGGTCCGGATGGAAGCGGTAATTCAGAAACGGGTCATTGGCCAGTCCCGTGCTATTGATGCAGTGTCCAATGCTGTCCGGCGGGCGCGTTCAGGCCTCAAGCCCGAGGACAGGCCTATTGGCACCTTTATCTTTATGGGGCCCACCGGTGTGGGTAAGACTGAGCTGGCCAAGTCCCTGGCTGAATTCATGTTTGATTCCGAAGAGGCCATGGTGCGGGTGGATATGTCCGAGTACATGGAAAAGCACAGCGTGGCAAGGCTCATCGGTGCGCCTCCGGGATATGTGGGGTATGATGAGGGCGGCTACCTGACCGAGGCTGTCCGGCGCAGGCCCTATTCGGTGATTCTGTTTGACGAGATTGAAAAGGCCCATCCGGATGTGTTCAACGTCCTTCTCCAGGTCCTGGATGACGGCAGGATGACAGACGGCCACGGCAGAACCGTTGATTTCAGAAATACCATTATCATCATGACCTCCAATGTGGGATCAAGGCTCTTGCTGGAAGCCGGTGACGGAAATCCGGACCAGGAAATATGGGCGGCGCTCAAGGCGGCCTTCCGGCCGGAATTTTTAAACCGGATTGATGAGATCATCACCTTTCATGCCCTGACCAGGGAAAATATCATGGATATTGCCGCCATCCAGATCAATATCCTGAACCAGCGCCTGGCAGACCGCAAGCTGGCTGTTGAACTGGACGGGCCGGCCATCTCTTTTCTGGCTGAAAAGGGGTACGATCCCGGGTTCGGGGCGCGCCCCCTGAAACGGGTGATCCAGCAGGAAATTGAGAACCCGCTGTCCATGGCCATCCTGAAAGGGGAGTTCCTGGAGGGGCAGACCGTCCGTTTCTCCCTGGATACCTCGGGAACAAGGCTGGTGCCCGGCCATTGATTCAAATCCGTCGGCTTGCAGGCAAAACAACCGTCCGGCCCGGGTTTGACAAATCCGGACCGGGCGGTTATTTTTTTTTAAACGAATGCGGGAAATAAAGGAGGACGGCCCAAATGGAGGATAAGATTCACAAAACAGAGTTTAACAGGGAGTTCAGGGTGTGTCCCCATTGCGGATACAAAGACGGGTTCCACACCATGCTCAAAGAGGACGAACAGGGAACGCTGTGGCTGTTCATCTGTCCGTCCTGCCATCAGATATTTGATATCGGAAAACGGATATAACCCGGATATCGGACGGGGTTAAAATTCGTCGGCAAAGTTTTTAACAGCCTCGTTCTGGGCCAGGAACCGGTACAGGGTCGCCCTGCCGACTCCCAGGACCCGGGCTGCCTTTGATTTATTTCCCCCGGTTTTGGTCAGTGCCGCTTTTACGGAGTTTTCGGTGAGCTTGCCCCGGGTCAGGGGCATCTCGGTCTCAACCGGTTCCGGTTCCCTGAATTCCGGCGGCTTGGTTTCCCGGCTTATCTCCAGGGGCAGGTCCTTGGGCAGGATAGTTTCCCCCCTGGACCGGACCACGGAAAACTGGATGACATTTTTTAACTCCCTGACATTGCCGGGCCAGTGGTAATCCATCATCAGGTCAATGGTCTCTCCGGCCAGATCCGGAACCGGGTTATTACTCTCCTGTTCCGCCTCTTTCAGGAAATGGGCCGCCAGCAGCGGGATATCGCTTTTTCGTTCCCTCAGGGGGGGCAGATGGATGGGGATGACATTCAGGCGGTAAAAAAGATCTTCCCTGAACCTGCCGTGGCGAACCTCGTCCTTGAGGTTTTTGTTGGTTGCGGAGATAATCCTGACATCCACTGAGATTTTTTTCTCCCCGCCCACTTTTTCAAAGGAGCCTTCCTGGAGAAAGCGGAGGAGTTTGACCTGGGTTTTCAGCGGCAGTTCAGCCACCTCATCAAGAAACAGGGTGCCTTTATGGGCCAGTTCAAACCGGCCTTTCCGTTCTTTGACCGCTCCGGAAAACGCCCCTTTGACATGACCGAAGAGTTCGCTTTCCACAATGCCCTCGGGAATGGCCCCGCAGTTCACGGGAACAAAGGCGCCGGTGCCATATGAAGAAATATCATGGATGGCATAGGCCACCCGCTCCTTTCCGGTACCTGTATCTCCGGAGACATGAACCGGGTAGTTATACAGGGCCACGTCCCTGATCTGGCGGAAGATATCCTGCATGGCCTTGTCCTTGCCGATAATCCCCGCAAAACTGGACAGGTTTTCCGCACGCAGTGACATCCGGATAGAATCCGTCATGTCTTTAAAGGAGGCAATTACCCCTTTGAGCACCTTATCATTGTCAATGATGGCAGACACCGTCATTTCAAGGTGGCGGGTTTCACCGGATTTGGTGACAATGGTAACGGGATATTCTTTTGTGTCGGAACTCAGATCCGGGGGATTATTGCAGAATGAACATTTGCCCCCGCAAAACGGGGATTGAAATATAATATGGCAATCCTTTCCGATTACCTCTTCTTTGGTATATCCGGTTATCTTTTCCGCTTCTTTATTGAATACTGTGATAATCCGTTCAGGGGTATGGGCGATCACTCCCTGTTTCAGATTGTCCAGCACCAGGTTCAGGTTGTCACGATCCAGCAGGGAATGGGTAAAATTTTTCATTTTCAGCATATCCAGGGTATCATTGATTTCATTCCAGGGTTGTTTATTGAGCCTGGCATCCTAATTGACACATTTGTGTATCAGGTGCAATGATTTTCTGTAATATTCTCTGAAAAATTTGGCTAAATGGCAGGTCTGCGGATTATATGCCGGGGCAGAATGCCCCGGCATAATCTTATTCCCAGGAGATACAGTCTTTGGGACAGTTTTTTACAGCTTCGTGGATTGCCTCCTCATCATAGTCTTCCAGGGGCAATACCTCCACAAAACCAAAGTCGTTTATTTTAAAGGCGTGGGGGGCCAGATCAATACATACCTCACAGAGGATGCATTCAGACATGTCTATTACAGGGGTTTTCATATCACTTCCTTTTTAACATTTCCGTCCCACCAGCCTTTTTTAACATGGGCATGCTTTTCCTTTTCCGCAAGATCCAGAATTTTATATCCTGAGTCCAGGAGGATGCCGTACAGCACCCCGCACCCCGGGTCTTCCTGCTGCTCATACCCCTTCTGGGCCAGTTCAATCATCTCCTGGGCCAGTTCAATGGTACGGGCAATGTTTTTATCACATTTTTTTTTCAGCATGGGTCTTCTCTCTTGTTAGGCTGAAACCGGTTTTCTGTCACAGGCACGGGACATATCCGATATCCTGGTTTCCACCAGATTCCAGCCGGTATAAATGTTAAGGTACGCTTGGTCATGCAATATATGCTCGGGTACAATCTGGCAGTCGAAACTATTGGCGGAGATGAGGGCACGAATGGCAAATCCCCTTTTTACAGGATCCTTGGAGTGGAGGTGTGAGAAAATTTGATTTTTTGTAATCTCCGTCAGATCCCGGGGTGCGGCCGCAAGGTAGGTGCCGACTCCCCAAAGTACTCCCCTCTGGAGCATCTCATGCTCAATATGATTTCCCCGGTGATCCAGGTATGAAAACAGAATGGATTTAAATTCAAGGGCCAGTTCCGGGCTCAGGCTTAATATTTCCCCCATGGCTTCGGGAGATCCCCAGCCTATCCCCCCGGATTCATCGTTGAGATTCCACATGAGCCGCCGGAGGATGACCCTGGCCTTTTCCATGGATTTTCCGGAAATCCTCAGTGCCAGATTTCCCATGGCGGTCACGCTTCTGAATTTGATCAACTCGTTCATATGGTAAAAATGGGAGAACAGGTGGCCGACCAATTGTTCATCCGGAATTTTTTCAAGGCGGTGTAAGGCTTCTTCCCTGGAAAAACCCTCAAGAATCGCGCTGACCTCTTTTTTTACTTTTCTGCCATATGGTTTCATGGGGCGTCTCATTAATATGGGTTAGCTGGAATCATTTGATTCTTCTTACCGGCTAAAAATAGCACAAAGCATGCCAGTGCCTGTAAAACCGGTTCTTTTGGAAAAGTAAGGGAAATTCTGTCTCAAAAATGGCACAAAAGTGTGTCTTGATACACAGATGATGCAGGCTGACGCAGGCAATGCGTATTGATTTTAGCTGCACCAAACGGTATAGGAATAGTCTGGTTTCGATATTTAAACTTAAGGAAAACTAAATGGATACCTATTGTTCACCGACTTTTTATATTGATTCGGACCACCCTGATATTGTTGCGTTTTCAAACGAACATGCCGGGGACTCTCAAGACGACCTTGAAATAGCAATAAAGCTTTACTATGCGGTCAGAGATAAGATCAGGTACAATCCTTACAGTATTGAACCGCTGAAAGAGGGTATGAAGGCGAGCCGGATTCTGGCAAAAGGGGAGGGGTATTGCGTAGCCAAGGCTGTTCTTCTGGCAGCCTGTCTCAGAAGCCGGTCCATCCCGGCCCGTCTGGGGTTTGCCGATGTTAAAAATCACCTGACAACAGGGCGGCTGAAGGAAAAAATGGGCACGGACCTCTTTGTCTGGCACGGGTATACAGATATCTTTTTAAAGGGGAAGTGGGTCAAGGCAACCCCGGCTTTTAACCTCAGCCTCTGCAAGGCCTTTGGGGTTCTCCCCCTGGAGTTTGACGGTATCGAAGACTCGATTTTTCATCCCTTTGACACCAGAGGAAACCGTCACATGGAGTATGTAAATGACCACGGACGGTTTGCCGATCTTCCCTGGAATGAGATTATAACCGCCTGCCAAAAGGCTTATCCCAAATATTTTGATACGGCGGATTCCGTTCCCGGTGATTTTAAGGCCGAAGCCCTGGCTGAAAATACTTAGGGAGAGGTTGTCGTACTGCGGGTTTTTTCAGAACATCATTTGGCTATTTGCCATAGGTAGATATAAAAAGGGCTCTGCCGGTTCTGCAGAGCCCTGTGATAAATTTGCGGACTAAATGTTTCTAATGGCCGAGGAGAGGTCCCGGGTCAGTTCCAGCACCCGTTTTGCCGAGTCAAAATCCAGGGAACCGGTACCACAGCTTGGGGTGATAAAGATCTGGTCCAGCAGGGCCCGGCTGTCTATTCCAAGGGCTGTAAGCCGGGAGAACTGGTCTTCGAACAGCTTTTTAAGCCCCTCAACGGTCTGGGCTGCAATTACATCTGCCTTGGCAGTGGGTACGATTCCCATGGCCAGGATACCCCCGCGGCTGATAAAGGCCTTTATGGATTCAGGATAAAGCATGAACTTATCAAAATAGGAAAACGCATCAAAGCTGATAATATCGATGTTGCTCTCCAAAAGCATATCCCATTCCGTGTTGGCGCAGACGTGGACACCGGCCAGCCCTTTTTCCCTGTGGATGAATTCAGTTATTTCTTCAATGCAGGCAGTGACATCTTCCCTGGTGATTGTGATATAGGCTGAGGTGCCGAATCCGGCCAGGGCAGGTTCATCCAGAAAGATGATCGGGGTGGCCCCGCGCCGGGCAAAGGTCTTTGCCTGCCATCCTGCGTTCATGGCCAGCTGTTTGACCGCTGCATCCCTGAGCTGGTCGTTGTAGAAAATATCCCTTCCTTCCTCATCCTTAACACCTGTCGCAAAGGTAATGGGACCTGTGACCTGGCCCTTGAGGGCAGAGTATTTTTTACCACCGGCATCCACCTGGCGGATAAACTCGGCAAATCCTTTGCCTGTCTTTTGTGTAAAGGCAAACCGGGAGCCGTGAAGCTCTGCATCCGGTTCCGACATGGCCAGGTAATCTTCGAAAAAAGCGATGAATTCCTCGTCAAATCCCTCTTTCCGGGTATCCAGATATTGTTTGTCTCCCTGCTCACTCAGTCCCGGCAATCCCGGCAGAAACTGGTTAATCATCCCCTCTTCCCTGTACAGGGGCAGCTGTACCCAGAGCGGGATCTCAGGGGTGTGCTCCAAAACCAGGTTTGCTGCGGCTTCATGGTCTGTCATGGGCAGGCTGCCCACCAAAAGGGGTAAAGTATTTGTTTTAAATGATGTCATTGTCGTATCAACCTATGCGTATATGATGATTAAAACAATTGTATATCATTTTTAACAGGGAAAGAGAATAGCACATCAATATTAAAACCTTACTTTTTCACCCGGATATTGTGTGATTTCAGGGTCTGTTCCACAGCATCCTTAAGTTTATTGGGACTCACATTGGAGACAAAGGAGTCTCCCACAGTGTCTATTTTAATTCCCGGTATGTTTTTTTTGGTCAACTTCATTAACACACCCACGCCAAAGGTTTTTTTTATCTGAAATGATTTTTTATTATCCATGGTGCCTCCATTTATGAGATATTTCTATAAATAGCTTAATCTTGCATATGAATAAATTTAAGTATTTCATGGATATCTGTAATTGACCTAAATCAATTCTTTTTAAAATTAACAGGTTATACTTGTCCAAGGTGTTTACAGCCCTGCTTTTCTATATTTTATCCTGAATCCTGATCCGGTGGCCCGGCCACATTTCGTAACTTTAAAGGCATCAATATCTTCAATCCCAGAAAAAGGAGATCATTTAATGGAATCACTCAGCATTTATCCTCACATCACCCTTCCCTTTCTTATTTTTATCGCAAAAATTCTTGACGTTTCCATGGGGACGATACGAATTGTCCTGATTTCAAAAAACAGGCGGGGAACAGCTTCAATACTCAGTTTTTTTGAAATGTTTATCTGGATCATGGCCATCTCCAATATCATGAAGAACCTTGATAATCTGGCTTGCTGCATTGCATACGCCCTGGGGTACTCCGCCGGTGTTTATTTCGGTATGGTCATTGAAGAGCGTATCTCCAGCGGAGAACTCACACAGTATTTCAAAAAAGTAAGTGTTTTTTCGCGTCTCGTTCCGGCGTGCTTTTTAAATCATGGATCCCAGCCCCACCAGATACGTTGAATTCTGTACTTAAGACCGGATAAAAACCGCTCCGTTAACAGGAGTGATTTTTGTCCTCCCCCTTAGAGTCTTGAAGGGGGAGGGTAAAGGTTAAGAGTTAAGGGGTTTCCCGGTTTGACGTACTGCCATGACCGGACATCCGGCCCGGCTGATAACCCTGTCTGTGGTGGAACCCACCAGAAATTTTTCCAGAAGGGAGTGGCCGTGAATCCCCAGGACAATCATATCGATTTCATATGACTGGGCATAGTCGAGCAGCTCCAGATAGGGTTCGCCCTGGCGAAGACTTGTGACCGGGGTGCACCAGTGGCGGCTGTCCTGGGGCACCATATTGCCAAGCTGGCGTTCCAGGCGGTTGAGCAGGCGTTTACGGCGTTCGAATTCCTCTCCTGCAGCGCTTTCCTGGAGATGGAGAAAGTCAGACCGGTCCCATCCTGGATAGTCGCCTTCCTGGATTTTAATATAGTCGGCTGATCCCAGCTCCACCTGTTTATGGGGTTTAATTACATGGACCAGGTGAAGTTCCGCTTCAAATTCCTGGGCAAGGCTCAGGGCATAATCAAAGGCCAGTTCTGATCCTTGCGAAAAATCGCATCCAACCAGAATCCGTTTAAGGGGCAGATTGACGGCGCCGGAGTGGTCCTTTGCATCAGAGTGGAGCACCAGAAGCGGGCATTCCAGGGTTTTTACCAGGCGGTCGGTCACCGATCCCACCAGAAACCGTTTGATTCCTGACCCGCCGTGGGTGGCGGCAATGACAAGGTCTACCCCGTGCTTTTTCGCCATGCGGGTAATCTCATCTGCGGGATGCCCCAGGGAGACGATGGAGTTTGCCTCCATGTCAGCCTCTTCCGACAGCAGATCAATCGCTTCTTTGGCATCTTCAATACGCTGGGCCGTAACCTCTTCCGTGGCAAAGCCGGCCTGGGCATGGCTCGACAGCATCACCGTGTCCTGAATAATATGACAAAGGCTCAGGTCTGCCTGGAATTCCCGGGCCAGGGCCTTGCCGTAACCCATGATCAGCGGGCCGAACCCTGAGAAATCAATGGCGCACATGATATGTTTCGGGGAAATTCTCATCTCTCTCCTCCTTTTGTTAAAGTATCGGTTAAAAGAGGAACAGCCCTTGTCGCTCGGAAAAATAGTTCAAACAAATAATGGCGGAAACAAAACTGGCAAAATTTAAGGTGTGATGTGAACTTCATTTCAGGTTCAACTGTCTTGAATTGTAAAACCCATACCCGGTATCGTCAAGGGAAAAACATACCAAAGTATGATAAGGCGTCCGAATATCTTAAAATCAGCCGCCGGGGATAATGGACAAGGCCGAGGATCGAACCTATAGTTTATATATCGCTATTATTATCTGTAACGCAAAGGGAGGATCTGACATGACAGACCAGGAAATCGCATCTGCTTCATTTGGGAATACAGGTGCCAGGGTAACCCGTGTAGGGCTTGGCGGTGAAGGTGTTCTCAGGACTCAAGGAATGAATGATAAAGCCCGGGATGTCATCCGGTCGGCAGTGGATAACGGCATCTCTTATTTTGATTCTGCCCGTGTGTATAAGGACAGTGAACTTTATTACGGTAAATACTGGCAGGCAAATCCCGGAACAAGGGACAGAATTTTTCATACCAGTAAATCAGCGGAACGGACCCGGGAGGGTGCATTGAAGCAACTTGATGAAACCCTGGACCGGCTTGGTACGCCATATCTGGATCTCTGGCAGATTCACGATGTCAGGGATGAGAAGGATCTGGATCTTATATCGGCAAAGGGCGGGGCATTGGAGGCTTTTGTCGAGGCAAAGGGTATGGGGAAGGCCAAGTATATCGGCGTTACCGGCCATCATGACCCCGGTATCCTTACCCGGGCTGTTGAAATGTGGCCGGTGGATTCCGTGCTGATGCCGGTGAACCCTGTGGAGGAGATCCTGGGCGGATTCCTGACCCATACCCTTGAAGCGGCCCGCAAAAAAGGAATAGCCGTGATCGGTATGAAGGTGCTTGGCGGGTCCCATTACATTGCCGGGGACCTCGGTATTACCCCGGAGCTTTTAATAAAGTATGCCCTGTCCTTTGATATTGCCACGGTGATCGTGGGGTGTAAAACCCCTGAAGAGGTGGGGGCTCTTGTTGAATGCGGGAAAACTGCAGGACTGTCCCGGGATCAGAGAAGAGAGGTCATGAAACCTTTCCTGCCTACGGCAAAAAAGCTTGCCTTTTACAGGGGTAGTTCGTTCAACATTCCCTGATCCGGATACCGGATATGGGGTATGGTATCCGGGTCCAGTCCCAAAAGGCGGGCGGCTGCCCTGTCGACTGCAAAAGGATCTGTTCCGGCCAAAAGACGGTTAACGGGCGGATCACAGGTGGGGCCTCCGAGATGATATTCACTCAAACCGACGCTGGCATCCATGAGGGTGAGATCCGGGACAATGTACCGGTTCAGTTCCATCAGTGACGCCTGCATTTTTGAATGAAATACCGCCTTTTTCCAGAAACCGCTGCCGGAGTAGTGTTCAGGCGGGGCAAATCCCATCATGTTTTTTAAGGTTCCCGTAATCCGGGCCAGGGAATGGGCTTTGAGGACAGGCAGGGAGAGTATAAAACTATCCCCGGCAATTTCCGGCAGGTAAAATTCCGGGAAGATCGTGTTCCCTGGTAATTCGCGGCGAACCAGAGGGGCATGGTTCAGATCCAGTAATTCAACCTCAGTCTCCCTGGCAAGACGATCGAATTTCAGGGCCCGGAAGACCTCGTCCGTCTCAAGAACGGCATCTCCGCAACCCTCCGCAATAATAATCCGCGCACCTGAACAGGCACGGATATATTTGATCACGGCCCGGCAGAACTCAGGGGAGGTGGTGACGGGGAAAGGGTCATCATTGACCAGGTTGGGTTTGAGCAAAATGGTATCCTGGCCTGAAAAAATCCGGTCTGCTCCCAGCCGGTCCAGAATACGGGGAACACTGGCGGGATAAGAGTCAAAACCGCAGTCTAATACAGCACGCTTCATGGATGTCCTTTTTCCCTTTTAGCAATACCCGGCCAGGGTTAAACAAAAGACTGGCTGAATATCTTTCACGGGTTCCCTCACCTGTTCGGGTTAATGAAGATACAACTCTGGTATATCCCATGTCGTAAACCTGGGCAATCCTTAAGGTTTGAAACAACGGTATGGAAGAACGAATTATTTGACTTTTAGGCGGATGTTATGGGTTTGCATGATACGGCTCACCGCATTGTTCATCTCCTCACGGCTGAGTGTGGAGGTAAATTTGTTACCAGTGGTGGAAATATCTACACCTCTGAGGTTTTTTTTGGTCAGCTTGAGCAACACGCCAAGTCCGAATGTCTTTTCAACTTCAAATGGTTTGTTGTTTTCAGTCATGATTATCCTCCTTTCTTTTCGGTATAAGGGAGTGTTCTTCTCCCTAATTATTCATATCGGCTAACCGCTTCTAAAAACTAAGCCGTTAGTTTAATGATAAGGAAAATTTATAAATATTCCAGAATCATGATAAAAAAATAAAACAATTCACTGGAAGTTCTTAGAGGCTCGTCGAGACGGGCAATACCAAACCGGCCTTATCAGCGCAAATTCAGGTATTGTTTTTCTTTACGCACAGAATGTGCTGGTATCTTCCAAGATCCCTGTATGGAAGCTGTCTGGAAAACTCCAGTTCAAGGATTCTCACGGTTTCAGGATCCCTGTCCCGGTCTGCCGGATCCAGTATATAGTCGTGAAAAACCCGGATGCCGCTGTGGCAGAGAATATCCAGGGGATGATCCGCTAACCATTTCAGGACGGTCTCCGGCGCCCTGGGCCATGTCGGGGTCAGGCTGCCCCTGTAGCCGGTATAGGCTTTTTTCAGTATCTTTTTATAGTTGGTCCTCAGCAGGTTTTTGTATATCATGCCGTGGAGATTGTAAAAGGTCAGTGACAGCATTCCCCCTTTCGGCAGGATACCCATGAGGTGGCGTATCAGCGCCTGCGGGTCAACCACCCATCCCAGAACCGCGTGACAGAGAATCAGGTCAAAATGCGTATCAGTTGTCCGGGCAAAGGATTGGACCGGACCGTGGCAGATGGTTAGTTTACTCTCCACGCCTTCCCTTGAAAACCGTTCTGTTGCCAGATCCAGCATATTTGCTGACAGGTCGCAGAGGGTGATCTCATGCCCCAGCCTGGCCAGGCTGAGGGAAAAGGGGCCGTACCCGCCACCTGCATCCAGAACCTGTAAGGGATGGTCACCGGCTGTTTTCAGGGCCCGGGGATAAAACTCTTTGAGATCCTTTTCCAGGACAGCCAGCCGTATCTGCCCCTTCAGGCCGCCGTATACCTTACGTTCAAACCTGGGGGCCAGGTCATCAAAATTCCGATCCGTTTCCATGGGCCCGGATTATGGGGGCAAACCCCTTGTTTGTCAAACAGAGCGGATTTTATTTTGACAGGCCCGTTATTATAATTTAGAATTAGGTTAACTTGCTGTACACCACACCCTGAACATCATATATCTAATTTTCTGCCTGCAGATTCACACCGCAAATATCACCTGTCATGGGAGAGTTGTAAATGAGTTTCTCTAAACAACCTGAATCGTGTTTTGTCACACCGGAAACTAAAAACAGGGCCTCTACATGAAATTCATTTTCCCGTCAGGATGCAGCAATAATAATAGTTATGGCAAATAACAAAAATATGTTCCGAAAAAAACGGAGTGAGGTGATACCTCTTTATTAACAATGTGTTGAAGCATAGCGTGTTATTTGCTGTGCAACCACTGAAATTAAAACTTGAATCGGAACTCAATTTTGAGAACTGCGATAGAGGAGAAGAAAATGACAGTCAAGGTAATTATCCGGCGACGGTTTAAAGACGGGAATCTGGACAAGGCCTCAACCATGCTCATCCAGGCACGGCAGAATGCCATGGATGCGCAGGGGTATATTGCTTCCGAGACCCTGCGCGGCTGTGAGGATCCCAATGAAATTCTGGTGCTGTCCATGTGGCAGAAAAAAGAAGACTGGGACAGATATGCAAACAGTGATGTGCGCATGGGACTGGAACAGAGTTTCAGCGAAATCATGGAAGGTCCTTCCCAGAGCATTGCCTATGAGTTGGGAATGCAGAAGAAGTAAACAGTCCGTTTTCAGGCCCATTATCCCCTGGATTCGTCCAGGGGATAATTATTCTAAATCTATTCTAATCTAAGCTTGAGCATCTTAGACGAATTTGGTATCATACGTAATCTATTCAATATTTGTTCAAAAAAAACAATGTAACCGCAAGGGTTACGGGTTGCTCTTTATCCCGTTCTGCTGCAAATGGAGGAAAAAATGAAAAAGTTCTTGGATTTGCCTATTTTTATCAAATTTTTAGCAGTTGGCCTTGGAACGACCATTCTTCTGGTGGGGGTCCTGCTCATCTTGTACCGGACAAGCGATCATAATCAAACCATTGCCTCCATCGTGGAAAAGGCCCGTTCCATTTGCCTGATTTCCGAATCCGTCCGGGAGGAAATGGAGGAAAACTGGCGGCTGGGGCTTTTTTCCGTGGACGATATAAAGCGATATGCAGCCACGGGGGAGCGGGACAAACTTCTGGCCATGGTTCCGGTGGTTTCAGCCTGGAGAGCCTCCATGAGAAAGGCGGAAGCCGGCGGGTACAGCTTCCGTGTGCCGAAGTTCAACGCCAGAAATCCTAAAAATGAACCGGATTACGGCCAGGAGACAAAAATCGAGGGGCCGGCCTTGAAGAAAATAAAAGCAGAGAACCTGGACGAGTACTATGTCGTGGATACCGAAACCAACTCCGTCCGTTATTTCCTGCCGGTAAGGCTCTCCGAGATCTGTCTTGTCTGCCACGGAGATCCGGCCCAGTCCAAGACCCTGTGGGGCAGGGATGACGGCAAGGATCCCACCGGCGGTGATTTTGAAAACTGGAAAGCCGGCGAAATCCACGGGGCGTTTGAGGTGATTCAGTCCATGGATGCCGCTGATGCGGCATTGAGGAGCAGGATAATGAAAGCCGGCCTCATTGTTATCGTGGGTATTCTCTTTGCCGGTGCCGTCTTTTTCCTTGTGACCCGTTCCATAACAAAACCGTTGACCGAAGGGGTCTCCTTTGCAGAGAAGATGTCCGAAGGTGATCTCAGCCAGGATATTACGGTCAAGCAGGTCGACGAAACCGGCCAGCTGGCGCTTGCCATGAACGGGATGATCGGAAACCTTAGACAGATGATCACCCATATTAACGACGGGGTGGAGACCCTGTCAAATTCGTCCGGCGAACTCTCCGGTGTGGCGGAAACCATGTCCAACGAATCGTCCGACACGTCGGATATGTCCACTTCCGTGGCAACCGCAGCAGGGGAGATGAGTTCAAACATGAACAGCGTGGCTTCTGCGGTTGAAACAACCTCAAACAATGTAAATTCCGTCTCTGCCGCTGCCGAAGAGATGAGTGCCACCATCAATGATATTGCCAAAAATTCCGAGCAGTCCAGGGGAATTACGACAGAGGCGGTGAACCAGGCCAACCATGCCTCTGTCAAAGTAAAAGAGCTGGGGGAGGCTGCTGAGGAGATCGGTCAGGTAACAGCCACCATTACCGATATTTCGGAACAGACCAACCTCCTGGCCCTGAACGCCACCATTGAGGCTGCCCGGGCTGGTGACGCAGGTAAAGGATTTGCCGTTGTGGCCAATGAAATCAAGGACCTGGCCAACCAGACCGCAGATGCCACCACTGAAATCCGGGCCAAAATCAGCCGGATGCAGGGGTCTGCCAGTGAAACCGCCACCGAGATCAATGAAATCATCCGGGTCATCAGCGATGTCAACGAGATTGTCTCCACCATTGCCTCGGCAGTGGAAGAGCAGTCTGCCGTGACCAATGAAATTGCTGAGAATGTTTCCCAGGCCTCCATGGGAATTGCAGATGTCACGGAAAATGTCTCCCAGTGCTCTGCAGTGGCAGATGAGGTCGCACAGAATATTGCATCGGTGAGCAAGTCTTCGTCCGAGATTTCAGGCCGGAGTATAAATGTAAAAGAGACTGCCGGCGAATTGTCGCAATTGGCGGACAGGCTCCAGGAGATGATGAAGCAGTTTAAACTATCCTGATAACGAAAACTCAAAGGGGCAGGGCGAAAGATGACCCTGCCCCGTTTTTTTGGGGGACACATTAAGGCATCGGCGAAATAGAACGGGATATTTCGCCTGAATATTTTGTGAGGCAACGTAAAGATTTACATATTTGGTGAGGATGTCCTGAACTTTTCCGCGATTTTTGAAACGGATAATCAATTTAGTCATGGCCGGCACCCACAAAGGTGCTGCCGTGCCGCCACATGAACGGTTTGTAATCCGGGTGGCCTGTGCAGATGATCCTGGTATTTTCTGCGCGGGACGTCCATGGAAGTATCAGCAGCAGGACCGGTATAACCGGAATTATCGAAAAGGGTTTAAGGTTTTGCCTTCCTATTGCTTGTCCGGAACCGCAGCCTACCATGATCAGATCAAATTGTAACCCAAATAAAAAAGGCGCATCAATTGCATCATTGACACGCCTTGTGGGTATTGCTCAATCTGACGAAAAATCAATTTCACATTGATCGTTAAGATGAACCCTGAAAAAGTATATGCCAAGGGCTGCCACAGGTATTGCAGCTATCAATCCGATAATGGGAAGAAGCGTGACACCGATGACAACCAGTCCCATTGCTGCGCCAAGCAGCATCAGTCCCAATGCGAATTTTGATATACGCTGGGGGATACATTCATTCTTCATAATGTCCTCCTTTGTTGTTTGGTGGGCAATGAACTGCTGTTGCTGGCTAAAAAGATAAGGACGATATCAAAAGGTGCAATACATGAATGCGGCAAATCAAATAAGAGGTGGCTTTAGACTGTTCCGCTTCAGCAAAAAATAAATAGGGTAAAGATTCAACGAATAAGCATTGCACATCCTTACCTGGAATCGCTTGCGCAGACAAAAAAAGGGCTGCCGGATAATCCGGCAGCCCCAAAAAAAGGAAAGCTGATTTATCTTTTTTAACCGGTTCCGGTTAGCTTGGGAACATATTGTCCTCAATATCAACTGCCACGGAGCTGGTGTTCAACAATGCGGCAAACCGGCCCAATGTGATTGGTAACTGGGTTTCCACATAGAAGTCAAGAGATTTAAGTATACCTTGATAAAAAGGCTTGTCTTTCTTTTTGGCTTTTTCAAGTTTTTCGCAGGCTGTAACCGCACGCCAGAGCAGCATCCACGCCATAGTGGTGTCTCCTGTGGCATCCTGGAAGGGATGGGCATTTGCAAAGGCGGCCAGGACTTTTGGGCTCATGGCGGTCTGGCCCATGTGGATGGCAACCTCACCCAGCTTATTCATTACCTCTTCAACCTTGACCGCTGCTTTTTCCAGGGCAGGGATGTTCTTGGCCTGGGCAACGGTTTTCTGCATTTCCCCGAACAGGTCCATGATGGGTTTACCCTTGTTCATACCCAGCTTGCGGCCCAGAAGGTCCATGGCCTGGATACCGTTAGTGCCTTCGTAGATCATGGTGATCCTGCAGTCGCGGAGCAGCTGGGCCATGGGATATTCTTCAATGAATCCGTATCCGCCGTATATCTGCATACCCTGGGAGCAGACTTCAAAGGATCTGTCGGTCACATAACCCTTGGCAATGGGGGTAAGGACTTCAACAAATCCCTGGTACTTTGCTTTTTCCTCGTCAGTTGGAGCATGCTTGGCCATATCCGAGCAATAGTGGACAAAGTAAAGCAGGGTACGCATGCCCTCCACATTGACCTTCATCATCATGAGCTGACGGCGGACATCAGGGTGGCGGAAAATGGAAACCGCATCGGCATCCGGATTCATGATCTCTGTAAGGTCACGGCCCTGGATCCTGTTTTTGGCATAGTCAAGGGCGTACATATAGGCTGTTGTGGCACAGGAGAAACCCTGGAAGCCAACCAGGAGACGGGCGGCATTCATCATCAGGAACATGGCCTTCATTCCCTTGTTCTCTTCGCCCAGAAGCGTGCCCACGCAATTGCCCTTGGATCCAAGCGACAGGGAACAGGTAGAGTTGCCGTGGATACCCATTTTGTGTTCAATACCGGTGCATATGACATCGTTGAATTCGCCGAGGGAGCCGTCTTCCTTAACCCGGAATTTGGGTACCAGGAACAGGGAAATCCCCTTGGTTCCTGCAGGGGCGCCTTCGATGCGGGCAAGAACCGGATGGATAATGTTTTCAGCCAGGTCATGCTCACCGCCGGAGATGAATATTTTTTCACCCACTATATTATAGGTGCCGTCGCCGTTGGGGATGGCTTTTGTGGTGAGCGCGCCGACATCAGAGCCTGCTCCGGGTTCTGTCAGCAGCATGGTGCCGCACCATTTGCCGGTGTACATGTTTTTCAGATAGGTCTCTTTTTGTTCCCTGGTGCCGAAATGCTCGACCAGGTGACCGGCACCCTGGGTCAGGCCCGGATACATCATAAAGGGATAGTTGGCACCGTTAAAATATTCTGCCGCAGCAGAGGCAACGGTATAGGGCATGCCCTGGCCGCCCCATTCCGGGTCTTCTGTGGGGGCAAGCCACTCCCCTTCGGTGAAGATGTCAAAGAGGCGTTTAAAGGATTCCGGTGTGGTGACCTTGCCGTTTTCAAGTTTGCAGCCCTGCTCATCCCCTTCTTTGGATGCGGGCAGCAGTTCTTTAACCGCAAGCTGTCTGGCTTCTTTGATAACCATATCAATGGTTTTCTTGTTGAAATCAGCAAAATCTTCATTCAGATCTGCCAGGGTTTCAGCCTTGAGCAGTTCATGGAGAACAAACTCGATGTCCCGTTTGTCGGAAATAACCTGTGCCATTTTTTTAAAGCCTCCTGGTGAATCAGTGTGTAAAACACTATATAGTTACAGGGTGAATTATTGTAATGAATTAACCCTCATTTAAATGGTCCGGGTAACCCAGGGAGGAGTTGTTAAGGATAGTGGTAAAATAACTTAGTAAATAAAGCAGGTTGTGCTTTGGGGTCACTATGCTTTACTCCGGGTTACTTCATTGTGTTAACAATGAATACTCATTCATTACACTAATTCATTATATAGTCAATGATTTTTTTACAAACGAATGGTTAGTTGGTATAACAATGTTTATGAAAAAAATACTTATTTCAGCATGTCTTTTAGGCGAACCGGTCCGATATGACGGGCAATCAAAACCCTGTGACCATCCTTTAATAAACCAATGGCTGGACCAGGGCCGGCTGATTCCCTTTTGCCCCGAGGTTGAAGGCGGGCTTCCCGTGCCAAGGCCGGCAGCAGAAATTCAAGGCGGTGGGGGGATTGACGTATTAACGGGCAGGGCCCGGATAAAAACCCGGGAAGGGGATGTCACCCGGCCGTTTATCGAAGGCGCCCGGGCGGCACTGGCAACTGCTTTAAAAGAGGGCGCTGTTGTTGCGCTGCTCAAGGAAAAAAGCCCGTCCTGCGGCAGCGCATTTATATACGACGGCAGTTTTACAGGGAAGCTGGTTGCCGGTTCCGGGGTTGCATCAGCTTTATTAAGAAAAAATGGGATTGATGTTTTTCCGGAAAATGAGATCAAGCGTATCGAAAATTGCATAAAATAATGATTTTATGCAATTGTTTTGCATAAAATTCAATATATTAGGCCGGATATATATACAGGTATTGCTTGACCGGGTCAACTTTTTTTGTTACTTCATATTATTTGAATTTTGTTAATTAACGTACAGAAAGACCAGACCGTTAAAAGGGCGTATGGACGCTCTTTTGACAAACAGTTTTAACTTTTAATTGGAGGATAGGATGAAAAAAATTACTTTATTGATGTTAAGCCTTTTTCTTGTGCTTTCTTTCACTGTCTCTGCAGGTGCAAAGACGTTGAAAGTAGGCCTTGATGCAGACCCGGTTTCCCTGGATCTGCAGGTACAGCTTTCCGGCGGTATGATGCAGCTCTCACACTGGATTGCCGACCCTCTGGTACGCTGGACCAAAGAAATGACTTTTGAGCCCCGTCTGGCTACCAAATGGGAACGTGTTGATGAGCTGACCATGCGTTTTTACCTGAGAAAAGGCGTTAAATTCCATTCCGGAAATCCCTTTACTGCCAAAGACGTGAAATGGTCCTTTGACCGCATGAGAAGCAGCGGGGATTTCAAAGGCCTGCTGGAACCCTTTGAAGGATGCTACATTGTTGATGATTATACTGTTGACTTCAAGACCAAAAAAACCTATCCGCTTGTATTGAACATGGCCACTTACTTCTTTGCCATGGATTCCGAGTTTTACCAGGGAACTGATGCAAACGGACAGCCCAAAGACATGGTCCTGAAAATCGGCGAGTCCTTTGCACTGAACAACGTCTCCACCACCGGTGCGTTCAAAGTAACCAAAAGAGAGCACAACGTTGTGCTTGAAATGGAACGTTTCGAAGATTACTGGGATACCAAATCTCCGGGTAACGTCACAAAGATTATCCTGACTCCCATCAAAGAGAATGCCACCCGTGTAGCTGCCCTGCTGTCCGGTGATGTTGACTTCATCTCTCCGGTGCCGCCCCAGGATTTCAGAAGAATCCACTCTGATGACAAAGTAAAACTGGTTACCATCTCCGGCAGCCGTATCATTACTTTCCAGATGAACCAGAACCGTAATCCCGCCCTTAAAGATGCCCGTGTCCGTCAGGCCATTGTCCATGCCGTAAACAACACCGGTATCGTTAAAAAGATCATGAAAGGTACTGCCACTGTTGCTGCCCAGCAGGGTCCCAGAGGTTTTGCCAGCTATAAAGAGAGCCTGAAACCCAGATATGACCTGAACAAGGCCAAAGCGCTGCTGAAAGAAGCCGGCTATGCAAACGGTTTTGAAGTCACCATGATGGCGCCCAACAACCGTTATGTAAATGATGCCAAAATCGCTGAAGCAACCGCCCAGATGCTGGAAAAAATCGGTATCAAGGTTAACCTGAAAACCATGCCCAAGGCCCAGTACTGGAATGAGTTCGATGCCAGAGCAGCCGACATCATGATGATCGGATGGCATCCGGATACTGAGGATTCCGGTAATTTTTCCGAGTTCCTCATGATGTGTGAAAACAAAGAGACCGGTTATGGTGCATACAACTCCGGTTACTGCAACCCTAAAGTTGACGAATTGACCATTGCGGCCCAGTCCGAAACCGATCTTGAAAAACGCGCTGGAATACTCCAGGAAATTGAGCAGATTCTCTATGATGATGCTGCATTTGTTCCCTTCCATTGGCAGAACCACTCCTATGGCGGCAAGAAAAACCTCCGGATCAAACCCATTATCAATGCGATGAACTTCCCCTACTTCGGAGACCTGGTCGTCGAATAGTTGTTAACGAAACTTCGTAATCAACCTGTCATTCCCCCGGGAAATTTCCCGGGGGAATGATATCTAAAGAGAAAAGTATAAAACATGTTTGCATTTATAGTACGCAGGATCGTACAGGCTATCGTCGTCATGCTTGTCATCGGTCTGGTCGGATTCTCAATCAAAGATCAGATAGGGGACCCGGTCAGGGATCTCGTCGGGGAGCGGGTAACCCAGGCTGAAAGAGCGGAAATCGCCGAGAAGATGGGGTTGAACGATCCCTTTTTTGTTCAGTATTTCCGGTTTGTGAAAGGGGCGGTTACCGAGGGTGACCTGGGACGGTCTTTCCTCTATAATAAACCCAACCTTGAGGTTATTCTTCACCATGCGCCGGCCACCATTGAGCTGGTATTCGGTACGGCCCTCATCATAATTTTTGTCTCGTTGCCCCTGGGGGTCTACTGCGCTTTGCGGCCAAGGAGCATTTTATCCCGGCTGACCATGAGTCTTTCCACCCTCGGGGTATCCATGCCGGTCTTTCTCACCGCCATTCTCCTGATTTTCCTCTTTGCCATTCAATGGCAGGTGCTGCCCTCCTATGGGCGTGGGGAGACCGTTGACTTATTCGGACTGGGCTGGTGGTCCACCGGACTGCTGACCATTGACGGTCTTAAACATCTGATTCTGCCCTGTGTTTCCCTGTCCACCCTCATGCTGCCGCTGTTTATCCGCCTGATCCGTTCCGAAATGATGGAGGTGCTGGAAACCGAGTATATCAAGTATGCCTGGGCCAAAGGCCTGTCTCCTGCCCGGGTGTGGATGATACACGCCTTTAAAAACACCCTGCTGCCCGTTATCACGGTATTCGGGGTTCAGATCGGTATCATGTTTGCCTTTACCCTGCTCACCGAACTGGTTTTCCAGTGGCCGGGCATGGGATTTATGTTCTTAGAGGCGCTTCACAGGGCGGACATCTCGCTGCTCATCGCATATCTTGTGGTGGTGGCCAGTCTGTTTGTATTTGTTAATACGGTAGTGGATATCCTCTACGGCTTTATTAATCCCACCGTTAGAATTACAGGGACAAAATGAAAACTAAACTTGAAAAATTTAAAGAATCTTATTTCCTATACAGTTTTAAACGGGACAAGGTGGCGATTTTTTCATTTGTTGTCCTTGTCATTTTCCTAGGATTGGCTTTAACAGCACCGTGGATTGCACCTATGGATCCATATGATGCTGAAAATATAGATATCATGAACTCTGAGATGCCGCCCGCATGGATGGAGGAGGGTACCAGTGAATTTCTGCTGGGCACCGACAACCAGGGCAGGGACATGCTGTCCACCATGCTTTACGGCCTCAGGACCTCGATTATCATCGGACTCGGGGCCGTGGCTCTCCAGGGATTCATCGGGGTTATTGTCGGGCTTCTGGCCGGATATATGGGAGGGAAGACAGACGCCATCCTCATGCGTCTGGCTGATATCCAGTTCTCATTTCCCTACCTGATGGTGGCCATCTTCATGTCCGCCATTTTCCAGGTGGTATTCGGGCTGGGCAGTTTCGAACGGCTGGCCGTGCCCCTTCTGACCATTATCATCGGCCTGTCCAACTGGCCCATGTTTGCCAGAACCATCCGGGCATCGGTAATGGGGGAAAAGAACAAGGAATATGTGGAGGCGGCAAGAGTCATCGGCCTGCCCAAATGGACCATCATGTTCCGCCACATCCTGCCAAACTCCCTGACATCCGTCATGGTCATCTCCACTATCCAGGTGGCCAATGCGGTCATGAGTGAAGCGGCCCTCTCCTTTCTGGGACTAGGGATGCCGGTGACCAAACCCTCCCTGGGATCCCTTATCCGGGCAGGCCAGGAGTTCTTTTTCTCCGGGTCCTGGTGGATTACGGTATTCCCGGGCATATGGCTTGTGGTTTTTGTTCTGGTCATCAACCTTCTGGGCGACTGGCTCAGGGATGTACTCAACCCCAAACTTTACAAAGGATAGGAAGTTACAATGTCTCATCTTTTAGAAGTCAAAAACCTTGAGGTAAAGTTTGCCTTGCGGTTCGGTGATATAACGGCAATCGACGGCGCCAGCTTCACCCTGGACAAGGGCGAACGCCTGGGGTTGGTCGGGGAGAGCGGGGCCGGAAAGTCAGTTACCGGTTTTTCCATTATTAATCTGATTTCAAAACCCGGATTTATCTCCAAGGGGAGTATCCACTTTGAAGGCGAGAAAATCTCCGATTACTCAGATGCCAAGATGCGGAGCATCAGAGGGGACCGGATCGCCATGATTTTCCAGGATCCCATGATGACCCTCAACCCGGTGTTTACCATCGGGTATCAGATGATCGAAACCCTTCTGGCCCATAGAAATATTTCCAGGGAAGAGGCCCGGGCTGTTGCCCTGGAAAAACTTAAAAAAGTTCATATACCCTCTCCTGAAGAGCGTCTTGAACAATATCCCCATGAGCTGTCCGGCGGTATGCGCCAGAGAATCATTATCGCGATTTCCCTGCTGGCAGACCCTGCCATCATCATTGCGGATGAACCCACAACAGCCCTGGATGTAACCATCCAGGCGGAAATCATGGATCTTCTCCAGGAGCTATGCGAAACCGATCACATGGGTCTGATTCTCATCACCCATGACCTGGGGGTGGTCTCCCAGGTCACGGAGAAAATTGCCGTTATGTATGCGGGCAAGATCATCGAGTATGGTCCGACTGACAAGGTGGTCCACGACCCGGTTCATCCCTATACCATAGGGCTGATCGGCTCTATTCCCGGCTCTATCCCGCCGGGTGAGGATTTAAAGCAGATTCCGGGCATGATGCCCACCCTGACCGCGATCCCTGAAGGGTGCGCCTTCAATCCCAGGTGCGAGCTGTGCCAGGAAATTTGTACCCGGGAGATCCCCCCGCTTGAAGATAAGGGCAACGGGATCATGGCAGCCTGCCATATGAAATAGCAGAACATTGCGAAGGATATAAAATGAACACTGAAAAACCTCTCGTTACCATAGACAATGTGGTGAAACATTTTGATATTTCCGGCGGCTTTCTGGATCAGCTCTCCTTCAAAGGGGGCAAATTTGAACTTGAAAAAACCACGGTAAAGGCTGTGAATAACGTCTCCCTTTTTGTAAATAAAGGGGAAACCCTGAGCGTGGTCGGCGAAAGCGGCTGCGGTAAGTCAACCCTTGCCAGGGTGATTATGGGACTTTATCCGCCAAACTCCGGGGAAGTCAGGTTTGACGGAGACAGAATCGACAACCTGAACCATGAACAGTGGATGCCCTACCGGAAAAAGATGCAGATGATTTTCCAGGATCCCTATGCCTCACTGAACCCCAGGAAAACAGTCCGCCAGACCCTTGAAGAGCCCTTGCGTTTCCATAACCCGAAAATGAGCGGTGCTGAAATCAGCGACAAGATTGAGGATGTCATGGGAAAAGTCGGTGTGGATCCGGCCTGGATCACCCGGTATCCCCATGAATTTTCAGGGGGACAGCGACAGCGGATCTCCATAGCCAGGGGCTTGATTCTCGATCCCCAGTTCATTGTGGCTGATGAACCGGTATCTGCCCTGGATGTCTCCATCCAGGCACAGATCCTGAACCTGCTCATGGAGCTGAGGGAGGAGATGGACCTGACCTACCTGTTCATCACCCATGACCTGTCCGTGGTTCATCATATTTCCACCCGGGTCGCCGTGCTTTATCTGGGGACCCTGTGCGAGCTGGCGTCGGCCCATGATCTTTTCTATGAGCCCCGTCACCCTTACACCCGGGCGCTTTTGTCCGCCATTCCAAAGGTAGGGGAATCCAAGGCCAAGCATATTAAGCTTAAGGGCGAGGTGCCCACGCCGGTAAACCTGCCCTCAGGCTGTGTATTCCACGGCCGCTGCATATATGCCAATGACCGCTGTTCTCAGGAAGTGCCGGAACTTCTTGAACTGGACAACGGCGGGTTTGTCGCCTGTCACGGTGTTGAAGAAGGACGCGACATGGATTAGAGACAGAAAATTCTGTATGAGATAACGCCCCCGGAGTTCTCGATACTCCGGGGGCGTTTCTGTTTCCAGGATAAGAAATCTTGGATTTCCGGATTGATTTATCGGGCTGCAGCATATAACCTTGAACAGGCCATATCTTTTTCAAGGGGGTTCTATGCCGGACATCACAATAAATTCATGGGGTCAGCTTCAGGAAGAGCTTTTCAGCGGTTCGTGGAATGATGACATCAGCCGGTACCGGCCGCCGCTTGTATTCCGCGGGCTTTCCGATTGCACCTATCGTCTGGAAACCTCATTGATGCGCCTGGGCGGCCCCTATTGGCAGCTTGAGAAACATCTGCTGAGGAACTTTAGAAAGTATGCCCAGGCCTCTGTGGCCGGGGAACCGGATTCATTCTGGCACCTCCTGGCAGTGGCCCAGCACCACGGCCTGCCCACCCGCCTTCTGGACTGGACGTATTCCCCGTATATTGCCCTTCACTTTGCCCTGACCAGCCTGGACCGGTTTAATACAGACGGGGTGATCTGGTGTGTGAACTATGCAAAGGTTCATGAGCGGCTGCCCGGGGTGCTGAAAGATCAGCTTGCCACCGAGGGGGCCCAGGCCTTTACCGTTGAGCTGCTGACCAGCCTGGGACAAAGGGACCAGGACCGCCGCTCCGGGGACAGGGCTTTTCATCAATATGTGGAAACCCTGACCCAGTTTGATGCTCTGGGAGAGTCAGAAGAGTTTCTCCTCTTCTTTGAACCCCCCTCCATTGATGAGCGGATCGTCAACCAGTATGCCCTGTTTTCCGTTATGCCCAACCCGCGCCGGGTGATTGACGAATGGCTTAACTCGCACCCGGATCTTTTCCGCAGAATCATTATCCCGGCAAACCTGAAATGGGAGTGCCGGGACAAGCTTGATCTTTGCAATATAACGGAGCGGGTGCTTTTCCCGGGGCTTGACGGGTTAAGTTCGTGGCTCAAGCGGCATTACAGCCCTAAAGGATGATCCGGGAAGAGGGTGGCCCGGGGAAAGTTCATCTGTTATGGTGAAAAAGGTTTCGTTCTGTTCCTGGTTGCACCCCTGCCTCCCTGATACCCTGGCAGGGAGATTAACACCGGAATCCGGGAGAGTGTATCATGGAGAGTTGTCTGTTTTCTTATCCGGGACATGAATTGTCCCTTCCGAATATTGTCAAAGCTGAAAATACATATGTATACGATGACCAGGGAAACCGTTACCTGGACCTGGAGTCCGGGGTATGGTGTACCTGCCTCGGCCACTGCAACCCTGAGATTCTCAGGGTTATGACCCGGCAGGCTGCTGAACTGGCACATACCGGGTTTGGGTTTACCATGCCCGTTGTGGAAGAGACTGCCCGGACCCTGCTTGATCTTCACGGGTTCCAGGGGGGCAGGGCCGTGTTTCTCTGTTCCGGCAGCGAGGCGGTTGAGTTCGGTGTCCGGGTGACCCGGGATGCCCTGGGCCAAGCGGATTTCCTGACCATGGCCGGGTCATATTTCGGTGCATACGGCGCTGCCCACGGCAAAGATCAATGGCATCTGTTTGACTGGAGGCCCTGCAAGGCCTGTGAAAAGAGTGTCTGCAGCCACGACTGCCGTCATTGGACTGCTATTCCCTTTGAAACGATTACCAGTTTTGTTTTTGAGCCGGGGAGTGCCGGGGGCATCGTGGGATTCCCGCCCCGGAAAGTTGTCAGGGCAATTGCAGAGGCTGTCCGGGGTAACCATGGCATTATCATGGTCAATGAAGTCACCACAGGCATGGGACGGACCGGGCGCTGGTTCGGTTACGAGCATTATGATATCCGTCCGGATATCGTGGCAATGGGAAAGGGGCTTGGAAACGGATATCCGGTCAGTGCCGCGGTTGTCTCGGAACGGGTGAGCAATATGCTGCCTGATGAAACCATTGCCTATGCCCAGTCCCATCAAAATGATCCCCTCGGGGCAGCCGTTGCAGGAGCCGTGATAGAAGGAATCCGATCCGGAAACCTTATTGAACATGCCGCACAATTATCCGTGTACCTGATGACAGGGCTGAATCATATCCGGGAAACCACAGGCAGTATAAAAGAGATCCGGGGCAGGGGCCTGATGGTGGCCATAGAGCTGTCAGGGGATGAAGCCGTGGCACGGCAGGTGAGACGCGAACTGCTGGCTAAAGGTTATATTCTGGCCCAGCGTCCGGGACTGAATGTGCTCCGGATTGATCCTGCCCTGACCATGGAGACTGCCGAACTTGAGGGGTTTCTTAACGCATTGGATGATGTCCTGGCTCATCTGTAAAGGGGGGAATGGATCTGGCGCTGAAAAAACCGGAACCGGGTGTCCGGATGCTCAGGTTCCGGAGGAAATCAAAAATTATATCTTGTGTTTAGTTTCCTGGTAATTGGGGGTATAATTATCCTGTCTGCTTATTAAATTTGCTCCTGATTCATTCATCCTGGTCATACAGGTGCCAGTTAGACCTGTTCTGTTCTCTTTAATGATCCGGCCGGAAGGAAAAAAGTTTGAAACCTTTGAACTTAGGTGCCGCGCAAAAATAACTTGTCATAGTTTCTTTGCAAAAACCCTTAAAACACTGGGTATTTTGTAAAGAAATGCCAACTAATTGTTGCGCGACCCCTTAAGGAGAAATACTATGATTTCCACTATAATAAGGAAGATTGGCCGGCCAATCCTGATGGCCGTCATGGTTCTGGGACTCTGGTCTGCCCAGGTCTTTGCCTATGAGATCCTGATCGGCACATCATCGCCTGACACCTTTTCTTCTTTTACCGGGCGGCTGATCCAGCGGGTTCTTGACAGGCAGGCGGGTATTGATTGCAGGACAGTACAGGCGTCAGGGGATATTGATAATTTAACCAATCTGCGGGAAGGTTCCCTGGATATGGCCCTTATTGATTCCCGCATGCTGTATGACGCAATACATAAAACCGGAAATTTTGAATTCCTGGACATTGATTATGAAAACCTCCGGGTGCTCACCGCTTTATACGATGTGCCGGTAACCCTTATCACCGGGAAGAACAGAGGAATCTCAGTTCTTGAAGATCTTAAGGCCAAACGGATAAACATCGGGGCCCCGTTATCTGTCCAGCGCCTCTCCTTTGACACCATACTGACAGCCAAACGCTGGTCAAACAAGCATTTCAGGCTCGTATCGGAAATTTCAAACTCCCAGGGGCAGGATGCCATGGCACTCTGTCACGGTTCGGTGGATGCCATGATCCATATCGGCGTCCACCCTGATCCCTCTTTAGGGCAGTTGTTCCGGCTGTGCAAGGCAAAGGCGGCGCATATGAACGACAAGAGTATTGACGGCCTGATTGCACGGCATCCAGCCTTCTCAAAATTCGTTATTCCGCCGGATACCTATATTTCACAGACAGAAGCGGTCGAGACCTTTGCCACGAAAGTCTTCCTGGTTGCCTCGGAAAATCTTGATGAAGAGACTGCATCTCAGATCCTGGAAACCATATACGGGAACCGGAGAATATTCTTCAATGCCCACCCTTCACTAATATTGAACAGGCCGGATATGAAAAGAATGAACCTGGCGAATTTTAAACTTCATAAAGGGGCAATAAGATATTTTTCCGTTGAGTAAGGGGCTTTACTCAAGATACCTTTGGCTGAGTGCAGAATAGAACCCGTCTTTCTTCATCTCCGTCAGGGCCTGGTTGATGCGCCGGATCATCCCGGGCTTGTCAGGGATCTGGCTTGCCCTTTTTGACAGCACAAGATAGGCATTCCGGTGGTCTGAAATTGATTTCCGGGTATGCATGATAAGGTCTTTATACTCCCTGAGCCTCGGCGAATTTTTTAACTTGTATTTGGTAACGTCGTAATTGTTTGTAAACCCGTCTATTTTGCCGCCGGCTGTAAGGAGGATGTTCTCCTCCACGGCATTTTCAGGATTGATGCGTATTCTTCCCTGCTCCACTGCAGCGTCAAATGCATGGCTGACTGAAAACCCCCTGTTAATCCCGATGATTTTTCCGTAAAGGTCTTCAATGGTATTAAAGCGGATTGCCCTGCCCTTTTTAAAAAAGAGGGGGAAACGGCTGACATGTAGGGGCTGGGAAAATGCATACAAGGCGAATTCCTCCCGTTTTTCAGTGTGAAATAATGAAAAACTGCCGTCGCACTGGCCGTCCCTGGTCATTCTAATCAACCGTTTCCAGGGGGCCAGTTTTATAGTGATGTCAAGGTTCAGCCGCCTGGCCATTTCTTCCATTATTTCAACATCGATGCCAACGAGCCTGCCCTTTTCTTCGTAGCTGTATGGCGGGAAATGATCATCCCCGATAAACACAAGGGGGGTGCCGCAAAATACAGGTTTGCTTGCCAACGAAAACAGAACAATGCTGATGATAAAACAGGTTTTCTTCATAATTTTTATTTTGCAGATGCGCAAGGGAGGTGTCCCTTGCTTCAGTGTAAATTTTTCACGTATTTTTTGCTGGTAATTAACCGGATTATACAGTGGAAAACAAGAAAAAGCTACACAGTATTAAGGGCAATCGCATATAAACTTGGCACGGTTTTTGATTTCTTAGAGGTTCTGGACACTTATGTGTTATCCAAATTTTGCCTGCGATTGCCTGTACAAAAGTAACTTTTTGAAATCATTAGGCCTGAAAGTTATATGTGTTGACCTGACACAGTATTCAATTTGGTGCGGCGCATATTTTGCGGGGCTCAATTTTTGTTGTTAAAGTTGAATTTTTTCCCGGCAAGGGTCCACTTGAGAGATCTTACAGGACCGGCTTGAATACTCAATGCAAATCCGCCAAGCGCGATCAGGCCGAACATGGCTGTCAGGATATACATATCCCTCAGGCTTGTCATATCTGCCAGCACCCCAAGCGCCGCACTGCCCATGAGCACGCCGATATCAAATGCGCCGTAGAAAATACTGAAGGCAATGCCCCGGATCCGGGCATCGGTGTTATCCACCACATGAGCGATTAAAGCAGGGAGGCATCCCCCGGCGCCTATCCCGTTTAAGATACCGGCACCGATCAGCTCCCAGGTCGTCCCGGCCCTTCCGATCAGGTAATAGGACAGGCAGAGTATCAGGAATGAATAAAAGGCGACCGGTCCCCGTCCATAGCGGTCTGAAAAATGGGAGGTGAGAAGCCGGATAATGACCAGGGACAGGGAGTTAATCATGAAGATCAGGCCTACATTGACGCTGAACTGATCTTTCACCAACACCGGAAGAAAGGTAAAAATTCCCCCATACATCACAGCTAAAACCAGTACCAGGCCGGAGGCAACCATTACGCAGCGGTTTCTCAGGGTGTTGATATAGGCCCTGGCCTCGGGTTTTCTTTCATCCGGCAGCCTTTTTTCCCTTATGCATACCGTAAGAACAATACCGAGCAGTCCCAGGGCTATGCACCCCCACAACACCTGGTGAATCCCCCAGGCATTATATATCAGGACCCCCAGCATGGGCCCGCCGACAGAGGCAAGGCTTGATGCAACCCCCATGTGCCCGAGGATCTCTGCCCGGTGATTCTTCGGTGCACAGTCGGAAACAAAAGCCGGGCTTGCAGTTGTGAAAAAGGACAAGCCCAGGCCGTGAAAGAAGCGGACACACAACAAATATGTAAAATCCATTGAGACAAAGTATAAAAAAGGGGCAATCAAAAACACAGCAGTGCCGATCAGCAGGGAGAGTTTCCGGCTTTTATTATCGGTCACATATGCAGTTAAAGGCCTGAAAATAACAACGCCCAAGGCAAAAGCACCAAGGGTCATCCCTATTTCAGTGTTGCTGTAATCCAGACTGTGCAACACCATTGGTAACACGGGCAACAGAATGGTCTCATTTAAAAAAAATAAAAAGGAGACAATGAAGAGAAGCAAGAGATTCCGATCTTTTAAAATATACCGCATTCACGGCCTCCGGTCATCTGACGTCGTGTAAAGGATTACCAAGCTTGGCGCGTGACCTCATTATATAATCCCTCAGGATGTATAAATCCACCTTTTTTCCTGGGTTGAACTTTCCGGGTCCGGTGTTTTTTGTGTAATGACTGCGGCGGGAAAAGTTTTTTCCGTCCTGCAGATAAGATATTGAAGAACCGGGCATAAGGGGGTAGACTGTTTCCCATGACTATTCAACTACCACAACGATATGCCGACCGGGCCAGTGTGAACACCATCCGGGAGG
>JAKSAX010000337.1 GCA_022361395.1 Desulfobacterales bacterium | reverse complement strand
CCCATTGCGGGTTCTGTTCCCAGGTCTGTTCCGTATATCCGGATTATCAGGTAACGGATAATCCCCAGGTGCTGCCCCACATGAAAATCGAAACACTCAAGCGGCTCGCCGGAAAAGGGGTCTGGGACCTGGCCACCCTGGTCCGGCTGAGATCCGGCAATGACGACTGCACCCGGTGCGGCCTTTGCGCGGATATCTGTCCCTCCGGTATAGACCTGGTCCGGCTGTGGATCACAGCCGATGTTCTTATGGACAGCCTGGGGTGTCCGGATAACTATACCACAGCCATGGAGGCATCATTCAGACAGTGGACCGGCCGGGCGTCACAGGAGACAGGTGTGGTTCAGCGCCTGCCGGGAGAGGTTGAAATCAGGGCAGGGGAGGGAGACATCCTTTCCGGGTTGACCGGCCGGGCGGAAACCTTTGAGCATTGTGTCCAGTGCACCCTCTGTACCAATGCCTGCCCTGTGGCGGCCTATGACCTGAATACCAATGACTTCGGCCCCCACCAGGTGATGAACCTTCTCCGCCTGGGGGAACATCAGATGGCGTCCGGCTCCAAAATGGTATGGCATTGCCTGACCTGTTACATGTGCCAGGAGGTATGCCCCCAGTCCATCCGGGTGGCGGACATCCTGCTTGAGCTCCGGTGCAGGGGCCAGGAACGGGCTGCCGAACTGACCATGCATCAGCTGAAAGGAGAAACCTCATGAGGCTGGCATATTTCCCAGGATGCAAAATTTCATTCGGCCTTGCCGGTTATGGTGCCGCTGTTGAAGCCCTGATGAAAGCGCTGGGGGTGACCCTGGTTAAACTGCCCTTTAACTGCTGCGGAAATCCTTCCAGGGGAAAGAACCTGACAGCCTCCGTGCTGTCTGCCATTAAAAATATCACCCTGGCCCGGGACAGGGGGCTGGATATTCTGACCCCGTGCAAATGTTGCTTCGGTCAGTTGAAACACGGTATCCACTGGTATGACACCCAAAGAGATATCCGGGAAAAGGTGGATCTGGCCCTGGCCGAAGAGGGGCTGAAACTTAAGAGAAAAGGGCTTGTCCATGACACGGTGACGGGAAAGCTGCAGGAAAGGGGGGTGAAGATCCGCCATCTCCTGGATTTTTTATATCAGGACATCGGTACGGATGAACTGGCCGGCCGGATTCAGGTGCCCCTGTCCGGATTCAAGGTTGTTCTCCAGCAGGGATGCCACGCCCTGCGGCCCTTTTCCGTAACCCAGTTTGATAATCCGTTCGCTCCCAAGATGTTCAGGGAACTTGTCCAGACCGCCGGGCTGGAGGCCGTGAACTGGTCTAAAGAGACGGAGTGCTGCGGAGATCCTGTGGCAGAGACCCACAAAGATCTTGCATTCAGAATGCGGCAGGAAAAACTGGTCCTGGCAGGAGAGGCCGGGGCAGACTATATCTGCACGGCCTGCACCCACTGCCAGATCCAGTATGACCGCGGGGTGCCGAAAGAGAAGATCAGCGCAGTTCCTTTTGCCGTGTTATTGGGGACTGCCCTGGGGGTGGAAGAAAAGGTTTTCCGCACCTGGCAAAAGGAGAATATGTAATCTCCTAAAAATATTTTACCTACTAATTGTTTAAAAATAAATTGTTGTTATAATCAGGAACATATACAGCCACAGGAATTTAGGAGGGCTTAAGGAAAATGGAAAAAAAATACTGCTGCACAAACACCGAATGCACCAAAGAGGAGAAGGAAGTCTTTGTCAAGGTGCTGAACCAGGAAAGCGTTATGGATGACAAGAATGTCGCACAGATGTTCTGCCCCCGGTGCAAATCCCGGCTGACGCTTTGCGAGGATGAACACGAAACCGCCTGTTAGCCAGGTAAAACAACACTTCTCCTTGATCGGCAGTCCGATTATTGGTAAAACAGCCCTAAATGAGGTTGCAGTTCGATTTGCCAATTCCGGTTGCCACTGGCTGCCGCAGGGTTTACTGCCAACGGCTGCCAAATCAAGGAGTGTTTCATGTCAAAGCTTAATTTGTCCAATTGGGAAGATCGGCTGGTTGCCCCGGAAACGGTGCTGAACCATATTAAACCCGGGATGACCGTGTTTATCGGCACAGGCCCTGCCGCTCCCAGGACATTGATCCGGACCCTTCTTGATGTGGATGCCCACAACATCAGGGACCTTGAACTGGTTCAGCTGACGGTCCAGGGGGAAACCATCCTTTCCCTGGATAAGTTGAACGCACCCAATTACAGGCTGAAAAGCTTTTTTGCAGGCTATGTGGCCTCGGATACCATTGCCGAGGGCCAGGTCGACCTGATCCCTGCCTATTCATCTGAAATTCCCGAAATCATAAAATCCCGGCGCATTGATGTGGATGTGGCCTTTATCCAGATCACCCCGCCCAATGAATCCGGATACTGCAGCCTCGGCGTGGCCGTGGACGTGGCCCGGGAAGTCATGGACAAGGCCAGCCTGGTGGTGGGGGAGGTCAATACCAATATGCCTTTTACCCTTGGGGATACCTTTGTCTCCATTGAAGAATTCGACCTCCTGATCCGGTCGGACCGGGATCCGGTAACCTATGAACCCGCCCCTGTAACCGATGTAATGAAAAAGGTGGCGGCCAACGTGGCCTCCATGATCAGGGACGGCGACTGCATCAATTACTCCCACGGCCCCATGTTCGAGGCCCTGGTCCCCTATCTTTCGGATAAAAAAGACCTGGGCATTCACTCCCTCTACTTTACCGACGCCATGGCGGAGCTGGTGAATTCCGGTGCTGTAACCAACCACAGGAAATCTCCGTTCCGGGGAAAATCCCTGGCCTCCTATGCCCTGGGAACCAAGGAATTGATGAAATGGCTTCATAAGAATCCCCTGGTGGAATTCCAGGGAATAGACTGGGTCTGCAACCCCAAGTTTATTGCCAACAATCCCCAGTTTGTGGCCATGTACGAGGGGAGAAAAGCCGATATCCTGGGCTCTGTGGCCTTTCCGCTGAAAGGCTCGGTGATTACCGGACCCGGGGAGGGGATTGACTTTTACAAAGGGGCCGAGGCTTCTAAGGACGGTGCCACCATCATCGGGCTGCCCAGCCGGAATGAAAAAGGCGAGCCCAATATCCTGGTCACGGTCAAGAATTACGCCAACCAGCTCAGGCTCCGGGAATCCGTCCATGTCATGGTCACGGAGTACGGGGTGGCCATGCTCAAGTGGCGTCCCCTGAGGGAGAGGGCCCAGGCCATTATCGATATTGCCCATCCGGATGACAGGGAAGCGCTGATCAAAAAGGCCAGGGAGATGAAGATCATCTATCCCAATCAGATTTACGTGACCCGGTCCGCCCATCTTTACCCTGCCCATATTGCCTATACCAAGGTCTTCAAGAATGACAGGACCGTCAGGTTCAGGGCCATGAAACCCTCGGATGAGGAGGCCATGCGCCGTTTCTTTTACCGGTGTTCAAGGGAGATGGTCTTTTACCGCTTTTTTTATTCCATCAAGACCATGAGCCATGACAAGATGCAGGAGTATGTCAACGTGGACTATGCCAAAGAGCTCTCCATCGTGGGATATGGGGGGAAAAAGGGTGAGGGCAAGATCATTGCCGAAGCCAGGCTGGTCACCGGTGAAGAGGGGGATGTTGGGGAGGTGGCCTTCCTGATTGACGAGGACTACCAGGGCGTGGGTATCGGCTCCTATCTCATGGACCTGCTCATCGTGGAGGGGCGCAACCGGGGGATGCGGGTGCTCTCGGCCCAGGTGCTCTCCGACAACCAGCCCATGATAAAGGTGTTTGAGAAAACCGGCCTGCCCCTGGAGTCCCGCCTGGAAAGCGGGGTATACCAGGTGTCTATCACTATTAAGAAGTAAGTCCCTTCCTGCCAAGACGGGAAAAAACCGCCTGGTAGAGAACGGCTGACAGGGCATTGGCCACATTCAGGGAGTTCTTCTTGCCGAACATGGGAATATGAACCGTATCATCAGCCGTTCTAAGCACATGGGGTGAAATCCCGTACTCCTCATTGCCCATCACGAGAACGGCTTTGGCGGGCCAGGTGTACTCATGGCAGGGAACTGACCCCGCAACCGTTTCCACACAGATGACAGTGAATCCCGCCTCTTTTTTCAGTTCAAGTGCCTGTGCCAGGTCACGGGTATGCTCCTCAACAATGCGCTCCTGGGCGCCCATGGCAGTCTTTCTGACCTGAGGGCTTTCCTTTCCCAGGCAGTTTCCCAGGACAAGGGTCCGGATCCCGGCAGCCTCACAGGTCCTGAATATTGATCCCACGTTAAACAGGCTCCGGAGTCCGTCCAGGGCAACCTGGTATTCCATGTCGGGCCGGATGTTTTCCGGGACCTCCCTGTCCCCTGTCACCACCTTTTCAAGGAGATCATGGTCCCGGAGTATCTTTCCCGAGGCTGTCCTGTGTCCGTGGATCAGATCAGATACAAACACCAGCCACTCCCTGGTATCCTCTGAGTCCGGCAGCGGCGGGCAGGGCCTGTCCAGCCAGGCCAGGATCATCCTGTACCGGGTGTGGAACGCCTCAAGCTGCTGCCGGCTCACCCGGCCGGCCGAAAGGGTCTGATACACCTCCCCAAGCCAGGAGACAATGTGGTTCTGTTTTCCCCTTTCCGAAAGGGACATGAATTTTTTTTCTGTGAATCCGAAATTCTTCATACCGGGGTTATACCAGTATCGGCACGTCCCGGACAAGTGTACCCCAACATTGCATAAAAATTTTTTACCCTCCGGGAAAGCCGGGAAGGCTCCATCTTCAGCGTTATCAAGGTTTTGCGGTAGTACACTACAGCTTCAACCTTGAGTGCCTTGAAGCTGGTACCTTCCCGACTTTTGCAACGTTGGGGTGTATTCCGTTTCCAATAAATTCAATTATTTCCCCTTAAATAATTCAGGTTTTTATCACGCCTGCCGATACCTGTATAAAGACAAAACCTTAATTTGTCACTTTTTACAGAGGAGACAGGGAAAATGAACAGCATATCCGATCTTCATTCCAATGGGTTGCAAAACCATGGCAACTATTCAAGCGCCAGGGTGGCCAGTCAGGAATTGGCTGTGAATTCCTATGAAAGCCTAGAGGCCGGGCTGACCATCCAGACCCGGGAAGGGGACGTGGTCACCCTTTCCGCAAGCAGTTTTTCCGAGATGGATGCCTATGAGTACAGCAGCAGCGGGGAGATTTCAACTGAAAACGGCAAGGTGCAGGCGGCTTACAGTGAGAGAGAGATTACACTGACAACGGGTGAGTCCTTTTCTTTTTCAGTGCAAGGCGATCTCAACGAACAGGAACTGGCCGATATTGAAGCCATTGTAAAAGGCATTGATGAGATCATCGGGGAAATGGCGGAAGGGGATATGGATGATGCCATCTCAAAGGCCATGTCCATGGGAAACTATGATTCCGTATCCATGTATGCGGCTGATATCTCGGTGGAACGTTCCTATGCCATGTATTCAGAGACCAGTTCCGCCTCTTATGACCGGCTGGGCCGGGATATGGCTGAGCAATTGCCTGCTGCCGAAGAACCTGCCGCTCCGAGTGCTGCAGATGCAGGCATGAGCTTTCTTGACAAGATGGCTGAACTGCTGGAAGCCCAGGAGGAAGAGGCTGTGGCCAGAGCCCAGCAGCCCCTGAGTAAATTATTCGATCATCATATGAGTGCGCTTGAAGAGGCAACTGAGGAAGATGAGGAGGCTGTTGAAGAGCCTGCCGCTTATTCAGCCCTTGAACTGGCGGCCAAAGAAGTCGACCAGATGATTAACGATATGATCAAGGATATATTTGACAACACCCTGAATCAGATTATCTGATCCCGCAGGCAGCCGGCAGTTTTTAAAAACATCCGGCCTCTGCTTCCGGTCAAAACATATGCGTTGGGACCCGTACAAAAAGGGGGAAGGCACAGCCCTCCCCCTTTTTGTATTTAAATCCGGCAGAT
>JAKSAX010000321.1 GCA_022361395.1 Desulfobacterales bacterium | reverse complement strand
TTGATCTCTTTGTTGGCCTTGAAGATAAACTGGCCGCCGAACATCTCCACATCTTTGGAAAAGACCCCGTTGTCTTCAACAGGCGAGTAGCATTCCAGATCATAGCGTTTACCCACAATATGGTCATCCGCACCATGGCCGGGAGCGGTATGGACGCACCCTGTTCCCGCGTCAAGGGTGACATGGTCCCCCAGGATGATAAGGGAGTCCCTGTCGTAGAACGGGTGGGCGCACTTTTTATTCTCAAGGTCTGCGGCAGCAATATCCGCAATCACGGAGTACTCTTCCATGCCGAATTCCTTCATCACGGATTCCACCAGTTCCTTGGCCATGACCAGCACGCCGTGATCCTTGGTCTTAACCGCTGCATAGGCAAACTCCGGATGGAGGCAGATACCGAGGTTGGCAGGCAATGTCCAGGGGGTGGTGGTCCAGATCACCATGGAAACGGCGTTATCCCCGGCTTCCGGGATCAGGGCCGACAGATCATCCTTAACTGGGAACTTCACATAGATGGAAGGAGAGGTGTGGTCATGGTATTCGATCTCGGCTTCGGCCAGGGCAGTCTGGCAGTTGCAGCACCAATAGATGGGTTTTTTACCCAGAAACATGTCACCTGACAGGGCAAACTCCCCGCATTCCTTGGCAATCCGTGCCTCATAGGGGTAGTTCATGGTCAGGTAGGGCTCATCCCACTCCCCTGCCACACCAAACCGTTTGAACTCCTCCCTCTGGATATCCACAAACCTGGCAGCATAATCCCTGCATTCCCTCCGGACCTGAACCGGGGTCATATCTTTCTTTTTCTTGCCCAGCTTTTTGTCCACATTATGCTCAATGGGAAGACCGTGGCAGTCCCAGCCCGGTACGTAAGGAGCGTTGAACCCGCTCATCTGGCGGGACCTGACAATTATGTCCTTAAGGATTTTGTTAATGGCATGGCCCATGTGCAGGTGGCCATTGGCATACGGAGGGCCGTCATGGAGAATAAAAACAGGTTTGTCTTTGGATTGTTCCCGAAGCTTTTCATATATTTTTTTCTGGTCCCACTCTTTAAGCATGGCAGGTTCGCGCTGGGGAAGGTTGGCCTTCATGGCAAACTTGGTAGAAGGCAGGTTCAGTGTTTTTTTATAATCCATTATTCCTCCGGTATTTCGGATTGAGTTGACATTCAATATTAAACTTTTGTTTGTAAAGGCAAAGTGTGAAAAAGTCAAGAATTATGCGTGATTCAGAGGAAAAACAAGAGGCAGGCAGAAGCCCCTGCTGATGCTTACTCCCGCGGCTTCGTCCGACCGGTGTCAAGATCGATAAAATCAAAATGATTTTCAAGTATCAGGGGATTGTCAAAATGCTCCCGGCCGATCAGCCGGGTGGGCTGACGGGTCCGCTGGCGCATGGCACCGACCTCCGGAATCCCCGCCGGAAACAGAAAATACGGTTCAAGCCGTTCCGAGCCTTTTACAATCCCGTCTTCATTAAAAATGCTCTCATGGGCATCCGGCCCTGCAGGCAATGACTCAAGAACCGGGTAGGGAATTAAATCATAGATTACTGCACTGGGTATCTCTTCTTCCGTGCCGATGTTTTCGATCTGATGCCATCCCGAACTGACACGCAAGGCGATCCTCTGCCCTGGAAATTCTTCCGGCATCCATGCAGGTACCTGGTTGCCGGTCTCCGTTGCCATCGGCTTCAGGGATCTGACCAGTCTTTTATCGGGCACAAAAAAATGATAACACCCGCAGTTGTGGATGATATCAACCATGACCGGCCTCCCCTCTGCACTGAGAGTGACTCTGTAGTTGAACCCGTCAAGATCGCCCTCTTCATACCAGGGCACATCCGGCCCCTGCCTTTCCGGATACCATATTACATAGTTAATCTGAAGCATGGGCTTCCGGCCGGACAGGGCGTAGGAAAAATAATAGTAGACTGCAGGCGCATCCGGGTTCACCGTCACCCTGCCCCGGTCCCAGATCACCGCCCCTGGCCTGTCTTTTCCGCCTGCGGTATCCTGGATATACACCGGGGCAAAGTACATTGCGATCTGTTTGAGCTCTTCATCGCTAAACTGGTATACACCCAGGCTGTCAGTACCGGCCCCAAAAAATATGGCCCGGATAAAAGCGATGTCACGGGCCGGAGCCGGGGCCGGTTCAAACCGGACGAGACTGCCCGCCACCGCCAGTTGCCCGGGATCTTTTCCATGCTGGACCTCCATCCGGGCGTAGGCTTTTTTCGTAAAGAATAGTATCGGGCCATAGGCCAGGGGATAGAGGCCCAGGACCCTCATGGCGGTGGAATAATCATCCGGGGATTTTACGGCAGGGATCAGCCTGTCGTAAAATCCCGGGGCATTCCGGTCAACCGTCAGCATATGCATGGCGTAATGCCTCAGCCGGCCGAGCAGTTCCTGCCTGGGATTTTCACCGGCGGGTCCGGATAAGCGCCCCATGGACTCGACTGCAGCCCTGGATAAGGTTTCTATTTCAGATCTCCGGGCCGCAATACTGTATTCGGCCAAATGCCTCACCCAGGTTTCCTTTTGTTCTGCAGTCTCCAAGTGGCGCTTGACCCGGGTTAAAAACCTGTTGGTCCTGAGATAGGGAAATCCCTGCACCCGGCTGCCGATAGCGTTTTTCTTTTTCTCCCTGCTTACGTGGGTATCCAGGGCTTCAAAAAACGCCAGGGCCTGCTTATAAACCAGGGTTCCGCCTGTATCAGGCGGGGGCGGGTCGACCATACAGCCCCAGATACCAGTGGACAGGATAAAAATAATATACAGATATTGACGCCTCATCCTTCTACAGCCTGTCAAAGGCCTGCTCAAAATCGCCGATCAGGTCATCGGGACTTTCAACCCCCACAGATATCCGGATAAGGCTGTCTGAAAGGCCGATTTCCCTGCGTTTTTCCGGTGGTATGGATGCGTGGGTCATAACTGCCGGGAATTCTATCAGGGATTCAACCCCGCCCAGGCTTTCAGCAATTTTAAACAGTTTCATCCGCTCCACAAAGCCCATGGAACGTTCAAGATCCGTATCAAGTTCAAAGGATATCATTCCGCCGAACCCGCTCATCTGCCTCCTGGCCAGACTGTGCTGGGGATGTGTTGCCAGGCCGGGATAATGAACCACCCTGACTTCAGGGCGGTGGTCAAGATAGGCAGCCAGTTTCATGGCGTTTGCCTCATGGGCCCTCATCCTCAGCGGAAGGGTTTTTGCCCCCCTCATTACAAGATAGCTCTCAAAGGGGGATAAAACCGCGCCGGCCGCATTTTGCACAAACTTCAACTTTTCATAAATCCCCCTGTCCGACAACATGATGCAGCCGCCCACGGAATCGCAATGCCCGTTGATATACTTGGTGGTGCTGTGAAGAGAGATATCAGCGCCCAGATCAAGGGGGGTTTGAAAAAAAGGACTCATGAATGTATTGTCAACCACCAACAGACACTCTTCTGCCCGGGCTATTTTGGATATTGCCCTGATATCACATAATTTAAGCAGGGGATTTGTCGGGGTTTCAAGCCAGATCATGGCGGTGTCTGGCCTTATGGCTTTATCCATATTCCCGGGGTCCGTGGCATCCACAAAACTGAATTCAACACCGTAATTCCTGGTGAAAACCTCGAGAAAAAGCCGCCTGGTTCCGCCGTAAAGATCGTTGAATGCAACAATATGGTCACCGGTCTTGATCAAGGATAAAATCAAGCTGGTTTCCGCAGCAAGCCCGGACGCATAGGCCAGGGCATACCCTGCATTCTCAAGTGCGGCCATCTTCCTCTCCATCGCCTGCCGGGTCGGGTTATCCGTTCTTGAATATTCATGACCGCCTGTGGGAACCCCGACCTTTTGCCGGGCATAGGTGGATGCCAGGTGAACAGGCATAACCACATCGCCGCAATTGGTATAATCCGGCTCTTCCCCCACGGTAACGGCCCTTGTTTCCTGTTTCATTCCTCTCCTCCGGAAAATTGAATAATTTATAAAAAACCGTTCTCTTCCATCCACGCGTCATTCATGACTTTACTTAAATACCGGTTGCCAGAGTCCGGCAGGATTACAACCATATTTTTCCCGTTTTCCGGCCCGGCTTCAAGCTGCAGGGCCGCCCATACGGCAGATCCGCTTGAGCCGCCTGCCAGGAGCCCCTCCTCCCGTGCAAGACGCCTGGTCATAAGAAAGGAATCCTTGTCCGTTACCTGAATGATGTCATCAATAATGGAAAAGTCCATTGCCTTTACCAGGTAGTCTTCTCCGATCCCTTCAACCTTATAGGTATGGGCGGCCGGGACTTTTCCGGTTTTAAAAAACCCGTAAAATACAGACCCCACCGGATCAACAGCAATGAGCCTGATATCCGGATTCTTCTCTTTTAAGTATCTTCCGGCACCGCTCAGGGTGCCGCCGGTTCCGATACCCGCCACCAAAACATCAACTTCACCTCCGGTCTGTTCCCAGATTTCAGGGCCTGTGGAAAGATAATGGGCGTCAATATTCCATTGATTGTTGTACTGATCCGGATAATAGGCACCCGGCGTCTCATCAGCGATTTTACGGGCCACACTGTAATAACTCCGGGGGGAATCCCACGGCACCTCGGTGGGGGTGACAACAACCTTGGCCCCGTAAGCCCTGATCGCATCCTGTTTTTCAGCACTCATCTTATCCGGCATTGTGATGACGCAATCATACCCTTTGATGGCCGCAATCATGGCAAGCGCAGCCCCTGTGTTGCCCGAGGAATTTTCCACTATTGTCCCGCCGGGTTTCAGCAGCCCGTTTTTTTCCGCCATGTCAATCATGTGATATGCCATGCGGTCCTTGATGCTGCCCCCGGGATTCATAAACTCAAGTTTCACCGAAACACTGCTGTTTAGGGGCGGAATCCTCTTTAACCTTACCAGGGGGGTGTTGCCTATGGCCTGAAGCGGATCTGGTAACATTTTCATATCTTATCTCCATTTATAATTCGTCCAAGAGTTGAACAGGTCACAACCCATGATGAACCGGGAAAAATCCAGGGATGAGGTTTGATTAGACAGGGAATGAAATCAAAATGCTGCAGGTGAACCGGAAGATGAGTTGCATCTGTATTTTAATCGAGATGGACAAAACAGTCAAAAGATTCCTGTAAGACACCGCCTGCCTCTCAGATTTGTTTTTCCGGTGCCAAGATAAAATTCTCTTTTAATAAAGATTGCGGTTCGTTAACCGGGGTTAAAAAAAGTGTATCCTTTTGGCGTATGGACGCGTCCTTATGATATCCCCCCTTCAAACCGGGGAATCACATATAATCGGGAGGAAAATCATGCCGTTGAGTGATGCACGCAGGTTTATTGCCAAAATGAGAGAAGACCGCAGTTTCAGGGACAGGGCCCGGAATTCGGGTACATCTGAAGATTTAACTTTGCTTTTAAATGAAGAGAAACTGACATTTGACCGGAAGGCGCTTGTAGAGGCAATGGCGGAATGTATAGCACAGCTGGAAAAACAGGCCTGAAAGTAACCTATTAAACCGGCGGGGCAAGGACAGCCCGTTCCTGCCCCGCCGGTTTTTTAGCCGTCACCTGTTTTAATCGGTATCTGATTATTCAATGAGTTTCAGTGTGACCAGGTAGCGGTCGGATTTTTCAAAGGGCAGGCAATAGTGCTCATGGTTTACCCGGAACCTTTCTTTCAGTTCCGGTGTGATTTCATCAAGACTGCCCTTGAGGGCATAGATTATCCCGCCGGGTTTAAGCATGGGCAGGGCAAAATCCGTAAATTTTTCAAGGTTGGCAAACCCTCTTGAAATAACGGCATCATACCCCTGTGAATGCCCGGGATCTTTTGCAAGGTCCTCCACCCTGCCGTGCAGGGCCATGATATCCTCAAGTCCCAGGCTCCGGACAACATGGTTGAGAAAACTCACCTTTTTTCGCACCGAATCCACCATGGTAAAGCTGATACCGGGATTCAGGATTTTCAGGGGGATGGCCGGAAATCCACCGCCGGTTCCCATATCCATAACCCGGGATACCCCGTTCAAAAACCGGTCAACGGCAACTGCATCAACAAAATGTTTTTCAGCCATTTCCAGGGGATCTCTAATGGCAGTGAGGTTGATCTTCTTATTCCATGCCGCAAGTTCCAAGGCATGACCGGTCATGAGTTCAGCCTGTTCCGGAGTCAGGGGGTGGCCGATCCCGGCTGCACCCTTCTCAAGACAGCCTTTGAACCCGCGTCTATCAAATTCATTACCCATTTTGTTCTGCTCCCGTTTCTTTACTGGCCCAGCAGAAGACTGCTGGTGGTATAAAAGGTGCCTGCCACACAGGCGGTCATCAGACAGGCAAAGGTTGAGGCAATCAAAGCCCGTGGCCCCACAGCGGCAACATCTGCAGTCCGTTCCGGCGCCAGGGCGGAAATCCCGCCCACAAAAATGGCCATGGATGCCACATGGGCAAATCCGCACAGGGCATAGGTGGTAATCACGGCGGAACGGCCGTGAGTCAGACTGTTGGCTGCCAGTGCATTTGCCAGGTCCTGGTAAGAGGCCACTTCCGTCAGGATAATCCGCTCCCCGATAATCCTGGATATCAGGCCGGCATCCTCCACAGGAATACCGATAATCAATGTAAAGGGATAGAAGATATAACCCAGCATGCCCTTTAAAGACCATTCCATTGCCAAACCGGTCCACTGATTGACAAGACCGGCCGCACCGCCCAGTATCAGGTCCGCAAGGGCCACAAGGCCGAGAACGGCGATAAGCAGGGAGACAATACTGAAGGCCACCTTTAAACCGGACCCTGCCCCGTTGATGACAGCCTCAAACAGATTGGCGTCACGTTTATAATTGATATCCACTGTCTTTCCTAGGGTTCTGGGTCTTTCCGTTTCCGGAAAAAAAAGTTTAGCCATGACAAGGGCGGCAGGTGCGGATAAAAAAGAGGCGGATATGAGATGGCCGGCAATGGCCGGAAATGTCGGATAAAGCGTAAACACGTAAAGCGCAAGCACATTGGAGGCCACGGTTGCCATGCCGGCAGTGACAATGGTGCACAATTCGGAATTGGTCATCTTTTCAATGTGGGGTTTTACTGTAAATGCAGATTCCACGCCCACAAAGATATTGGAGGCTGCACAAAGGGATTCGGCACCGGAAATCCTCATAAGCCCGCTAAACACTTTAGCAAACTGCCGGATGATAAAAGGCAGGACATTATAATAGTAAAGAATGGCGACCAGGGCTGAGAAGAATAAAATGGTGGGAATGGCCTGGAAGGCAAATATAAAGCCGACAGATCCCTCTGTGCCAGGGGGCAGGGCCAGGGGACCGAATACGAACTGGGCACCCTGGGCAGAGGCTGCCAGAACTTTCACGGCAAGATCGTTTACCGCCAGGAAAAGGCTTACGCCGGCAGGTACCACAAAGATAAAAAGGGCAAAAAGCAGTTGAAGCCCTACCCCCCATCCAATCAGATACCAATTCACCTTCTGGGTGTGTCCGAAACCGAAACGCGCAATGATCCAGGCCAAAACCGGCAATACGATCAAACCGGCAAAGCTGACCAGGTTATAAGCTTCCATATGTATCCCCTCCGGAAATTAGGCCCGGTGCCAAATTAAAATCGTCCAAAATTTGAATTAAACTTAAAGCGGGCACAAAAAGCATCTAATTTCAATGGACGATTTATTTATGTTTTTGTGCCTTAGTAATTAGAACCGGCCATAGGGCCTGACAATGATATCCATGCCCATCCGCTCTTTTACCTTTACCAGGCCGGCCTTTGCCGCCGCCTTGGTATCATACCGTCCGATGCGGACCAGATGCCATTCAATCCCGCTGGGCCGGGTCAGCTCGACAATCCTCACCTTATACCCCTCAGCATTGAATTTTTTATATAATTTGTCAGCGTTTTCCCGGCTTCGGAAAGCACCGGCCTGGAGCTCATATCCGCTGGTTTCTTTTGATTCAGTCAATATTTGCCCGGTCTCTTTTTCCGGCCGTTTAACTATTTTTTTTTCAACCCCCCCTGTTTTGACTGCTGTTTCAGCCGGTTCCGGTGTTTCAGCATCCGTCTTCACCGGTGGTGATGCCCCGGCAGTTTTCAACCCGGCCAGTTGTTCTTTGGCATATGGGTGCCCGGGATCAATGGCCAGGGCTTTTTCATAGGCCTGTTTTGCCTCCAGGGGATTACCGCTTTTAACAAGGAGATCCCCTTTCAGGCACTGGGCCAGGTAAAACCGGGGAAAAATCTCAAGGGAGGTGTTCACATCCTCAAGGCTTAACTCGATCTCTTCAAGCTCGGACCTGCAGATGGCCCGGTTAAAATATGCATAATAATTGTCCGGTGTCAGGGCGATTTCCATGTTGTAGTTTTTAATTGCCCGGGAATAATCGCCTTTATAATACCATGCCACTCCCAGGTTTGAATAAAGCCCCTTTAAATCCGGCTTGATTTCGCGGGTTTTCTCAAAATCCTGAATAGCCAGATCATATTGATTCAGCTTCATATGGGCCACACCCCGGTTTTTGTATACATCGGGATTCTCCGGCACCAGGGCAACCAGTTCCGAAAACACGTCAATGGCAGCCTGAAACTTTTCCTGTTTCAGCAGGGCAACCCCTTTTTCAAACAATGCCTTTTCCGGCCCGGCAGAAACCTGTGTTCCGATACCGATAAGACAAATGGCCAACAATGTAGAGATAATTAACTTTTTCAACCGGGCGCTCCCCCATTAATTAAGATGAATTGGACCTTGTATAGTAAATGCCCTGGGCAAATTCAATAAAAATGTAAATCCGGTCCCCGTTAAAAAAAGGTAGACATCTGCCGCAGGTTTTGGTAAGCCTAAAATCGGAAAAATAAATTATGTGTAGACAACCGGAACCGGCTCTGGTAAATCTAAAATCGGAAACCTGAAAAAACAGTAGACATCTAACGCAGGTTTTGCTAAAGGTAGCATTGAATCCATATATCTTAAGGGAAACAGAGGGATGCGTAATCAGGACCAGCCAGTGACAATTTGCTGCGGCAGACCCATCACCCGCAGGGAGCTTGGTGAAATCAGGGAAACGGTTGAACTGTTCGGGAATTTAAGCAGAAAAGAGCTGACCCAGACCATTTGCGAACATTTAAACTGGTACACCCCGTCAGGCACAAACAAACTTGATGCCTGCCTGAAAATGCTGAAATCCTTTGAAAAGCAAGGATATTTCAGGCTCCCGGCCAAGCAGAAACAGGCCGTCCGGAAACCCTGTACAATTTCCCGCTCCCCAATGACGGCCCCGGAACCAGAAATTTCATGCAGAATTGACAGGCTTCACCCCATTACACTTGTCCAGGCGGAACCCGGCCCCCAAACCCATCTGTGGAACGAATACATGGACAGGTACCATTACATCGGATATAAAAAACCATTTGGATACAGGATCAGGTACTTTATCCGGTCCGGAGACAGATACCTGGGGTGCCTTCTTTTTTCCGGCGCTGCAAAGGCGATCAACTGCAGGGACCGGTGGATCGGCTGGACAAAGGACCAGCGCCTTCAAAATCTCCCCTGGGTCATCAACAACACCCGTTTCCTGATCTTTCCCTGGGTCAAGGTAAAAAACCTGGCCAGTCATGTACTGGGAAAGGTCAACAGGTGCATTGCCGGCGATTGGAAAGAAAAGTGGGGATACTCCCCGGTTCTTATGGAAACCTTTGTAGATCCCGAATCATACAAGGGCACCAGTTATTTGGCAGCCAATTGGACCTGCCTCGGGATGACAACCGGAAAGGGACTGCTGCGAAAAAATAAAAAATACGAAACCACCCCCAAATTGACATTTATCAAACCGATTTCAAGGGGCTTCAGAGACAGGCTTTGCAATGAACCTGGCACGCAGGACCTGCCCACCTTAGACCTTAGCACATGCGCGAACCTGCCGCAGGTTAAAGCAGGAGCGACAGGGTGAAAAACCGCTTACTCACCATACTCCTGTTTTTCCTGTTCTGTGTACCGGATTTTGTTAGAGGTTCGGAAATAACCATCTTTGGAAATCAGACTTATACCGGCAGCGCGTCACACGAGCAGGCAAAACCCCAAGCCCCCCCTCCCCTCAGATGGGATTTAAAAGAGTTTTTTAGCACACCTGCCCCGTCCGCCGGAACCAGAACAGAGGTCATGATGGGCCTGGATCCGGCAGACAGATCCAAGATCAGCCTCAACGATCTCTACGATATACAGACCTATCTGACTGATGAGGATAAAATCGAGAATCTGGATTTATTGAATAAAAACGCGGTATTTATTGCGGATTGGGGAAGCTATGCAGATAAGGCCGGCATGTCCAGGATATGGGATATGAAAAAACGCCCCGTCCGGATTGATGCAGGCAATATAACTGAAGACATAAAAGAGATCATCTTTCTTACGACGCTGCCAAAGGGGATCAAAGCGGCGTTCAAAAAAATTGCCCCATCCGCGCAAGAGGCAATCCTATCCGGGAAATTCATAGCAACCGCACCCTATAAAGATTACGACGAAGACAACTACCAGGATCAGGATGAGATAAAAGAAGAAGACCAGGACAAAGGGCCGATAATGGGAATAGAACTGGACTCCACCACCATTATCATACTCTGTGTCGCCCTTTTCGGGATTGCCGTTATCGGCAGAAAAATCCCCTTTTAGGCTTTAAAGGCACAGCCTGGAAAAAGACGGACAGACCGACAACTAGCGGCTGCCTGTTCAGGCATGGGCAGAACAGGCAGCAAAAACCTGATTGCAAACCGGAAAGGAGAGAAACAATGAAAAAACGGCTCTGCTTTTTATTCGTGTTTTTGTTATGCAGCCTGCCTGTATTTGGACTTACCTCGGAAATCACCATTTTTGACAATCAGACAGGCAGCGGAAACACCTATTGGAGCAACCCCAATGAAGACCAGGAAGTTGAACCGGGGGCATCCACCACCCCGGGCTGGGACCTGGAGGGAATGTTCTACGACAATGGAAAACTCTCCATTGTCGGGGAGTGGAATTTCACATCCACCATTAACGGTATCGGCTCCGGGGATATCTTCATCAGCACCAGAGGCGGGGTAAGTTACGGCAAGGGAACTACCGACAATTCGGAAAACACCACCATCGCCAATTCATTCGGATACAACTATGTCTTTGACGTTGACTGGACACTGGGAACATACACGCTCTGGCAGATTGATGAGACCACCCTGGTTACAGGGGCATGGTATTTTGGAGACGGCAATCCCGTTTCATATGCAGGGGGCGACAACGATATCCGGGTCGGAACCGGGGAATTCAGCATCAGCACAGAAGGGGATTTCGGGTATGAAGGCGGCACCCATTATACAGTTTCCGGATTTGATCTTACCGCAATTGACGGGTTTGACCATTCATTCATCGCCCATTTTACCCAGGAGTGCGGAAATGATGTAATCATGGGCCAGGTACCGGAAACGGCAACCCTGTTCCTGCTTGGCATGGGACTGCTCGGAATCAGCATCATCGGCAGAAAACTGCCCCTGGAAACAAAAAAATAGAGACGTGGCCTTGCAAAAGGGTATGGTTTTCTGGTATCAAATTTGCTTAAATTAAGTTTTCAATATTTTATGCCGATACCATAACGAAACGCCGCAGCTTAAGGAGTTCGATGTGAAACGACTATTTTTAATAGGTATATTGCTTCTGGTGATCATCCCGCCTGTCCATGCTGCCGACTGGATAATCGACGACTCATTTATCGGGGGGGGATATTATACAAATCAATACCCCCAGAACAAGGTAAAAAAATATTATCAAAAAGGCGGAGATGTCATTTCGGCCAAGAAAAACGTCAACATATTTGATGTGGATGAAATGACTGTCAATATAGACAACAGCGGGAATGTGACGGTTTCCATTGCAACGGATTATTCTGAGGCCAAGGGCCTTGGGACAGAATACGGAGATCTTTTCATCAGCACGGACGGGTGGAAACCCTATGGTGACAGCCCCTATATGGAAGATACCATCAACAAAGGTGAAACCTGGGAGTATGTTTTCGACACCAGCGCCTTTGTTTCCGGCACAAACCAAAACCCCATTTACGACACGGCAACCGGCACGTTCATCACCTCAGATGACGTCCACGGCGGCAGTTCCCAACCTTATCATTTTCGCCATGACCAGGAAGTCCTGTTTGCCGCCGGGGATCCCGGCGATTTTTCAGGTACAGGAGCGTTTTATGATGATGTTGACGGAATCCTGACCTACGCGTTCAACCTGGATGACCTGGGATTGTCAGCGGACGAGGCACAGAATTTAGGCTTCAGGTGGACCATGACCTGCGCCAATGATATTATCGAAGGCGGGGTGCACTGGGCTCCTGTACCGGAACCGGGGACAATGCTTCTGCTTGGCATGGGTCTTCTCGGCCTGGGTGCTCTGGGCAGGAAAAAGCAGGCCCGTTCAGCATAAGGTGCCGCGCAAGAACAACTTGCCATAGTTTCTTTGCAAAAACTCCTTAAAACACTGGGTATTTTGCAAGGAAATGCCAACTAATTGTTGCGCGGCCCCCAGGCAGGCAATATTTTCCGGCCCTTGTTTTTTTAACTGGGCCCAAAAACAAAAAAATGACATAATTTGTAATTGAGACGACATTTTTTGTCATTCATATAAATCCTACCCTGAAAAACTGATTTTCACACAGAAAATCCACCTAATACTTTGGTACCAATTCAACTCAGCCTTTGGTACTAATTTTAGCCATACCCTCCTGGTTCCCGGGCAGAACCAGGGTCCCGGCTCTGCAGGACAGGATCATGGCATCCAACTTGCTGTATATTTCAGGTAATCCGCAAACCAGAGGAAGGAAAAAACCTCTCATGAAAATAAAATCAAATTTAAACATAATATTCGGAGTCTTACTCATAGGACTCCTCTGGACAAATTCAGCCGTGGCCGGTTCAATTTTCATCGGTGAAACAGGCGACCTCAAGGATGATGATAACTGGCACGGAAGCCAGAGCCACCAGGACACAGATTTCAACGTCAACTGGCTCGTGAATACCTATGACGGCACAGAATTTATCCCCTCCAACCTGGATTTCCTGGGAAAGTGGGATGACGGCTGGGAATCAGACACAGCCTGGGGAAGCAGCTCACCTTTTTTCAGCGGTGATTTTTCAGGAACCTCCGGCAGCTGGCAAACCACGGATGCCTGGTCAGGGGGCCCTGTTTACTACAGCATCAAGGCCGGCAGGGAATTTGAACTCTACTATGCCGGCTCAGACCTGGATGATATAGAAGTGCTGTGGGACACCCTTGGGATTACCAACAAAAAGGGCAAGGCAAAAAAACTGTCCCATATAAGCTTTTGGACTGCCGACAATCCCCCCGGCCCGGACCCGGTACCGGAACCCTCAACCATTTTATTGTTTGGCGTCGGGCTCCTGGCCCTGGCCGGCTTTGCCAGGAAAAGACGCCAGCCCGCTCCGGCAAAGCTGTAAGCACCCTCCCCCATTTTTAACAAATGCAGGCAGTCTCAGCCATGGGACTGCCTGTTACACGTTCAGGCTTTCTTTTTGCGCTGCGGAAATAACTTTTTTTATTGACAGGCACCCGAAAAAAGAGTAATAATTCTTTTTTTCATATACTTAGGCATTAATCTGGAATTCAACTTAATAAAATCGCAATTACAGTTTAGCAGCAAACATATGGCAATGCCTTTGGCAATGGGTGTATTTTTTTATTGTTTCAAAGGATTTTTTATTACTAAGGATGAGACAAAATGATCAAAGATCTTAAACGGGTAAGAAATATCGGTATCAGTGCCCATATTGACTCCGGTAAAACCACACTTACTGAAAGGATTCTCTTTTACACGGACAGAATCCACCAAATCAACGAAGTCAGAGGTAAAGACGGTGCAGGCGCTGTCATGGATTCCATGGAACTGGAAAAAGAGAGAGGCATTACCATTGCCTCTGCCGCCACCCATTGCGAATGGAACGACCATGGTGTCAATATTATTGATACACCGGGCCATGTGGATTTCACAGTTGAAGTGGAACGCTCATTAAGGGTTCTGGACGGGGTTGTCCTCATCCTATGTTCCGTATCAGGGGTCCAGTCTCAGTCCATCACTGTTGATCAGCAGATGAAACGCTATGAAGTTCCCTGTATTGCATTTGTTAACAAATGTGACAGATCAGGTGCCAACCCTGCCAAAGTCAGCGGCCAGCTCCGGGACAAACTGGGCCACAACTCCGTGATGATGCAGTTGCCCATCGGCCTTGAAGACAAGCATGAAGGCGTTGTGGATCTGGTCACTATGAAAGCCTATTATTTTGAGGGTGACAACGGTGAAAACATGGTCGAAGCCGAGATTCCCGCGGACATGCTTGAAGACGCCCAGGCGGCAAGGGAAGAGATGATTGACGCAGCATCCCTTTTCTCAGAAGAGCTGACCGATGCCATCCTTGAGGAATCCGAAATCACTGTGGAGATGATCATGAATGCCGTCAGAATCGGCACAATTGAGCGTCAGATGACCCCTGTTTTCCTCGGTTCCGCATACAAAAACAAAGCGGTCCAGCCCCTGCTCAATGCTGTTGTCAACTACCTGCCCTCTCCCCTTGACATTGAAAACGAAGCCATTGACCTGAGCAACAACGAAGAGACTGTCATCCTTGAAAGTGAATTTGACAAACCGACCGTTGCCCTGGCCTTTAAGCTGGAAGACGGTCAGTACGGCCAGCTCACCTATCTGCGGGTGTATCAGGGGTGTATCAATAAAGGAGACACCCTGATCAACTCCAGGGACGGTAAAAAGATCAAGGCCGGCCGCCTCATCCGGATGCACTCCTCCCAGATGGAAGATGTTGAAGCCATTCCGGCAGGTCATATCGGCGCCATGTTCGGTGTTGATTGCGCTTCAGGAGACACCTTTGTATCACCGCAGATCAACTACTCCATGATTGCCATGCATGTAATGGAGCCGGTTATCTCCTTGTCTATCATTCCCAAGGACAACAAGGCCCAGATCAACATGTCCAAGGCCCTGAACCGGTTCACCAAAGAAGATCCCACATTTAAAACCTATGTGGATCATGAAACCGGTGACACCATCATCCAGGGCATGGGCGAGCTTCACCTGGAAGTTTATGTTGAACGGATGAAACGCGAGTATGGTGCAGAGGTTGAAACCGGCAAGCCAAGGGTTGCATACAGGGAAACCATCACCAAAAAAGCCCCCTTCAACTATACCCATAAAAAACAGACAGGTGGTTCCGGACAGTTCGGCCGCGTCATCGGGTTCATGGAACCCTGCGAAGAAGAGTTTGAGTTTGTCAATAAAGTCACCGGCGGCCGGATTCCCACCCAGTTTATTTCCTCCTGTGAAAAAGGGTTTGAAGCAAGTATGGCAAAGGGGCCCAACCTTGAATTTCCCGTTACCGGTATCAAAGTTACACTTGAAGATGGTGGCTTTCATGCGGTAGACTCCTCTGAAATGGCATTCCAGGCTGCTGCAAGGGGCGGATTTCTTGAAGCTTACAACAAGGCAAAGCCTGTTATCATGGAGCCCATCATGAAGGTGGTTATCGAGACCCCTAATGAGTTCCAGGGCGCATGCATGGGCCTGATCAACCAGAGACGCGGTATCATCCAGGGTTCACAGGAAGAGGGTGTCATGTCTGTTGTGGAATCCCAGGTACCCCTGTCTGAAATGTTCGGTTTTTCCACGGTTCTCAGATCAGGAACCCAGGGCAAGGCTCAGTTCACCATGGAATTTTCTTCTTACAAACAGGTACCCCAGTCCGTGGCAGAAGAGATTGCTAAAAAGAAAGCTGAAGAAAAAGCAGCCAAAAACAAATAAGGAGAATTGCAGGAAGGATCATCTCCCCCGGACATGGCAGATGATTATGTCTGCCTGAGGCAAGGGAGGCAGTCCCCCTGCAGATCACCTCAGACCTTTTATATAGAAGAGAGGAACTATGCTTAAAAAAGATCTCATTCTCAGAAGCCCGGCTGAAATGGCCATTGGCGTTGAAAATATCACAGACGGACGGTTTGGCGCGGTTTTATCCAGGGCCGGTGTCGGCAAAACCAGCTTTCTGGTTCAGATTGCCCTGACCCAGCTGCTCTCTGATGAAAAAATCCTCCATATCAGCCTGTCTGATTCAATGGAAAAGATCAACCTGAGATATGACGAAGCCTACACCAACCTGGTGGACAGCATTGGCTATGTTGACCCCCAGAAAGCGGTGCGGCTGTGGGATGCCGTAAAAAACAACAAGGTGGGCATCTCCTATACCGAAGCCACTTTTGATGTTGAAAAGATCAGAGATTACCTGAAGAGTTTCAAAAAAGCGGATTTGGCCCTGCCCACGGTCCTGGTGATTGACGGCCTGGATTTTGACTCGGACCTGTCAGATATCCTGGAGCACCTGAACCAGATTAACAAGGAATTTTCCATCTTTATCTGGCTTTCCATGCAGAGCCACAGGGAAGAGCCCCTGAGCCATGACGGATTCCCGGTTCAGCTGGCAACCCATGAAACCCAGATTGACAAAGCCATATTTCTCATGCCCGTGGAAAACAAAATTGAAGCGGTCGTGCTGAAGGACGGAGACAAGACCGACCAGAGATTTACCCTGGATCCGGCCACCATGATGCCTGTGGAATAGAGACAGGCGCATCTGGTTTAAAGAATTAAGCCCCTTTCTCTTTTATTAGAGAGAGGGGCTTTTTTATTTGCTAAACCCATTGCCTGATGAAATTTTCCACTGCCTGAAACACCCGGTGTTTTCCCTTTCCCAGAAGAATGCCGTGGCGTTCGAAATCAAACAGGTAGTACTCTTTTATTTCCGCCCCGATCTTTTTAAATAATTTCAGGGTACCCTTGGGGTTGACCACAGGATCTTTCCTTGACTGGACCACCAACACCGGTTTTTCGATCTCTCTCAGCTTCGGCGCCAACTGGTCCATGAGCTTTCCCAACTGGTTAACACCGGCAATAGGATTACGCACATAATTAATATGGGGATTTTCCGGGTTGTTTTCTATAAACTCCTTTGCACCGGCATCCAGCCGCAGTTTTTTCACCATGGCATTCCAGGCATCAATGGCCGGAACAAAGTAAGACCCCATATCATTCAGCCGCATTGGCGGTGCCACGGCAAAAATGGCCTCATAATCATCCACCCGTCCTGCCAGCTCAAGTGCCAGCCCTGCTCCGGTTGAGAATCCGCCGATGATAATTTTTTTGCAGGAGTGGCGCAGCACCACATAGGCCTCTTCCACCGACTCCACCCAGTCTTCATAACCGGTCCCGGCCAGGTCTTCTGGCGCTGTCCCGTGACCGGCCAGACGGGGGGCATATACCGTGAACCCTTTTTCATAGAGATAGGTGGCAAAGGCCTTCATCTCCCTTGGGGCTGCCATGTACCCGTGGATAAGGAGTATGCCTGCAATTTCATTTGCCTGTTTTAAAAAGAGCGGACGCCCCACCCGCTTGCTTTTGGATTCACCGTCAATATAAAACCTGCTGTAAGCCAGACTGAAATCCACATTCATCTTTTCGATCAGTCTGCTCCTGACCCTTTCCAGAATCTGGCGTTTAGACTTCTGGGCAATCTTTTTAAGGCAGATCTCAGCCTCTGTGATGGGCTCCACTTCATTGGCCATGACCAGTACCGGGTTTTCCAGTCGAACGGAATGAAAGGGGCTGTTTTTATAGAACCGGGTCTGATCCTTAAACATCCGTTTTCCCTCAATCCTGACAACCCCTGTATCCTCAGCCAGCGCCAGGAACCTCCCGATGCGGTCAAACCGGTCGTTGATAAGCAGGGGGATAAGGTTATACTTAAAAATATCAGACACATAACAGATCCGGTTTAACACCAGGCAGGTGACGGCATAGTACACCTTGCATTTGAATTCATAAATGTCGATCCCCTTTTTCTGATAGGGGAAATGCTTGAGGATACAGGCCATGACGTGGTCATAGTTCAATGTGGTCATGGCATATACATCTGCCATGTACCGTTCCATGATCCGGTTTGAAATCCCCCTGCAGACCTCCTTTGAATAGATATCCTCGTCAAAGCGGACCCGGCGCTTCACCGTGAGCATGCTTTCAATATAAGGATCGTTTAAAAAGGGGTTGATGGGAATGGGAGCACCGAAACGGATGGTGATATCCACCCCGGCAAAAAGCATCCCCCCTTCGGTCATGAGTTCATCCAGCATCCTTTTGGACGGCTCCTTCATGAGCACATTGGCAATGGAGCCGAGGATATTTTCCCTGGGGTTTGCCGGATAATAGGAGATGTTCACCGGTACGATATGGGTCTGGCCTGCAAGCACCTGGTTGACATCTTCAATACCGAGGCGGGTGGCAAGCCTTTCGAATTCAGGCGCACCTGACCGGGATAACCTGCGCAGCCTCTCCCTGAAAAACTCGCATCTGAGGGCCTGTACCGCCGCACCGGTATGAGGGCGCTTCTGCTTTTCATCATCTATCAGGGTGAACTCATTGTTTCTGATAAGCTTTTTATTTTTTACCATCATCCCTTCGGGAAAAATGATCCAATGGACCTTGCCTGACAACAGGGAGGTCAGTATCTTTTCATTCCGGAGCGGATCATGGGTGGAGAGCCCGCCAAGCCGTTTCATAAGCCCTTCCAGAACAGGAATATCAAACAACTCCTTTGCCGCAAGGGACCATGCCTGCTTTCCGGTGATGGAATAGATGTGATAGGGAAGGAAAATGGTCTCAATACGGGTAAAGTGGTTGGCGCAGAAGATGACAGCGCCTTCGGGGATGTTTTCCCGTCCCTTGATCTGGATAGAGGCCTTTGAAAAGCCTGAAAATGTTTTAAGCGTATAACCGGAGAGTTCAAATACAAATGGATTCATTGGGAGTATCCTTAAAGCATTGATTATTCATCCGTCTATAGTATATTATACAGGACTTATTATTAACCATAATATAGAATCCCGTGGACAAGCACAAATACTTTATCCTTGTTCACTTATAACGGAGGATAGCCATTGTACTCAAAAATTGTAATCCTGGATTTCCCTGCCGAGGTGGCGCAGAAGGCCCTTGTCTGCCAGCTGGTTAAAAAGTATGATCTCATGTTCAACATTCTCAATGCCCAGATTTCCAATCAGCGGAAAGGACATATGGTCCTTGAAATCTCCTCAGGCAGCAAATCCGGTTTTAACAAAGGGGTGGATTTCCTTAAAAACCAGGGTGTCCAGATTTCAACCCCGGAGCACCAGATCTTTAAAGATGAAGAGATATGCACCCATTGCGGAGCCTGCACCGCGGTCTGCCCCACCGAAGCCCTGCATATCAAGCGTCCTGAAATGGAAGTGCTTTTTGACAAGGAAAAGTGCAGCCTGTGCGAACGCTGCATCGTGACCTGCCCGACACGGGCCATGGGATTGTTCAGCCAGACGGCGGAAGAAATGGCCTGATGGGATCTCCTGTTGTTGCCATAGCCCTGAGCGGCGGGGTGGACTCCCTGGTTTCGGGTTTTTTAATCAAACAGGCCTATAAGGAGGTCTTCGGGATCCACTTTACCACAGGATACGAGACCCGGCCGGTTGACACAAAAGCCCTGGAGACCCAGCTTGGTTTTCCAGTCCATACCATGGATATGAGCCAGATCTTTGAGCAGGAGGTTGTGGACTACTTTATCTCCACCTATATGGCCGGTAAAACCCCCAACCCCTGCCTGATCTGCAATGAGAAAATCAAATTCGGCGCCCTGCTCTCCCATGCGGTTAAACTCGGGGCAGATGCCCTTGCAACAGGGCACTATGCCACCATTGTGAACAGGTTCTCCCGCCCGGACCTGCCCCCTGGCGCAGCCTGGCTTGAAAAAGGGGCAGACCCCAAAAAAGACCAGTCCTATTTCCTGTCCAGACTGAGATCGGATCAATTGGACAGGCTGATCTTTCCCCTGGCAACCACCACCAAAACCAAAGTGAAGGAGATCGCCCGGAAACATGGCCTTGTCCCTTCAGTACCGTCGGAAAGCCAGGATATTTGCTTTATCCACGAAACCTCATTTGCAGGTTTCATCAACCGGAAAAAGGGGCTGGACCCGTCTCCCGGCAATATTGTGGATGCTGACGGCAAAATCGTGGGAACCCACAAGGGGCTGCATACCTTTACCGTGGGCCAGCGGCGGGGGATAAACGTACCTGCCCCGGAACCCTATTATGTCCGGCGCATCAATATGGCGGACAATACCCTGGAGGTCTGCTTCAAGAAGGATCTGGGCAGGTCCGAGATGGATGTGGACGATATTATTTGGAATTATTCAGACAAAACCAAGATCCTCAACCTGACAACCAAAATCAGGTACGCCCATCAGGGGGCGGATTCAACATTAACCCGGAAGGGAACAAAAGGCCATGTGCATTTTAATACCCCCCAGAACGCAATTACACCCGGGCAGGGCGCTGTATTTTACATGGGCAACCGCGTTCTGGGCGCCGGAATTATACAATAAATAGATCCGTCCCCTCTCAACTGCAATTTAAGAAATCCGTAAAATGAAAAAGAAAACGTTTTATATCCAGACCCTTGGATGCAAGGTCAACCAGTACGAGTCCGACGGCATAGCATCAGGACTTGAAGATTCCGGGCTTATCCGCGGAGAAACCAGACAGGGCGCAGACATATGCATCATCAATACCTGCGCCGTTACCTCCAAGGCAGGTATGCAGTCCAGGCAGGCCATCCGGAAGCTGATACGGGAAAATCCCGATGCCGAGATTGTGGTCACCGGATGCCATGCCCAGACCGATCCGGACCAGATCCGCCAAATCCCTGATATCGATCATATTGTCTGCCATAAGGACAAAGGGAAGATCGCCCAATGCATAGCCGGAGAGTGTAAGGAGACACCCTCACAGCCATCTGTACCCTTTTCTTTCCAAAAGCCGGATTTTGATAACCATGCTCAATTCCTGCGCTTTGATAAACCGGTATCAGGAAGCATGACCCGGGCCTACCTTAAAATCCAGGACGGCTGCAATGCCTTCTGCACCTATTGCATCGTCCCCTATGCAAGGGGAGCGTCTGTGAGCATGCCGAAAAGAGAGGTGCTCAATCATCTTGAGGGCCTTGCCGGCAAAGGATTCAGGGAGGTCATTATCACCGGTATCCATACCGGGATGTACGGTCATGATCTGACGCCGCCCACCTCCCTTGCGGATCTCATCCGGGAAGCGGACAAAAAGCAGCAGGTGGAGAGGCTGAGGATCTCATCCATTGAACCCAATGAGATCTCCCAAGCGCTTATTGACCTTGCAGGCCCGGGACGCATCCTCTGTGACCATTTTCATATCCCGCTTCAGGCAGGTGACAATGAAGTGCTCAAAAGGATGAAGCGGCCCTATACCACCGAGGAATTCGAATCTGTGATCCATAAAATCCATGACACCCTGCCCTATGCAGGCATCGGACTGGACACGCTTATCGGGTTTCCGGGAGAGACCGACGCCCAGTTTGAAAATACCTACAGGTTAGTGAAGCGGCTGCCCGTCTCTTATCTGCACGTCTTTCCCTTTTCCGCCAGAAAAGGGACCCCTGCCTTTCACTTTGATCCCAAGGTACCCTCAGAGGTAATAAAGGAGCGCTGCGCCAGGATGAGGGAACTGGATCAGCAGAAACGGGCCGAATTTATAAAAATCAACCGGGGACGTCCCCTCCGGGCACTTGTCCAGCACCAGGAAGATAAAGCCACCGGAATGCTCAAGGCCGTTATCTCCAACTACCTCACCGTCCACATTCCTAAAAAACAGGAACTTAAGGGAAAAATTATTGATCTTACCTATGAACAATGTGATAGTAAACTGAATATCATTGGCAAAGTCATAAACTGATCAACCTGTAATTCGGCTCCCCAGCCGGTAATGAGGCACCCATGACTGACGTGTACAAGAAGCTGGCCCGACACCTGGACAATACCCCCGGCGGTTTTCCCGAAACCGGATCCGGGGTTGAGCTGCGCATCCTCAAACAGCTGTTCACCGTTGAAGAGGCTGAGTTGGCTCTCTCCCTTATCATGATGCCCGAGCCCATTGAGGCTGTTGCCCAGCGGGCAGGCAGGCCAGCCGGAGAGATCCATGACACCCTGGTTGACATGGGGCACAAGGGCCTGATCATTTACACGGAAAGGGAGGGCAACGAATTCTTCATGCTGGCCCAGTTTGTAGTCGGAATCTGGGAATACCAGGTCAACAGGCTCACAGAGGAGCTGATCCGGGATTTCAACGAATATGTGCCCTACCTGATGAAGGAACAGGAATCACACAAAACCCAGCAGCTCAGAGTCGTACCTGTGGCCAAAGCAGTGAATACCGAACTGAATATCATGGATCACGAGCACCTGGAAAACCTGATCCGCGCACAATCCAAAATCCTCGTGGCCCCCTGCATCTGCAGGGCCGAACACACTATGATCGGTAAAGGCTGCGGCAAACTGGAAGAGGCATGCCTGATTTTCGGCAGCGGTGCCTTTTTGTATGAAAGCCGCGGTATCGGCCGCACCATTACCCAGGATGAAGCCCTTGACATCGTGAAGAAGGGAACGGAACAGGGGCTTGTTGCTCAGCCGTCCAACTCGGTCAAGGCCGTGAACATCTGTCTTTGCTGTGACTGCTGCTGCCAGATTCTCCACAATATCAAGAAGTCCGAAGCCCCTGCAAGGATAGTTAATTCCAACTACCGGGCTGCAGTGGAAGGGGACCGGTGTACCGGATGCCAGGCCTGTGAAGAGGTCTGTCCCATGGACGCCATTGAGATAAACGGTGATATCACGGCTGTGGTCAGCGGGGAGCGCTGCATCGGCTGCGGCCTCTGCGTTACTGCATGTGAGTTTGACGCCATCAGCCTTATGGACAAACCGGATATGGAGCGCTGGGAGCCCCCGCAGACCCTTGTGGAGACCTATATGAAAATCGCCGGGGAAAAGGGGCTGCTCTAAAACCCCCTGGCCTTTCTTATGTGATCATAGGCTTCCTGAAGTTCGTTAAACTTGTCATTGGCAAGTTTGATAAATTCCTCGGGAAGCCCTTTTGCCTCTATCTTGTCAGGGTGGTACTCCCGGGCCAGGGCCCTGTACTGTTTCTTTATTTCATCGTTTGTTGCGGTTTCCTCGCATTTCAGTACGGCATAATAGGGATCGATTTTCCTGACATACCGTGACCGCATCTGCTGAAAATCCGATTGGGAATAGCCGAATATGGCTGCGGCAGACTGGAGCATGGCTTCTTCACCGGAAGAGATGCTTCCGTCAGCCGCCGACACCCTGAGAAGCACATCCAGCATCAACTCCAGGATATTGGGCTGGTATCGGAAAACGGAGTGGAACTGGCGCGCAAAGGCCTCAAAGGATTCCGGGGAGGATATTGCCTGCCTGAATATATTTTTAGCGGTTTCCTGACCTGAGGCATCAAGCTGAAGATCATGGGTCATAAAGCGTTCAACAGCCTTGATTTCCTTTTCATTGATCCGGCCGTCCGCCTTTGAAATCTTGGCCAGCATGGAAAAAGCCGCTGTAAAAAAAACAAGCTGGGACTCTTCGTTGGATGAAAGCCCCGGGCCTCTTTTCCCCGGTATGGACTTGAGGTATTCTTCCTCTTTTTTATCCACAAACGTATGCCCGAATGCAGCGCCTGCCACTGCGCCGATGGGTCCGCCCAAAGCAAATCCGATAGTCCCGCCGATCATTTTCCCAAGCCAGCTCATACCTCTTCCTTATTTCTTGCCCATACTAATAATTAATCATCAAAACCCTTGTCACCAAGTTGAAGATTTACTATAACCACTAATGTTTCGAGCGTCAAACACTTAAGAAGAACAGAGGACTTATGCTGGCAAAAAACATCTTTGGCACCATCATTCTGATTCTGAACACGGCCGGTCTCGGCTTTGTCCTCTATCTCTGTTTCCTGAGCCTGATGCAGTATTTTTTTCCAAAAGAGGTTGAAGAAGAGCCGGAACCGCCGAAACCGGTTAAAAGGGAAGAGGTCATCATTGACGAGGACATCATACCGGATGAGGATGACCTGCTCAAAGACATGGACCTTTCCGATCTTGACAACCTGAACCTGGATGATTTTGAATAAATGAACGCCACACGCCCATATGCTGTCCTGATAATCTCCCTGTACCTCATTCTGACATTAGGGTGCGGATCATCTTCCAACACGGGATCCCCGGTTTATTACACTGCCTCCCCCCAGGAGGCGCCCAGGTCATTTACCACTGTCATGGATGATTCACTGACCCTGGCCCGGATTAAGACAAAGATCTTTTCTGATGATCTGGTGGATCAGGACGGGATTGATATCACAGTTCGGCACGGTGTGGTTTATCTTACCGGCACGGCCCAGGATGATTATCACAGGCGCATGGTTGCGGACCTGATCAGAACCGTTGAAGGGGTCGGAAGGATAGAGAACCGCCTCCGGGTGGCCCACCGCGGGACCACCTTTGAAACAACAGAAGGCATGATCAGTCAGAAGATCAAGCTGAACCTGCTCCGGGACCCGGTCGTAGGGCCCCAGCCCATTGTTGTGGAGACCACTCCCACCCGGATCCTTCTTTCCGGGAGCGTTAAATCCCAGTCCCAGAAGCAACAGGCGGCCGCCATTGCACAGATGAATGCAGGCGACCGCAAGGTGATTAATCAGATATCGGTAATAAAATAGGCAAGGGTTGCCGGACCGGGTTTAGGCCGGGCTCTTCTTTTTCTGCCAGCGTTTTTTCTTGCCCTTCTCTTTTACAGGCGCACATTTGGTTTCAATGGCCCCTTTCCCCAAAATGGTTTCCACCTCCTGGAAATAGGTGGGGTGGGCATCAGCCCGGTACTCATCCCCCAGCTTAACCAGTACAGGGGGATGCTTCTCATCTATCCTGATCTTGAGAAAGGAGATACAGTCCCCGGGATACCGCTCTATCACCGGCTTGATCTGTTCCAGGGTATCAATGCCGTGGCGGGACGCATCCACCTGAATGAGAATCCCGGATGTCCATTCGTTTTCAGCCTGGGCAATGGGAACAATTTTTTCTCCCAAAAGTTTAACCGCGTTCTCGGTCTTTTGAACCTCTGCCTCAAGGATGACCACCTGCTCCTGTGAGAGGAGGGTGTGGGTTTTTGCATAGAGATTGGGAAAGACCACCACTTCAATGGACTGGTACTGGTCTTCAATGGCGCAGAAGGCCATCATATCCCCTTTTTTGGTCTTATGGACCTTTAACACCTTCAGGGTTCCGCCGATGCGGATCATCCGCTCATTGGCCACATCCTGGACCGTCAGGGTGTTTACACTGGCGTATTTTTTAATGCTGTCCGCATATTTATCCATGGGATGGCCGGTAATATAAAAGCCCAGAGCCTCTTTTTCCAGCTCCAGAAGGGCGTTGTCCTCCCACTCGTCAATGGTCGGCATCTTGGGCACGGATAAAGGCACTTCCACTCCCATGCCGGAATCGGCGAAAAGATCCAGCTGGGAGTCAGCCTTTTCCCTCTGTATCCTGGACCCGTGGTCCAGGGCTTCTTCGAGAACGGCCATCATCTGGCTGCGCCGTTTGCCTGTTGAGTCAAAGGCCCCGCATTTAATCAGGGCCTCCAATACTTTTTTGTTGGCTTTGCTGGTGTTCACCCGCTCGCAGAAATCATAGAGGCTCTTGTAGGGACCGTCCTTTTCCCTGACCTCGACAATGGTGTCAATTGCGGCATCCCCAACCCCTTTTACAGCGGCCATGCCAAAACGGATAGACCCGTTGTCAACCGTGAAAAAAGCATCACTCTGATTCACGTCAGGGGGCAGTACCTTGATCTGGTGGGAGCGGCATTCGTCCATATATTTGAGAACGGCATCGGAGTTACTCCGTTCCGATGTCATCAGGGCTGCAATAAACTCCAGGGGGAAATTGGCCTTGAGATAGGCGGTCTGATAGGAAATCAGGGCATAGGCGGCACTATGGGATTTATTAAATCCGTATCCGCCGAATTTTTCCATGAGGTCAAAGATCATCTCAGCCTTCTTGAGATCGTGGCCGTTTTCTTCGGCACCCTTCATGAAAAGTGCCCGGTGCTCTTCCATCATGGCAACGATTTTTTTACCCATGGCTTTACGCAGGCCGTCTGCATCTGCCATGGAGTAATTGGCAAGGACGCCCGCAATCTTCATGACCTGCTCCTGGTACAGGATAACCCCGTAGGTTTCGTCCAGGACATCTTTCAGTTCATCAAAGATATAGTCCACCTCTTCACGGCCGTGTTTTCTCTCCACATAGGAGTCGGCCATACCCGAATCCAGGGGACCGGGCCGGTAAAGGGCGACCAGTGCGACAATATCTGAGAAGGTTGCCGGCTTGAGCCGCGAGATCAGCTCTTTCATGCCGGAGCTTTCAAGCTGGAACACACCGGTGGTATCCGAACTTCTGAGCAGCTCAAATGTTTTTTCATCTTCATAGTTCAGGTGAAGAAGATCCGGGGGTTCCTTGCCCTGCTTTTCAATGAGCCCGATACAATTCTTGATAACGGTCAGGTTGCGCAGCCCAAGGAAGTCAAACTTAACCAGCCCCTGCTTTTCCGTGTAGTTCATGTCAAACTGGGTGATGGTTTCCCCTTCCTTGCCTTTGAACAGGGGCAGGTACTCGCACAGGGGTTTGTCAGAGACCACAACACCGGCCGCATGGGTGGAGGCATGCCTGGGCAATCCTTCCAGAAGCATGGCTATTTCAAGCATCTGGGCCTTTTCAGGGGTTTCGTTGCACTTATCCCTGATGGCCGGCACCTCTTCAATAGCCTTGGTAAGGTTTTTGGACATGTCCGGGATCATCTTGGCAATCTCGTCCACCTCGGAGAGCAGAATGCCCAGGGCCCTTCCCACATCCCTTATAACGGCCTTGGCCTTGAGTTTTCCAAAGGTGATGATCTGGCAGACATAGTCGGGGCCGCCGTACCGGTCAATGGTATACTTGTAAATCTGGTCCCGGCCTTCAATACAGAAGTCCACATCAATATCAGGCATGGAGATACGGGCCGGATTCAAAAAACGCTCAAAGATGAGCCCGTGTTCAATGGGATCCAGGGCCGTAATCCTCATTGCATATGCCACCATGGATCCTGCTGCAGATCCCCTGCCCGGCCCCACCGGCACCCCGATATCTATGGAGTGATTTATAAAATCGGCAACAATGAGAAAGTACCCCGGAAACCCCATGTCCAGGATAATGTCGATTTCATATTTGATTCTGTCCCTGTACAATTGCTCATCAACGTCAGGGTTTCTGGCCTTTATCTTGGCCAGGCGCTCTTCAAAACCCTCCATGGCCAGTTTTTCAAACAGTTCGTCCTCAGTGACGTTCTCATCCTGGGAGTATACGGGAAAATGATAGGTCTTGTCCCCGAACTCCACATTACACCTGGAGATGATGTCCCGGGTATTCTCAATGGCGCCCGGAAACTGTCCAAGGGTTTTTTCCATTTCCTCGGGGGATTTAAAGTAAAGCTCGTCGGAATCAAACCTGAACCGGTTGGGATTGTCATAGGTGTCACCGGTCTGGATGCAGAGCAGGACCTCGTGGGCTTTGGCATCTCCCTTGGACAGGTAATGGCAGTCGTTGGTGGCCACCATGGGAATGGACAGACGCTGGTGGATGTCCAGCAGGCCTTCATTGACCTTGTGCTGGATATCCATCCCGTTTTCCTGGACTTCCAGGAAAAAGTTCCCCTCCCCGAGGGTCTTCTGATAGAAGAGCGCCATTTCATCGGCACGCGCCATATCACCGGCAAGAATAGCCTGGGGAACAGCCCCTTTGAGGCAGGCGGACAGACCGATCAGCCCCTCGCTGTGTTCGGCAAGCAGCTCCTTGTCGATTCTCGGCTTGTAATAGAACCCCTTGAGCTGTGCCACGGACACAAGCTTGCAAAGGTTGGTATACCCTACCCTGTCCCTGGCCAGGAGCACCAGGTGGTTTAACCCTTTTTTATCCATCTGCGTCCTGTCGTTCAGGGTTCTGGGGGCTACATAAACCTCACATCCAAGCACCGGCTTGATGCCGGCCTTGGATGCTTTTTCATGGAATTCAGCCACACCGAACATGGTACCGTGATCCGTCATTGACACGGCATCCATGTTGTACTCTTTGCACCGGTTCAACAGGGAATCCAGCCGGATGGCCCCGTCAAGCAGTGAGTATTCGGTATGCAGGTGAAGATGGTAAAACGGGGATTTTGCGTCTGTCATTATGGCTTAATCGCCCTCCACTCTGTAGTTGGGCGCCTCTTTGGTGATGACAACATCATGAACATGGCTCTCTCTGAGACCGGCAGCGGAAATTTTTACAAATTTTGCCTTTTCGTGGAGTTCTTCAATGGAGCTGGCCCCAAGATATCCCATACCGGCTTTAAGGCCGCCGATCATCTGGACAATATTCTCACGGACCGTGCCCCTGTAGGGGATCCGGCCGACAATACCCTCGGGTACAAGCTCTTCGTCCGCATCAGTATCTTTCTGGTAGTACCGGTCGGAGCTGCCCTTTTTCATTGCCTCAACAGATCCCATGCCGCGGTAGGCCTTGTAAGACCGTCCCTGGTAGATCACGATTTCACCCGGGCTCTCGGCGGTTCCTGCCAGCAGGCTTCCCAGCATGACGGAATCAGCACCCGCCCCCAGTGCCTTGGCAACATCACCGGAGAATTTGATACCGCCGTCTGCAATGATGGGGACCCCGGTTTTCTTGGAAATGGCGGCACAGTTCTGAACGGCAGTCAACTGGGGAACCCCGACACCTGCCACAATACGCGTGGTGCAGATGGAACCGGGTCCGATACCGATTTTAACCGCATCAACCCCTGCGTCAATCAGGGCCTTGGCGCCAACTTCAGTGGCCACATTACCGGCAATCAGTTGACTGCTGGGAAATGCCGCCTTGATCCGCGCCACCGCATCAATGACATTTTTGGAATGGCCATGGGAGGTGTCTATGACCAGGGCATCGGCGCCCGCTGTCAACAGGGCTTCCACCCGCTCCATCATATCGGACCCCACGCCTATTGCCGCACCGGCCCTCAGGCGTCCCAGGGAATCCTTGCAGGCATTGGGATATTTCTTAATTTTTTCAATATCCTTGATGGTGATCAGGCCCTTGAGCTTGCCCTGGGGATTCACCACCAGCAATTTTTCGATTCTGTGCTTGTGCAGCATGATTTTGGATTCTTCAAGGCTGCATTTTTCAGGCACAGTGACAAGATCTTCACTGGTCATGACTTCCCGGGCCGGTTTGTCAAGATTGGTTTCAAACCTCAGGTCCCTGTTGGTGACAATGCCCACCAGCTTATCCCCTTCAACCACAGGAATCCCGGAAATCCGGTATTTGGCCATGATCTGAAGGACTTCGGAAATGGTGGCATCAGGATGAACCGTTACCGGATCAACGATCATTCCGCTCTCGCTCTTTTTAACCCGGTCCACCTCAACGGCCTGTTCCTCAATACTCAGGTTCCGGTGAATAAACCCCAGGCCGCCGGCGCGGGCCATGCTTATGGCTGTCAGCGCTTCCGTGACTGTATCCATGGCAGCACTGACAATGGGAATATTCAGTTCAAGTTCTTTGGTTAGCCGGGTACGTGTCTGGACTTCGTCAGGCAGGATGGCTGAATAATCGGGAACAAGAAGGACATCATCAAAGGAGAGTCCCTGTTCGGGTAATACGTTGGACATATAAGCCTCCAGAAAGGAAAAAAGTGTTTATTAATACTATTAAGGCCAGCCATTCAAAGGGAATTAAAGGGCCAGCCAAATTTGAAATGCAAATAAGTATATAAACACGTACTCTTACCAAATCCGGCTCAATTTTACAAGTTTAAACTCCACTAAACCAAAAAAGTAAACCTTCCGCCTCCAGCCATATTTCAGCTTTTATAGATTTTCCGTTTTCCACCTGTTACACCGTTGAATTAAGAATTGTTCCGACCCCGGAATTCTGGTATAGCACCTTTGGCGCGGCTCAGGCCATATACAAGGTTAATTCTGGTTTTTCATTATCCGGAAAAACCGGATTCCCAAGCTTACCTGCCCTTAACGCGGAATCACACACCGAAAGGAAAAAAAATGAGTTTACTGACCATTGATGAAACCCGTTGTAAAAAAGATGGTATCTGCGCAGCTGAATGCCCCATGGCCGTCATCCAGTGGAAAAAGGGGGCCTTTCCCGCTCCAGGGGCCAATGCTTCCCGAATGTGCATTAACTGCGGTCATTGCGTGGCTGTCTGTCCCCATGAAGCCGTGATCCATGAGAAGTTAGCCCCTGCAGACTGTCTTGCCGTGGAAAGGGAGATGACGCTTACCACGGCACAGACCGAGCATTTCCTGAGAGCCCGGCGGTCCATCCGGAATTTTAAAGAGACGCCCGTGGAAAAGGAAACATTGTCCGAAATGATCCGCCTGGCATCCTTTGCACCCTCCGGCCATAATATGCAGCCGGTCCGATGGCGGGTGCTCAACGGCAGGGACATTGTCAAGGAGCATACCGGCATGGTCATTGACTGGATGAAGCTCACCCTGAAGAAAAATCCCAAGTTTGCCAAGTCCCTTCATCTGGACATGCTTATCGGCGCCTGGAAATTCGGTATGGATGTGGTAACCCGGAATGCCCCCACCCTTATCCTGGCCCAGGGGCCGGAGGCAAACCCCACAGCACCGCCCGCCTGCACCATTGCCATGACCTATCTGGACCTGGCTGCCCAGTCCTTTGATGTGGGCACCTGCTGGTGCGGTTATTTTCTCATTGCAGCCTCGGCCCATGCCCCGCTGGCGGAAAAACTGGGCAAAAACAAAGGCCTTAAAACCTATGGGGCCATGATGGCAGGATATCCGAAATTCGCCTATCACCGCATGCCCCCCAGAAATGCACCGGACATCACCTGGACCGAAGGGTCCTGAGAAAAAGGCCTAAAAATACTGCCCGGTGCATGCCGGGCAGGTATTCCGTCGGGAAAGTGGGGGGCAATTTATTTTTGCCTTGACACCATCCCTGTATTTGATAGGTGTTTCATATCTTCGCTGTAATACCAGTAACTAATTTGAATTCAATAAACCGGAGCCTCGCTGTCATGTTTCTGAACATCTTTCGGAATAGGATCACCAATGTTTGTCTGACCATTCTTTCAGTATTGGGACTATTATGGATATGCATACCTGCTCATGCACAGGATTCAGGTGTTTATCTCGTACCGCCCCAGGGTGAGGTGATCTCCGGCAGGGAGACACGGTTCAACCTGTTTATTCATAACCCGGATGCCGCGCCCGTGACCACCAAAGCATACGGCAGGGTTATGGTTACCCTGACAACCCCCAACAACATCAAAGTGGTCGAAGCCTCACCGGTAAACGGAACCCCTGACCTTTCCCTCACAATACCGGCCCTGGGATATGTAAAGCAGGAGTATGTTTTTTCCGTGCCTGAATCCATGACAGGGAATATCAGTTTATCCCTTAACACCTTCGGTGCCGGTCCGGTACTCTTTGCCGCCTCTCCGCCACCCATAGAAAAGCAGACCGAACAGATAGCCCTGGGTGAAAAGGAATCGGTTTTCCAGCCCTTTCTTGAAAACCTCTCCGCCTATGAGCCCATGTACTTTCTGTTCGGTATTGATCCGGGCAAGGAAAAGAGCAAATTTCAAATCAGTTTCAAATATAAGCTGTTTAACGCCCCCTTTGACAGCCAGATGGTCAACGGGTTTGTGGACGGATTCCACCTGGCCTATACCCAGACATCCTACTGGGATCTGAGTTCGGATTCCAAACCCTTTGATGACACCAGCTATAAGCCGGAGCTTTTTTATCTTTTCCCGAAAATCGATCTCAATACCCCGTGGATAAAAGCCTTTGGTATTCAGACCGGTTTTCAGCACGAGTCCAACGGCAAGGGTGATCCTGACTCCAGAAGCACGAATTTCGCCTATATCGAACCCATCATGGCCTTCCACCTCACTGACACCTACTTCCTGGCCATTGCCCCGAAAATCTGGACCTATGTGGGCAATGACAACGAAACCAACCCGGATCTCTACAAGTACCGGGGGTACTTCAACTTCCAGGCAAAAATAGGCAGTCCGGAGGGATTTGTACTGGATACCAATACCAGGTGGGGGGAAGAGGGCCCCAGCTTCCAGACAGACCTGAGCTACCCCCTGACCTCACTGTTCAAAAACAGGCTCAACCTCTATCTTCACCTCCAGTATTTTAACGGGTATGCGGAAAGGCTGGTTGAATACCAGAAAAAAGAAGAGATCCTGAGGCTTGGGTTCTCGCTTACCCGTTAGCGGAAACAAACCAGGCAGACAGATACCTGCAGACGTGAACCATAACCTGAACATAATTGTTGCACCCAATGCCTTTAAGGGCAGCCTGACTGCAGATCAGGCTGCCCTGGCCATGGTCCGGGGCATCCATAAAATATCCCCGGACATCTGTGTAACCTCAATCCCGGTGTCAGACGGCGGAGACGGCCTTGTTGCGGCCATGACCCATGCCCTTGGCGGACAGATACTCACGGCCAGTGTCCATGATCCCCGGGAAAGGAGGGTTAAGGCAGATTTCCTGTTTGATGAATCCGGATCAACGGCAGTAATTGAAATGGCCCTGGCCTCCGGCCTGGCCCTCCTGCCCGGCAACCTTCAGGATCCCACCCTTACCACCACACTGGGAACAGGAGAACTGATACGTGCAGCCCTGGACAGGGGAGCGGCCCATATCCTGATGGGCATAGGCGGTTCCGCCACCTGCGACGGGGGCATGGGAGCTGCTGCTGCACTGGGATACAGGTTTAAGGATAAAAATGGCAGGCCTTTGCCGCCCACAGGCGCCTCCCTGGGTAAGGTTGATAAAATAGATAAGAGCGGTGTGGACCCCAGGCTGTCCCGGGCAAGCTTTTCCGTGGCCTGCGATGTAACCAACCCTTTGACAGGTCCGGACGGCGCCTCTTTTGTCTTCTCCCCGCAGAAAGGGGCAACCCCCGGCCAGGTCAGGGACCTGGACAGGGGGCTTGCACACTTCGGCAGGATCATATCCAGGGATCTGGGAGTTGAGATCACAGACCTTGAAGGCGCCGGTGCCGCAGGCGGGCTTGGCGGAGGCATGAAAGCCTTTTTCACTGCAAGGCTTCTCCCGGGAATTGACATGGTGCTTGACCTGGTTGACTTTCATACCCAGGTTAAAGATGCAGACCTTGTACTGACAGCAGAGGGCCGGATGGATAGCCAGACCCGGTTTAATAAAGCCCCCGCAGGGGTGGCCCGGGCTGCAAAGGCTGCCAATGTCCCCTGCTACGGACTCTGCGGAAGCAGGGGGAAACATATCCGCACCCTGCACCCGCTTGGCATGGATGCGGTATTTCCCATCTGCCCGGGCCCCATTTCCCTTGCCAGTGCACTGGAAGAGGCCTTTGACCTGCTGTCCCGGGCAACAGAACAGGCTGTAAGGGCATTTTCAGCCGGAAGGAAATCATAAATGAGCAATCGAAAAATAGGAATTGTCACAGGCGGGGGGGACTGCCCCGGCCTGAACGCCGTTATCCGTGCCATTGTCAAAGCCGGGGATTTAAGCGGGTTTCAAAGTATAGGTATCCACGGCGGCCTGGACGGACTGCTGACCCCGGTTCAGGCCTCTCCCCTGATGGTCAAGGACATGGACGGCCTGCTCATCCGCGGCGGCACCATTTTAGGCACTGCCAATTCCGGGCGCTTTGCAGCCAAGGCAGGGTCAGGCCGGAAACGGAAAGTCCCCCAGGAGACCCTTGACCAGGCAAAGCGCAACTTTGACAGCCTCGGGTTGTCAGCCCTTATAATTATTGGCGGGGACGGCAGCCTGAGCACAGCCCAGCAGATGTTTGAAATGGGGTTTCCGGTGGTCGGGGTGCCAAAGACCATAGACAATGACCTGGATGCCACCCAGATGACTTTTGGCTTTGACACTGCTGTTGCCTGTGCCGTGGATGCCCTTGACCGGCTCCACAGTACGGCCTCCAGCCACAACCGGGTCATGGTTCTGGAAGTCATGGGACGGTATGCCGGATGGATAGCTGCCTATGCCGGGCTTGGGGGCGGTGCAGATGTCATCCTTATTCCCGAGATTGAGTTCAACTTCCCGGCCATTCATAAAAAAATTACAGAGCGGGAAGTCCAGGGCAAACACTTCACCATCGTTATCGTGGCAGAAGGGGCATCCCTTGGCAAAGAAAAAATCACTGCCGACGACGGGGCCCCGGACAGGGAAATCCGCCTCGGCGGCATCGGCCATGAGGTGGCTGCCCGGATTGAGGCAATGACCGGAAAGGAGACCCGGTGTGTGGTTCTGGGCCATCTCCAGCGGGGTGGTCAACCCACCCAGTGGGACCGGCAGTTATGCACCCGTTTTGGCGTCAGGGCCGCCAGGATGGTGGCTAAAGAGGAGTTTGGAAAGATGGTTGCCCTGCTCCCCAATGGAATGATGGGGGCTGTCACCCTGAAAGAGGCAGTCAATAAAATCCGCAGTGTAGACCCCAAAGGGGAGCTGGTGATGACTGCCCGGGCCCTTGGCATCAGTTTCGGGGATTAGTTCACCACCCACAGGGCGCCTTCGGAAACCCTGTTGATAATCTGCCTGGATACCGACCCCATGTAAAAGGCCCTGTCAAGACCTGTCCTGCCGATTACCAGGGTGTCATAGCCGTGCTTCTGGGCATATTCCACAACAGTCGTGCCCAGGCGCCTGCCCCCTTTAACGGTTTCAAACCGGATTTGATCCTCTGACAAGCCCATACGCTTAAGCTTCTTTATGGCAAGGGGGTAAAACATATCAATGCATGCCCTGTCCCCCTTTTCTACGATTTTAACGAATTCCGGGTCAGCGGTTTCATCCGGATCAATCTCACAATAGGCCCGGGCCGTGTTCGTCACATGAAGCATGATCAGCTTTACATCGGCATTCCGTGAGACCATGAACCCCAGGTGATCAACGGCCCGCATGGCAGATTCAGACCCGTCCACGGCCACCAGGACATTTTTTGACACCGGGGTCCCGTCCACCATCCACACGGGAAGAATCCGGGAGCGTTCCAGGATCGCAGAGGAAACACTGGAGCTGAACATCTTCTGAATCCCTGAGATCCGCCGCCGTCCGATCAGGATGGCGTCAAATAATTTTTCCTGGGCATACTCAATGATATCCTGGGCAAGTCCCAGCTGCCTGACCTGGGTTTTAAGTTCAATCCGGCTTTCATCCAGTCCCTGTGAAACCATTTCCGCCTTGTACTTCTCAAGGAGGGCCATGGCCGCCCCTTTATTCTTTGCCTTCATTTTATTCAGCTCGGCACGGACATGGAGGTCTTTTTTGGCCTCATCCTGGAGGTACAGGGAAATCATGGGCTGGACATGAAACAGGACAAAGTGGAGCTTGTTGACAAAAGAGGCGGCATGGACCGCATATCTGACAGCGCGTAAAGACCTCCGGCAATCCGCCACAGGTACGAGAATCTGTTTTTCCATTTATGAACTCCGGCTAAATTTGGATGTGAAATTCGTAAAATCAATTTTCCTTGGGTATGTTTACGCTGTTGACCCGGAAATGTCTATTGAAAACATAACTCAAAAGGCAGTCCTGCTCATTTGCACATACAACTGTTCTCTGATGTTTTAAGCGTTTTTTTTCGGTCACGGTCTGATTAAGGCCGGATTCATCAGGGCAGCATCCTGAATACAGGCCTACTGCCCTTTTTACGGCCTTGTTTTACAGGGCTTTTAAGAGTTCAGGCAATTGTTCCGGCTCAGGCCGCCGAGTGTAGTCCGGATTGATCTCGCTGTCTGAAATTTTACCGTCACTGCCAATGATGTACCGTGCCGGCATAGCCAGTTGCCAGTCATCATTTCCGTTGAACCGGCTGAGATCAATACCGAATTTCAGATACAGGGCTTTAAGATCCTCAGGCAGGCTGAAGGTAAGCCCAAAGGCCGAGGCTGCCTTGTTTGACCGGTCGCAGAGCACGGGATAGGTCAGCCTGTTTTTTTTAACCACCTGTTTTGAATACTTTTCAAGCTGGGGCGAGATGACCGCAAGTGATGCCCCGAGGGATTCTATTTCAGGAAGGACTGCCTGGAGAGCTTCCAGCTCCACATTGCAGTAGGGTCACCATACCCCCCTGTAAAAACTGATCACCAAAGGGCCTTTTGCCAGCAGATCGGCACTCGATATATCAGTACCGGTGTGATCGGGCAGCAAAAACGCCGGTGCCTGGTCCCCTTTCTTTAAACAGGTTTCCATAATTGCCGAATTTCTAAGGTCTTCAGTACTCCGCTGCATGACCTCCAGTGCTTCCGGTGGTGCCTTGGCCTGAAACTCCGCCTTCATTTGATCTAACCTATCCTGTAATGACATGGATAACTCCTTACTTTAAGGGGGAATACCAGGGTCGATTTTCAGATCCTGTGATTCCGGTTACTTTTGTACAGGCAATCGCAGCCAGAACCCGTATAACGCATAAGTCTTTAAAAGTTAAAAAACCGCGCCAAGTTTATTTGCGATTGTCCCGGGATGAAATACAGGTTGACAGACAAACCATACATAAACTAAGCTTTAATTGGCCGGATATCAAGTACCTGCCAAAACGCGGCAAACCTCCCTTGATGACGAACCGGAACCCCTTACTTACATTTCAGGCGGCAAAGGAGTTTTAAAAACCTGTATTGACACAGGGCAATCGAATATAAACTTGGCATGGCTTTTAATTTTCAAAGATTTTAGACACTTATGTCTTATCCGGGTTTTGCCTGCGATTGCCTGAACAAAAGTAACGTATTGGAATCATTGGACCTGAAAAGTCACATACGTTGACCCTGTGTATTGACAGGGAAAGCTTTTATCTATAGGGTGTCGTGTGGACAAATTGCCGGGAAAACCCGGCACAACCGGAAGTTAACTTAGGGGCACGACCATGTTATTAAGAGTCAATCCGTACAATCCCCAGGCAAGGCATATTTCACGGGCGGTTGATATCCTGAAAAAGGGGGGCATTATCGCCTATCCCACAGATACCTTTTACGGTATCGGATGCGATATTATGAACAAAAAGGCCATTGAAAAAGTATATGCCATCAAGCAGCGGAACAAAACCAAGCCCTTCAGTTTTATCTGCCCGGATTTAAAAGACATCTCCACCTATGCCAAGGTTTCCAACATGGCTTACAGGAACATGAAGCGGCTGCTGCCCGGCCCCTACACCTTTGTCCTTCCCGGTACCAAAATGGTGCCCAAAATCATGCTCACAAAACGGAGAACCGCCGGCATAAGGGTTCCGGACCACCAGATCGCCCTGACCCTGGCCAGGGAACTCGGCAACCCTATCATCTCCACCTCTGCCACAGATCCTGAAGGAACCGTGTTTGACGACCCCTCCCTGCTCCACGACTACTTCGGAAAACGCCTGGATGCCGTTATTGACGGAGAGTCGGTTCCCGGCGCCCCCTCTTCAGTGATTTCCCTTGTGGATGATATACCTGAAATCATCAGGCATGGTGCCGGTGATGTGGATATCTTTGAATAGGGACTAATCACGGATTTTCTTTGCCTTCCCGCAAGACCGGGGAATCCATGACTGCCAGAGTTTGCGGTTGTTTTTTAGCCAGCGGGCAGCCACGGCATCTGTCTTTTCCCGGTTAACATCAACCTCATATGCCAGTTCCGCAATGGTTTTCCTGTCAAAATTAATATTTTGCAGGATTTTAAATGCACAGGGCCATTTTTCCGGCATCCCCGACCATGCTGCCTTTTTCAGCCAGGCATCCCTGGGGTTTCCGCAATCATAAAGAAGCCTTTTGTTAACACCCCACCTCTCATCGGTCTCGCACTCCGGATCATATGACGGAAATTCCACAAACTTACCGGGCACTTTGGCTTCCACCCAATTGGGTGACCAGTTGAAAAATACTATTGGCCTTCGTTTTTCAATCGCCGCTATTATCTTTTTAGTCAACTCTGCCCCGTCAGCCACCTCAACTCTTTTAAACTTCATCCCAAGGGCCTTGATCCGTGCCCTGTCCGGCCTTTCCCAGGGACCGGTCAGGTATTGGCCATAGGGCCGGGTTTTATCCGTGGCAAACAGGGAGTAGCACCTCTTCAGGGCGTTCCAGTCAGGAAGCCCGGGACACAACGCTTCGACATAATCCGGGTACCACCAGTCCTCACGGGTCCTGACATCATAGGTGCCGGCGTCAACTACCCCACCTGCATCCATCATCCGCCGGAACAGCTTTGAATTGGTTCCTTCCCATACCTCCACCTGCACATGGACGGCACCCCGGTGCATGGCCCCCCATTGCTCATCATCTTTCTGACGGGAATATACAACCCTGTATCCCAGTTTTTCAAAAACCCGGCCCGCTATCCTGGACAGGATAATCTGACTGGTCCAGTTGTTCACGGCAATCCTGATGGGATCAAGTGTTTCGGGAACCTCTGCCCTGCCTGCCAGGCCCGGTGCAGGAAAGGATAAAAGAATACCGGCTGCAAGGTATATAAGTATTTTTCCATACAAATTCTGGAAAACATATGAAGAGAGTAGATTTTTCATCCCCCTCCTTCTGGTATTACGATTTGTACAGTTTAAATCCGGATCGGCTTCCGGGCCGGTGGGTTACGGCTTTTTGAAATTTTACCATAGAATTGCCGTAAACATCCAAAGATATTTCGAACCTGTCATGATCGCTATAGCGTATTT
>JAKSAX010000382.1 GCA_022361395.1 Desulfobacterales bacterium | reverse complement strand
TTAGAAAACCCCATTGGCATTCAGTACTGCACCACCTGTGATCCAATAGTAAAGGCGCATGAAATTATCGAGAGGCTGAACCGCATCCCAATGCTCCGTCAGCATCCCGTCTTTAACAAGCCAGGTATCGATAATGTTAAAACCTTTTCGGTCATTTCCCCGGTGTTTCTTATTTACCGTGGCGTGTGAGTGTAAAATGACATAGTCACCGTCCACAAAAATGCTTTTTACCTCATAAGCAAAATCCGGGAACCGTTTTGTGAGGGTGCTGACAGAATTGAGCACGCCTGTAATTCCATCCTCCATGCTTCGATTGTGCTGTATATACGTGGCATTTGAATACTGCTGCTCAATAAGGTTGAAATTGTGATCGTTCATCAAGTGTTGTACGAATAACAGGACGGTTTCGGCCTGTTGCTTTTGTGACGGAGACCAGTGATCCTTCACGAATGAGTCAATTTCGTTGCGAATTGTTTCCATAAACACCCCCGGTTTAACAGCCGGCTTTACACCGGCGTTGAATTAGATTTAAGTTGATAATTTTTTTGAAACATGTATCATCACTTGCAGAATGCAAGCTACTATTTTAGATTGCAAAATGCAAGTTAAATTTTGAATTTTTAAGGTAATATGCAAATGAATCGTTCGGATTGCCCGATTTCCAATGTGCTTGATCATTTAGGGGATCGATGGAGTTTGTTGGTTATAAGGGATATCGCATTTTTTGGTAAAAGAGCATATAACGAACTGCTGCAGTCTTCAGAAGGTATTGCCACCAATATTCTTTCGAGCCGGTTAAAAAGCCTTGAAGCCAGCAGCATCATCAAAAGACAGCCAGACCCTTCCGATCGAAGGCGGCACATATACAGCCTGACAGAATCGGGAAAGGACCTGCTTCCTGTTTTGATCGAGATGATTTTGTGGAGTGCGAAACACTACTCCGATACATTAGACATTCCGACCGAATTGGTTCAAAAAGCAAATGAGGACCGTGATGCCTTGATAAATCAGTTAATGGATCAGATTTCTGCGCGAGAATGATGCAGCTCACTTCCTGCCTTTTGTTGACCAAAAAGATAAGGAAAAACAGAAACCGTTACTTTGTGGTCCACCTAAAAGCCGGCAATATTTGTTGAATTGAATCAGCGAATTATGAGAAAATAGCAGGATTTTTTCAGACCATAGGGACATTTATAAATGGTGGCAGGATGAAAGAGAAACCAAAAAAACAGGACAATGAGCTTGAAAGGCTCAAGACAGAGAAGGAGACCCTGCAACAGCAGGTCCATGCCCTGGACACCTGTCTTGTATCCGCCAGGGTGGGATTGTGGGACTGGGATGTGGCCGCTGACCATGTGGTTCATCATTTAAATGATTTTCAGCTTCTCGGGTATGATGAAAGCCTGCAGAACCTTTCCGACGAAGCCTGGCTGGCCCATATTTATCCCGAAGGCATACGGACTGTTTTCACTGAGGTCCAGGAAACCCGGGATTATTCCTGTGAGGAGTTTCATTTTGAATTCAGGGTGCGCAACAAGCACCGGGAGACCCTCTGGATTGACAGTAAAGGCAAGGTGGTGGAATGGGACGATCAGGGCAGGCCGGTCCGGATGATCGGTTCCCACAAGGATGTGACCCTGCAAAAGGAATATGAAACCAGGCTCAAGAATACCCGGTCCCACCTGGAGGCGCTTTTGAAGAGTTTCGGCGGCCACTCCTATGTTGCCACCATAGATTACCGCCTTGAAACCCTTAGTGAGGAACTCATCCGGGAGATCGGCTTCAATGCCCAAGGCTCCTGCTGCCATGAGGCCCTTTACGGGTATGACCACCCCTGCCCCTGGTGCAGCATGGACCAGATCATGCGAGGGAAAAATGTTGCCAGGGAATTTGAGCATCCCCAAAAGAAAAAATGGGTTTGCTGCATTGATACCCCTGTCTATCATATGGATGGTAAGATTTTTAAAAAGACCAGTGTGATTGACCGGGACCGGGTTTTTTCGACCACCGGAACCAGCAGCAAATATCTTGTCAGCCACCTTGACTCAGAGAAAAACAAAGACCGTCTCCGCCGGAAAATAGCGGCCCACTCCACAGCAACGGGGTTTAACGCCATTGTGGGGGTGAGCGCCCCAATGAAGGAGGTCTACGAATTGATTGTCAAGGCGGGCCAGAGCAATGCCAGCGTGATGATCTACGGGGAGTCCGGTACTGGAAAGGAACTGGTGGCCAGGGCCATCCATTCATGTTCCGCAAATATCAGGGACCGGTTTGTCACCCTGAACTGCGGGGCCATCCCGTCCAACCTCATTGAAAGCGAGTTTTTCGGATATGCCAGGGGCGCTTTTACCGGTGCGGACAAAGACAAGACCGGTTACCTGAAGGCAGCTGACGGCGGCACCCTGTTCATGGATGAAATTGGTGAAATTGACCTGAACCTCCAGGTAAAGCTTCTCCGCGTCATAGAGGGGCACGGATTCCACCCCATCGGATCCAAGGATGTGGAGCGTCCGGTTATCCGTTTTATCACCGCGACCCACCGGGATGTGTTTCATCTGGTCCGGGACGGAAAAATGAGGCAGGATTTCTTTTTCCGTATCAATGTCTTTCCCATTGAACTGCCGCCGTTAAGAGAGAGGAAAGAGGATATTCCCCTGCTGGTCGGTCATTTTCTGAAAGTCTTAAATGCCCCTGAGAGACTTTGCCCCCTGCCCGCAGAATACATGGCAACCTTTATGGCCTATGATTGGCCCGGCAACATCCGGGAGCTCCAGAACCTGATCCACCGCTATATTGCTGTGGGAGAACTGGATCTCACCCTGATGGCCAGGGAATCCAGCAGCAGGGAAGACGCCTCCCCGGCAGGGGGGGGCAGTCCAGAAGTAAAAAATGAGACCCGTCTTAAAGAGATTATGCAGGCCTATGAAAGGCGCGTGCTCATCGATATGCTCAACACCCATCGCTGGAAAAAGAAGAAAGTGGCAGATATTTTGGGGATTAACAGAAAGACCCTTTTTGAAAAAATTAAAAAATACAAGATCAAATAGGATTGCCAGCCACCTCAACAGGGGTTGAAAATAAACATAACGGGAACAAAACACCCCGTTCTACATAATTCTTTGAAATCAAACCAAAAACAACCATAAACGCCACATCTTTTATCTGAAACGTTACTTTTTCACCCCATCCATACCGGTGCGGATCAGGGGGGCCGGGTTTGTTTTTTTACGGAAAAACAAATTCATTTCGCGATCCAACCTATTCTTTTTATACAATTTTCTACCCCCACTTCTGTTTTTCCCCGCCTCTGTTCTTACCAATGGTATGGTTTTTGTTATTCTTTATCCCTGAACAGGTCCTGTGCCGGAAAGTGTCAGTCGGGAAAAGGGCGGAAGATTTTTGCCGTTGCCTGACAATAGGGTTTAATAAAAAACGTAACGGAGACATACCATGAAAGAGCGGAACAACGGATGGAGAAGATGGATAATGCTGGGGCTTTTTGCCCTGGGAATCGGCACCATTCACCAGTTGGTTTATTTGAGATATTCTTACTACACCCCATTGATGGAAGGCCTGGGACTGAACAACACCCAGTTTGGTGTGACCATGAGTGCATTCGGCATCGCCAGCATGATTTTATACTTTCCCGGGGGCTGGCTGGCTGACCGCTATTCCACCAAGAAGCTTCTGTGCTTCTCCTATGTATTCACCGGACTGGGCGGATACTATTTTGCCACCTTCCCCTCGTACACCATGACCATCCTGCTACACATCTACTGGGCATTTGTCTCTATTCTCACCTTCTGGGCCACAATCAACCGTGCGGTGTCCAACCTGGGTGACCATGATGAGCAGGGCAAGTTCTTTGGCATGCTTGAAGGGGTAAGGGGTGTTTTCACCACCGCACTTGCATTCGGTATCCTGACCGTGTTCAACAAAATGGGAGAAAGTCAGGAAGGCCTTAAAGCGGTTATTAATCTTTATTCCACCGCCATTATCATGGTGGGTGTCCTGACCTGGTTTGCCTGGGGCAGGGAAGAAGAGATGGAAAAGGTCGAGAAAAAGAGGGACACCGATTTCTGGAAAGATGCCAGGGCAATACTCCGTACGCCTGCGCTGTGGTGCTGCGCCCTGATTATTTTCTGTAATTATTTTTGTTATACCGGTGAGAGTTATCTCACCCCTTACACCACTGATGTATTCGGCATGACCGCCACCATGGGTGCGGTACTCTCATATCTGCGGGGCTGGTCCCTCCAGATGGTGGGGGGGCCTGCCGGCGGTTTCCTGGCCGACCGGATCGGCGCCACCAAGGTGGCCAGCCTCTGTTTCGTGATCATGGCTTTTTCCATGTTCATGTTTGCTTTCCTGCCCGGCAACACGGCCCTGCTCTACTTTATGCTGGCCAATATGCTGGCGTTGACCCTGGCCAAGTTTGCCATGCGCGGTGTTTACTACGCAACAGTGGATGAGGTGAGAACCCCCAAACGTATCCTGGGAATGGCCATGGGATTCGTGGCAATGATCGGTTATGCGCCGGATGCCTTTATCTACCCCCTGGCCGGGTTTGTCCTGGACAATTACAATGCTGACGGCATCACCGGATACCGGATTATTTTCGGCGGGGTCGGCGTGGTTCTTGTCATCGGATTCCTTGTCACCCTGTACCTCTTATCCATCATTAAAAAAATGCGGGCTGAAGAGGCCGGCAAATCAGCCGCTCAGCATGCAGCCACCTGATTCTGGGGCTTAATAAGATACAAAGGAGAATAATAAAGTGGTTCCAAATTTTAACGGATCAGCTGACCTGGAGAAAATTCACCAAAGTTCCATGCAGATCATCAGCGAAAACGGATTTCACATTAATTGTGATGAGACTGTTGCACTGCTGAAAAAAAACGGGGTCAAAGTTGACGGAAAAACAGCTTTTTTCACCCCTGATCAGGTCATGGAACAGGTTGGCAAGGCCCCATCAGGCTTTAGTGTCCACGCCCGGAATCCCAAATGGGACATGCATATCGGTGCCGGTGATGTCAACTGCGCCCCGGCCTTTGGATCAGCCTTTATCAAGGAGACTGACGGAAGGCTGCGGCCGGGCACCATGGCCGATTACATTAAAATGGTCAAACTCTTTCACCAATGCGGATCATTTAAAATAAACGGGGGGATTCTGGTCCAGCCGGACGAGGTGGATACCCGGTATGCAATGACCATGGAACTTCTGGCCACTGCCATCCATTCGGACAAATGCTTTTTAAGCGGCGCCGGTGGCCTGGAAGAGTCCCGGACCCAGATGGAGATGCTAAAGATCCTGTTCGGTGACCAGGGCAGGCTTGAAGACAAGGCCCGCATAGTGGCGGTGATGAATGTCAATTCACCCCTGCAGTTTGATAAAACCCAGCTGGATACCCTGCGGGTATTTGTGGAGAACGGCCAGGCAGTCGGTATCAACTGCGGTATTGCCGCAGGCAACTCCGGCCCCATCACCCTGGCCGGGTCCATTGCGCTGGGTAATGCCGAGGTCCTCACAGGCGTGGCCATTTCCCAGATGATGAAAGAAGGGGCAAAGGTGCTTTACGGCCTGCCCATCGCCCAGGCAACGGATATGAAAACCGGCGGTACAGCCATCGGCGGCCCTGAGACCTCCATCGGCACCCGGTACGGTGCAAGGCTGGCCAGGGCATACGGCCTGCCCACCAGGAGCTGCGGCAGCCCCACTGACGCCAAATCGGTATTCGGTGCACAGAACGGGTATGAATCTGCACTTCTGCTCTTTAACAACTATGAGGCCGGGGCCGATCTTGTAGTCCATGCCGCAGGGGTTATGGATTCGTATATGAGCACCTCTTTTGAAAAATGCATCATTGACTTTGAAATCATCCGCATGTGCGAGCGGTTTATGAAGGGGGTGGGTCTGGAAAATGAGGATTTTGCCCTGGATACCATCAAAGAGGTGGGCGCAGGAGGCCTTTATCTGACCAGCCCACACACATTCAAACACTGCCGGGAGGAACTCTTTTCCCCGGACCTGGGCTTCAGGGGCGCGGATGTGAGCAGCCCGGACAAGGTTTTTGAAAAGCGGGTGGAAGACAAGCTGGATCATATGCTGAACAGCTATGAACAGCCGGATATCCCTGGTGAAATTCTAAGGGATCTTTTGGCATTTTTATCCGGAAAGGGGTATGAATGCCCTCCGGCACTGGCCGGCATTGAGAGTCCGGCAGCCTGAACAGCCGGGGCTGATTGAGAAAGGAGAACAACAACCATGCGTTTTATACCTAAGCTGGGCCTTGAAACCTCCCATGGATGGGGGTTGAAAGGATTTACCAGAGACGAACTTGACGACATTCACCAGGCCTCCCTCCAGGTATTTGAAGAGATCGGTATCCGGGTGGACGATTGTGAAGAGGCACTTGATATATTCGCCGGTGCCGGATGCCGGGTGGAAAAAAAGAGTGATCACGGCATTGTAAAAATCCCCGCCCATGTGGTGGAAGACTGTATCCGCTGGGCACCGTCCACCGTGAACTGGAAAGGCCGCCATCCTGACGGAGATTATGTCATGGAACCCAGGCGCATCTCATACGCCACATTCGGAGAGATGGTCAATATTATTGATCCGAAAACCCGGAAGCTGCGTCAGACCACCATGGCGGATTCCGGGGATATCGCCCGCCTGTGCGACGCCATGCCCGAGTGCGGCATTGTCCAGCGCCCTGTGGCCTCAATGGATAACCCCCTGGGCACCCAGCCTGTTTATAATGCAGTATCCCTGTTTGAAAACACCTCAAAACATGTGCTTATCGGCCCCATGAACCGGGCCAATTTTGATATCATTGCCAGGCTGGCCTTTGCCCATGTGGGCGGGGAAGAGAACTTTGCAGACCGGCCCATGTTTTCCTGCATTGTCTGCCCCACCAGCCCTCTGCGCCTGGAAAAGGACTGTGCTGAAATGATCATTTCAACGGCACGGCTTAAAGGCTGCGGCCTGCTGACCGGCCCGGTGCCCCTCACCGGGACCTCAACCCCGGTCACCCTGGCCGGTACCGTTATCAGTGCCAATTGTGAGTGCCTGGCCGGATTAATCCTGGCACAGCTCACCCGCAAAGGCACCCCGGTATTTTACTCCCAGGTGGGCACCATCATGGACATGAAACTCATGACCGCAGCATACGGCGCCCCCGAGATGCCGCTGATGTCATCGGCCATTGTTCAGCTTTCCCAGTATTACAAGCTGCCTTCCCATTGTACGGGGATCCACTCCGACTGCAAGGAACTGGACCCCCAAACCGGTTACGAATCCGCCATGAGCGCTATGACCATGGCCCTGACCGGGGCCAATATCATAAACGGGCTGGGCTCCATTGAACTGGGGCTGACCTTTGACTATGCCAAATTCATGCTGGACATCGAGTGTGCCAGAAATATCCGGCAGGTTGTTGAAGGGATTCCTGTGAATGACGGCGAAAAAGCCCTGAACATTATGGATGAGGTGGGCCCTGGGGGCCAGTTCCTGGCCAATAGGCACACCTTTGACAATATGCGCAGGCGCTCCCAGGCAGACCTGTTCAGCCGCCATTCCAGGCGGGCCTGGGAAGACCTGGAAAAACCCGGCCTTGTTGACCGGGCCTATGATGCCGCCAATGAAATCCTTGACAATTATGAGCCCAACCCGATACCTGAAAGTGTCAGGGAGGCGGTCAGGGAAATAATTGCGGAATACGAGGCCGCACAGCAGTCCGCCTGAAGGGATGATATGTAAAAAATGATCTCCGGAACATAAAAAATCTTCCGGGGATCATTTCTCTTCAGGGCAGCCTGTAACGCTGTGGCCATGCCCATCTCCCTGATGTATCTGGGCGGGTTGAAAACCGTTCAGACCATCACCGTGGTCAGCGCCTTCCCCCTTACCATTATTTTAATGATAATGCTGATATCCCTGATGGTCTGGCTGAGGGCTGATGCTTCCGGCCAAAACGCCGGACCCTGTTGATTTTATTATAAACCACCTGAATTCAAAGGAATGAAAAATGACAGATTTTAATGCAATGACGGAAAAACTTGTGGCCTGCGATGCAGAGGGGCTCCAGACTATGGTTCAGACCGCCCTTGACGGCGGGACACCTGCCCAGGAGATCCTGAACAACGGCCTGATCGCCGGCATGGATATCGTTGGCGAAAAAATGGAATCCGGAGATATGTTTATTCCGGAAGTTCTCATGGCCGCCCAGGCCATGGGCGCCTGTGTGGAAACCCTGAAACCGCTGCTGGGTGACGAAGGCGGGGCTTCAGCCGGGTCGGTAATCATCGGCACCGTAAAGGGTGATCTCCACGACATCGGCAAAAACCTGGTGGCCATGATGATGGAAAGTGCAGGGCTTGAAGTACACAATCTAGGCGTGGATATATCCCCTGAAGATTTTGTGACCGAAATCGAAAAGAAAAATGTCCAAATCGTCTGTCTCTCCGCCCTGCTCACCACCACCATGCCGGCCATGAAACAGACCGTGGACGCCATTGTCGAATCCGGGCTGCGGGACAAGGTGAAAATTATGGTGGGAGGGGCTCCTGTTACCCAGGCATTTGCTGATGAAATCGGTGCTGACGGCTTTGCAGCCGATGCCGGTTCCGCTTCCAAGCTGGCTAAATCTTTCATCAACTAAGGAGGGACAAATGTTCGAAGTTATCGGTGAACGAATCAATACCTCCAGAAAATTAGTCCAGGCAGCGGTGGCAAACCGGGACGCCGGCTACATTATTGACGATGTAAAAAAACAGCAGGAAGCAGGAGCAACCTATATTGATGTAAACGCCGGTGCCCGCATCGGCCATGAGAAAGAGGACATGCGCTGGCTTCTGGACACCATCCAACCTGTGTGTGACATCCCATTAGCCCTGGATAGTCCGGATCCGGCCATCCTCGAAATGGCCTTTTCCATGGTGGAACAGCCCCCCATGGTCAACTCCATCTCACTGGAAAAGGACCGTTTTGACACTATGATGCCCTTTTTGGACGGGAAAGAGTGCAAAATAATCGCCCTGTGCATGGATGATGCCGGCATGCCCGAATCCAGCAACGACATCCTTGGCCGGGCAAAAACCCTGGTCAACGAACTC
>JAKSAX010000072.1 GCA_022361395.1 Desulfobacterales bacterium | reverse complement strand
TTTTGCATACATTATTTTTTGAAACAGTTTGATTTCTTGAATTCCCCATTAAAATAATCCTGGGAGAAATTGGAAGGATGGCTATATGGTCAAAACTGTCTGAGACTATGAATTCACCCTCATTGCTTTGTAGAATTCCCCATTTTAAGCCTTCGTTCTGATATAATTTATGTGCAATACTTTGTTCGATATTTAATCCGGTGGCCAATCTACCTGGAATTGCTGCACTGTCGGTAGCGTTTCTACAAAAAAGAATCATTCCTCTTTTTTCCAGTTGTTCTTCTTGATCCTTAGAGAATGTGTCTTCTCCTAATAACACCCCATCTAACTTTAAGTCTTCCTGAGGATATCTTTTGTAATGGCTCCTGAGTTCTAACAAAGCATAGAATGCCAAGAGAGTTTTTTCTTGGCCATAATCCAGTTCGCTAATTTTTCCCGCGACAACTTTTGAAGCTATTTCCTGGAAAGCACCTTCTATACTCTTCATATATCCGTGTTCACTTGCATGATCCCAAAGCCGATATCCACAAAAAATTTTGTCTGTGGGTTTAGGTTTTAGTACTTTTGATTCTGGTTTCAGATAAAGTTCAACTCTCCCATTGTTATTGGTAAATCTATCAATACTTACTTTTGGGAGTATATGCTGCCACACCGTTACTTCTTGGGGATTCCCTTTCTGAGTTTTCTCTTTCTTCAATTCGTATCCCCTTTTTTTGATACATATGTAACTCAAAATAGCACATTAGGTGTCGTAGTAAGGATTGTAGTACCTTGTCAACATAATACATAGATAGCTTTACACTTTTTAGAACTCCGAAAACAGGGTATTTTCCCGACGCTCTTTAAGCTCATAGTTCGAGAATATCAGTTCATTGTATATAATAATGATACCTTTTTATAGTTAAAGTCCCGGAAGACCTGGCGCATGTCCGGGTGGTCGTTTATCGAGAGCATGAATTTTCCTTTGATGCCTGCCAGGTGTTTGGCCAGGGCCTTAAAATCCTTGAGGGTAAAGTTGTGTTTGTAATCGCGGCATTTGTAATAAGGGGGATCACAATAGAAGAAAACATCCGGGCCGTCATAGCGGGTGATCAGGTCTTTCCAGGGCAGGTTTTCTATGTGAACACCGGTCAGGCGCAGGTGGATCTCGGACATTTCCTCCTCGATCCGCAATAGGTTGATGCGGGGCGGGCCGTCGGTCTGGACACCGTAGGAACGGTTTCTCACCCGGCCGCCGTAGGCCAGGCGCTGGGTGTAGTAGTAACGGGCGGCCCGCTGGATATCTGTCAGGCCACGGCCCTTGAGCTGGTCGTTCCAATCTTGGAACCACTCCCTTGAAGACAGGCACCATTTATACTGTTTGATGAACTCTTCCAGGTGGTTGCTGACTACCCGGTAAAAAGATATCAGATCGCCGTCCAGGTCGTTGATGACCTCTGTTTTAGAGGGCTCTTTGCCGTAGAATATCCAGGCTGCGCCGCAGAACACTTCAACATAGGTGCGGTGGGCCGGGATCAGCGGGATGATCTGTTTGAATAGCTTTGATTTGCCTCCGATGTACGCTAAAGGGCGTTTCATGGACTTTTATTCCTCATCTTGATATACCCCACATGCTCGGTCCGAGCTGGGGAAGTTGTCAATTTTTTGATGTCTGGTCTGGTATCGTCAGTCCATTCGCCCTGAGAGTGTTGGCGCACTTATCAGGGCAGCTTCCCTACATTTTTTTGTGTTACCCGGCGAAGAAAATAAATATCCCGCTGACAAGGCAAACAAGGATGCAGCCTGCGGCAAGCACACCACAGATAACCGCTGTTCCCTGGTCATCCGGGCTTGAGCTTTGATCTACCTTGGCTTTGTTTATCAATCCAAGGAATCCGAATATACCGGCAACTAAAGTAATCTTTGCAAACAGCATGTTTTCTCCTTCTATGTCTTTGGCACTTCTGCATTGAATGACACGGTCAGGCCGTTGTCATGGATTTTGGTGGTTACTTTGGTCATGATCCAGGAGCCGTTAACGCCGGATCTGATGCCGGAGACATTTATCTTTCCTTCGGCAAACATGTCTGTCCTGGCGCTGACTGATCCCCGGAGGGTGGCGGTGCCGCGATCCAGCCGGTCCAGGCGGGATCTGGCGGCCTGCTCTGCCCGGGCCTGGGTGGAGAAAGGGGTGCGGATCATAGCATTGGGCTTGCCGGACCCGATGGTAACGGGCTTTTTCTCCCCGGCCCGGGTGTCCTGGTAAAAGGCGGTGACTGATTTGTACCGGCCACGGTCAGGGGACTGCATGTCCCAGCCCGGGGTGATGAAATCAGACCGGGTCAGGTTGACTGTGGGCAGGCTTTTGCCGGTGGCGGTCTTGGCCCGGCCTTTTTTGACCATGAGCAGACGGCGGGATATGGGCTTGGCCACGGCGTCGTGTTCGCGGCCCAGGCGGGTGAGAAAGTGCATGTCTGATTCCTCGGTCTGGTCCAGGTGGTCAAAGCGGATCCCGGCCAGGTCGCTGCCCACCACTGGGGCAAGGTTGTGTTCCCCGGCTATAGTGGCCACAATGTCAGAAAGGGTGACATTGTCCCAGGGACGGGTCTTTTTTTCTTTGAGCGTGGCGGTCATGTTGGCGGCCTTGGCTTCGATGACCAGCCTGTCCGGAGGGCCGGTGATATTAATCTCATCCACCACAAAAGCACCCATGTGGACTAGGTGCCGCTTGCCGTCCTTTTCATAGCCCATTTTGATATCCAGCTCCGCGCCCTTTGCGGGTAGTTTGAACGGGTTGCCCCGGTCATCCAGCTCAATGGTGGCCCGGTCGCTTTGGAATCCGGTTTCGTCGGTGACTTCCAGGAGGATCAGCCGCTGCCTGATCAGGGCCGTGATATCGCTGCCGTTGGCTTTAATGGCGTATATCGGTGTCATTAGTCCCAGAGCCTCACTGTGGCGGTTTCGTCGGTATCCGGCGCAAGATCCGGCAAGGTGATTTCCAGACCGGCAGGCAGAGTGGTTCCCCGGTCCGCCAGGCCCGGGTTCGCCTTCAGGACGGCTTCAACGGTCTTGCCGCTGGTGCCGTAATACTCATGGCAGATCCGATCAAGCATATCGTTTTCAACGGTTCTGTATTTCATTGATCCTCCCCGTAATGGGTCAGTCGAAGGTTAAAGGATTGCTTTTTAGGGATGCCGCCGGGCAGGAAGGTGAGTTGGGTCTCCCGAATCTCTTCAATGCACCATTTCCCCCAGATGTTGCCCAGGCCGTCAACCAGGATCAGGGGTTGGCCTGCACCGGCCTGGTTACGCATTTTGTCCACCTGGCCGATGCCGCCTCTGTATAAAGGATAGATGTCTCCGGACAACTCAATGGTGTCCTTGCCAGGCCCGATATATTGCAATGCCGGGCGCTGGCCGATACGGTTCTGGGAAGCCCACCGGTATGCCGTAGTGCGTTTCAGCTCCTGATAGGCAGCCGTGGACAGGCTGAATCTATAATCTCCCAGGCCCATCATTACCTTAGTCATGGAGCTGGCCTCCTCTTAAACGGTTTATCCTGGTCAGCACTTCATCGGTTATGGCCCGTGCATCCTGGCCCGGCTGGGTATAAATGTTAAAAGAAAT
>JAKSAX010000073.1 GCA_022361395.1 Desulfobacterales bacterium | reverse complement strand
GTCCATGTTCGTTACCTCGGGGCTTTTCGGGCTGATCATGTACCTTGCCGGCATCATTGCCATCTTTTTATACCCCTATATCCTGCCGCTGGAAAAAGAAGACACACAGGAAAAGGTAAAGGAGTCCGTGATCCGGTAAGGGATCGCGCAAAAATTAATTCACGTTCTGTTTTACAAAATACCCAATACTTTAAGGGTTTTTGTAAACGGACTATGTGAAGTTATTTTTGCGCAATCCCTAAGAATAAAAGAAATAAGCCGGGGAGCCATAAACGCTTAGTCAGAGGCTTTATGCTTCAAGTGGGCCAGAACAGCCTTTATATCTGCGTAGGAAATGTCATCCGGCAGGATTTCCTTCAGGTCTTTCAGGGAGCGTCCCGGGACAGCGGCATTTTCAACTGCTGCCTGTGTGTCCGCATCAACCAGCTTTTCCACCGGGATCTCCCCGGTTTCGACAAAATGGCAGAGATGCCCCTGAATGGTGGTGTTGGCAAGTCCCCGCTCCCCGGCAATGGCCTGGACATCCATGCCCTTTTGAAAGAAAGCCAGGGAGATCTCCTTTGTACCGGGGCCGGATTTAACTTTCTTTTCCGCAGGCTTTTTTTCCGCCTGTTTTTCTTCCGGCGGGGATTCGGGGAGGTCAACGGTTTTAATGCCCTTTTTTTCCCGGTAGGCCTTTACAATGGCGACCAGTTCATCCCCGTATTTTTCAAGGGTCTTGGGTCCGACGCCCTTTAATTTGGCCAGTTCCGCGCCTGAATCCGGCAGACAGACCGCGATCTGGACCAGCACCTTTTGATGGAGGACGTGGAAATGGGGGATTCCCTCGGTTTTAGCGATCCGTGCACGCCAGTCCTTCACCGCTTTGAAAAGCCCGGGATGGGCAATGTCAAACTCGGTATAATCCGGGGTTTTGGCTCTTTTTCTGCCTGCCTTTGGCATGCTGGCCATCCCTGCGCCGGACACCGAGCGGAGATAGGCAGCCGAGGAAAACCCGCCGGCGCAGGATTGAATACCGGCTGTTCTGACCCGGATCTCAAGGCAGAGGTTATCCAGGCCGTTTGTCATCTGTTTTTTAAGTGCCTTATTGTCGGTTTCGATCTGGCCTTTTTCCAGCAAAGACCCGAACACGCCTTCGATTTTTTCGCCGAACCAGCCGGAGGCCTTTTGGGTACGTTCCCTGATCCTGGGGTGATCGTCGGGCAGGGTCCCGTCTGCCATCAGTGCCCGAAGCTGGGCCTGGAACTTTTCACCCACCTCGAATATCTGATCCCCGGCTGCCCTTTTCAGGGCAGATGTGTCTGTTATTCCAGCCACCCGGACCGTGTTTGAATTGTTCTCCACGAGCCGGATAAAATAGTAAAACATCCCCCGCATGGCCCGGAAATCAAAACACTGGGTCAGCAGTTCCTGCTGGTAGGCTGTCCGGGCGGCCCTGAACCTGTTTTCCAGATCTTCTGCATCCCGGGCAGCAGCCATGAAATCGGAAATGGAGGGGTCCACCTCAATGCCCTGCCCGGGCACGGGAGAGGACAACACCAGGCCGTCCAGGGTGCGGCATCTGCTCAGGGCAACATAGGTCTGGCCGTGGGCAAAGGCTGCCTGTGCATCCACAATGGCGCGGTCAAATGTCAGCCCCTGGCTCTTGTGGATGGTGACGGCCCAGGCCAGTTTCAGGGGAATCTGGGAAAATTTCCCGATGACCTCCTGCCGGATGGTCTGGTCTTCTTCATTCACCTTATATGCCACATTTTCCCATTCCACCGGCTCCACCTCTATGGTCCGGCCCTGGTGCTCCGAATCACGAACAAAGACCCGGTCCTTTGACACATGGCTGACCCTTCCGATCTTACCGTTGTAGTACAGTTTATCAGGAGAGGCATCATTTCTCAGGAACATGACCTGGGCCCCTTTTTTCAGCTCAAGCCGGTCAGGTGTGGGAAAGGAGTGGTCAGGAAAATCCCCGGACACGTCAGCCCGGAGTTCATGCAGATTTTCCTCAAGCAGGTCAAGGCGTTCCCGGTTAATGGCGTCGGCCTTCCTGTTATGGGTGGTCAGGGTGATATAGCCCTTTTCCGGAACGGTTTTTTCAGCGCATTGGTTCAGCAGTGCCAGGGTTTCCGTGTCCAGGCGGTTCTCCCGGACACTGTTCAGGAGCCGGATAAAATTTTCGTCTGACTGGCGGTATATTTTTTTCAGCTCAACGGTGAGCAGATCCGTGCCTGCCAGGGCATGGCTTGAAAAAAAATAAATGGAGGAATAATAATCCTTGAGCAGCTGCCACTCGTCCGGTTTGGCCACCGGGGGCAGCTGGAACAGGTCACCGATGAGAAGCAGCTGAACCCCGCCAAAGGGCCTTTCATCCCTGCGCAGCCGCCTGAGTACGGCATCCACTGAATCCAGAAGATCGGCCCTGACCATGGAGATTTCATCAATAACCAGCAGGTCAAGGCCCTTGATGATCCGTTTCTTTTCCTTTGAAAACCGGAAGAACCGCTTAAAATCACGGTTCTGCTCTGTCCGTCCCGGAATATAGGGGCCGAACGGCAGCTGGAAAAAGGAATGGAGGGTGACCCCGCCGGCATTGATCGCGGCCACGCCTGTGGGCGCCGTGACCATGATCTGCTTGTGGGAGGCGGATGTCAGCCCATGGAGGAATGTGGTTTTACCCGTGCCTGCCTTTCCCGTTAAAAACAGGTTGCAGCCGGTATGGCGGACAAAGGCATCTGCCATGGACATCTCAGGGTTGTCCCTGAAAGAGAATTCAGCTGGATTATCCATAATTACTCTTCGGCACCCCGGGGCTTAGGGGGCTTCCTCACTCACCCAGCCGCCGCCAAGGGCCTTGTACAATTTTACATAGGCATTGAAATAGAGCTGGTTGATCTCCGAGTATTCCAGCTCGGCTGAAAACAGGGTCCGCTCCGAATCCAGCACCTCCAGATAGGAAGAGACCCCTTTGTCATACCGCTCAAAGGAGAGGTGGGCGGCATTTCCGGCAGCCTTTACTTTTCTCTGGGCGGCTTTTTTCTCCCTGTGGTAGGTATCCACCTCCACCAGGGCGTCCTCCACCTCGCCAAAGGCGGACAGCACGGTATTTTCATAGTCAAACAATGCCTGGCGGGTCTGCTCCTCTGCAATCTCCACCCGGCGCTTGCTCTTTTCAAAGTCGAACAGGGGGCCGAGAAGGCCTGCGCCGGTGTTCCAGATCCCGCCCTGGTTGGTGATATTGGACAGCTCACTGGAGGCCAGGCCCAGGCTCGCCGTCAGGCTGATGGCCGGAAAGCGCTGGGCAACGGCCACGCCCACCTGTTCATTGCTGGCATGGAGCCGGGCCAGGGACTGCTGGATTTCAGGGCGCCGCTCCAGCAGGCTGGCGGGCATGGCAGAGGGAATAAAGGGCGGTGGAGACTGGGCAGCCAGGGATTCTCCGGTTTTAACGGCCCGGGGCAGCTGTCCCAGCAGCAGGTTCAGCACATGCTCGGTTTTGGCGATCAGGCGCTGGTACAGGGGAATGGCCCCGGCGGCAATCTCCTTTTGAATCTGGGCCTGGTTAAGGTCGATTTCAGGAATAATGCCCTTGTCAAACCGCTGCTGGATAATGTCCAGGCTCTTCATCCTGGATTTCAGGGTCTCCTTTGACATCCCGAGCCGCTGGCGGTAGTCCAGCAGTTGGTAATAGGCTGAGGCCACATCGGCAATCAGGCTGATCTGCACGGTCCGCACCCCGAACTCCGATGCCAGGATTTCCGCCTGGGCCGCTGCCGAGGCCCGCTTGAATTTCCCCCAGAAGTCCAGCTCCCAGGAGAGCATGGGGGCAATATAGACATTAGTATTTGTTGTCCGGGATCTGGAACCGGAGTAGTTCCCGGCTGACCCGCCGGCGTCAATCTTGACATTGGGATACTGGTCAGCCCTGGTAAACCCGTAGGAGGCCCTTGCCTCTTCGATACGGCTCAGGGCGATCTTAAGTTCCCTGTTGTTGTCCAGGGCCGTTGTAACCAGTTCATGGAGAACCGGGTCGTCAAACATCTCCCACCACTTCAGGTCCTCCACAGCCCGGGTGTCCCCGGTGGAAAACCTGAAAGTTTCCGGTGTCTGCACTTCCGGCGGAACAAAATCAGGCCCCACGGCCTTGCATCCCTGGAAAAGCATCATCAGGCCCAGAAGGGCGGCAAGAACTAAACCTCTATTTTTCATATCTTCACCTTCTCTTTTTCCAGATCCCGTTTTTTCTCATACCGTCCCAGCTTGCCGATGAGCACAAAGAGCATGGGATAGAAAAACACCCCCAGCACCGTGGCAAGGGTCATTCCCCCAAGAAGCGCAACCCCCATGACCTTCCGGGCCTCGGCCCCGGCACCGGTTGCGATCACCAGGGGTAGGATGCCCAGGATAAATGAGAAAGCGGTCATTAAAATGGGCCGGAACCTCATCCTGGCCGATTCAACCGCAGCCTCATAAAGGCTGAGCCCCTCATTGAACTTGATGTTGGCGAACTCAACAATAAGGATGGCGTTTTTGGCTGCCATACCGATGAGCATGACCAGTGAGATCTGGGCAAAAATATTGTTCTCATAGCTTAAATCATAGAACCTTGCCAGGTAGACCAGGCCCATGGCCCCGAAAATGGCAAAGGGGGTTCCCAGAAGGATGCTGAAGGGCAGGGACCAGCTCTCATACTGGGCCGCCAGGATAAGGAAGACAAAAACCATGGAAAAGACAAATACAATGGCCCCGGATCCGGCGGCCTGCTTTTCCTGGTAGGACATATCACTCCAGGAGTAGGTCATGTCCTCCGGCAGGACCTGGGCCGCCACCTCTTCCAGGGCAGCCATGGCCTGGGCAGATGTGTATCCCTGGGCGGGACTGCCCGTGAGTTCCGCAGACCGGAGCAGGTTGAACCGGTTTGTATAATCCGGGCCAAACACCTCTTTTACCTTCACAAAGGCAGAGAGCGGCACGCTCTTGCCCTCACGGTTTTTAAGGAAAAACAGGTTGATCTGCTTGGCATCGCGCCTGTACTTGGGCTCTGCCTGGATATAGGCCCTGTACAGCCGTCCGAACCGGTTGAAGTCATTTACATATGACCCGCCTAAAAACGCCCCCACAGTGGTGTACATGTCATCCAGGGAAATTCCCGCCTTCAGGGCCTTATCCCGGTCCACCTCAATAAGCCGCTGGGACACGGTGGGTCTGAACGTGGTGAAAACAGAACCGATTTCAGGCCGTTTCTGGGCCTCTTTTATGAAGTTGGCGGCCTGGTGGCCCAGGTAATCCGGGGTATTTCCCATGCGGTCCTGGAGCATCAGGGTAAAGCCGGAACCCGATCCCAGCCCGGGTATGGCCGGGGGACCGAATGCAAAGACCTGGGCTTCGTTCACCCCGAAGAAAAAATCCCGGTTCAGGGCGTTGACCACCTCTTTGGCTGTTTTCTGCCGCTTCCCCCAGTCCTTAAGTGAGATAAATAAAAAGCCGGAGTTGGTCCCCATGGAGCCGGACAGCATGCTGAATCCTGTGGCGGAGGTGATGAATGAAACCTCTTCATGGCGTTCGATAATGGATTCCACCTTCTTTGTTACGGCATTTGTACGCTGGAGGGAGGCAGCATCGGGCAGCTGGACATTGACAAACAGGTATCCCATGTCCTCTGCCGGGACAAAACCGCCGGGGAGGATCTTTCCCACAAACCCGGTGCCGAAGGTAATGGCGATGATGAAGATGACCCCGATGAAAATCTTCCGGGCCACCATTTTCGTTACCCCCATATAGGCGTTGGTGGATATGTCAAAGGCCTTGTTAAAGGCGCTGAAAAACCACCCGAGAGGTCCGCGGTAGGGTTTGGGTTCCTTGAGGATCAGCCCGCACAGCGCCGGGCTCAGGGTAAGGGCATTAATGGAGGAAAAGCAGACCGAGACCACAATGGTCAGGGCAAACTGCTGGTAGAGACGCCCTGTGATTCCGCCCATGACGGCAACGGGTAAGAAGACGGCCACCAGCACCAGTGTGGTTGCGATAACCGGGGCGGTGACCTCTTTCATGGCCGCAATGGTCGCCTCTTTGGACGCCATGCCCTTGGCGATATTCACCTGGACCGCCTCCACCACCACAATGGCATCATCCACCACAATACCGATGGCCAGCACAAGTCCCAGCAGGGACAGGGTGTTCACGGTGAAGCCCAGAAGGGGAAATGCCATAAAGGCACCCAGCAGCGATACCGGAATGGCGATGGTGGGGATCAGTGTGGCCCGCCAGTCCTGGATAAATAAAAATACCACAAGGACAACCAGCCCCAGGGCAATGAACAGGGTCTCCACGATCTCGTCAATCCCCTTTGTGATCGGCAGGGTGGCATCCATGGATATGTCATAGCGGATGCCCTTGGGAAAGGATTTGGACAGTTCGGCCATGGATGTCTTTATATCCTCTGCCAGCTGGACCGCATTGGATCCGGGCGCCTGGTAGAGGGAGATGATGGCGCAGTCTTTTTTATTGAGGCGGCTGAACATATTATAGGATTCAACCCCGAGTTCAACCCTGGCAATATCCTTGATCTTGACCTGGGCGCCGGTTTCCGTGGTCCGGATCACGATTTCCCCGAACTCCTTTTCCGACTGGAGGCGGTCCGGCAGGCGGACAGTGTAGGTAAACTCCGTTCCCGGAGGGGCAGGTTCCGCACCGAACTTTCCGCCGGGCACAATTACGTTCTGCTCCCGGATGGCGGCAATGATCTCGGGCACGGTCATGCCCAGCTGGGCCAGCCGGTCCGGCTTGATCCATATCCGCATGGAATAGTCTGATGCCCCGAGCACGTCCACCCGGCCGATTCCCTTGGTCCGGGCCAGGATATCCTTGATATTGATCAGGGCGTAGTTGTTCAAAAAGGTCTGGTCATACTGCCCTGTGGGATCGGTAAGCGCCACCAGCATGAGAATATTGGGCAGGGATTTTTCCGTGGTCACCCCCATGCGCTTGACCTCTTCGGGAAGCTTGGCCGTGGCCGCAGAGACCCGGTTCTGGGTGAAGACCGTATTCATGTCCGGGTCCGTGCCGATCTCAAAAGAGATATTGATAGTCATGGTCCCGTCGTTGGCATTGGTGGATTTCATGTAGATCATGTTGTCCACCCCGTTGATCTGCTGTTCCAGCGGGGTGGCCACGGACTGCTCCACATTGGTGGCATTGGCGCCGGTGTATGATGCCCTGACCTGGACGATGGGCGGGGTGATGTCAGGATATTGTTCCGTGGGCAGGGCCAGAAGCGACATGGTGCCCACGATAACGGTGATGATGGCGATAACCATGGCGACGATGGGCCGCCTGACAAAGAATGCTCCCATTATTCGTCATCCTGTATTATACGTTCCACTTCAGTAAGCGCGGGCTTTACCTCGGTGCCGTCCCCCACCTTCTGCAGGCCTTCATAGATAATCTTCTCACCCGGCTCCAGCCCCTCTGTCACCAGCCAGAAGTTGTCAATGGTGGGTCCCAGTGTCACGGGACGTTCACGGACCGTGTTCTGGTCATCAACCACAAAGACCCGTTTTCTGCCCTGGAGATCGCTGACAGACCTCTGGGGAATCAGGATGCCGTCTTCCACATTATCCACTCGAACCCTGACCTTGGCAAATTGTCCGGGCCTGATGATATTCTGGGGGTTTGGGAAAGAGACCTGGACCAGAATGGCCCCGGTGGTGGGGTCTATTTTCCTGTCCAGGAAATTGGGCTCTCCCTTATGGGGATACATCTTTCCGTCTGCCAGGATAAGCCGGATATCCGCCTCCCGGTCTTCCTCTTTTGCCGCCTCAATACCCACCTTGGCAATATGCCGGGCAATACCCAGGTACTGGGTCTCGGTGAGGAAGAACTCCACCAGGACGGAATCTGTATTGGAAACCATGTTCAGTATAACAGGGTTGGGATCCCGGCCCACAAAATCCCCGACTTTGGCTTCTGTTTTACCGATAATCCCGTTGATGGGCGAGTAAATCCGGGTATACCCCATCTGGATTTCAGCGGCCCTGACATTGGCCTGGGCTGCCTCCACAGATGCCTGGGCTGCCTCGTAAGAGGCCACGGCCCCGTCCAGGTCACTCTGGGAAACCGCCTTTTGTTCGGCCAGGGGGCGATACCGTTCCAGATCCCGTTTGGCCTTTACCAGCATAGTGTTGGCCTCGGCCAGCAGCCCCTGCTTGGAGGCCACTTCAGCCTCAAAGGGCTGGCTTTCAATGATATAGAGCAGATCCCCTGCCTTGACCGCAGAGCCCTCCCTGAAGTGGATCCCCTTGAGGAACCCCTCCACCCGGGCCCGGATGGCGATATCCTTGGCACCGTAAGTCTGCCCGACAAAAATTTTATAGATGGGAACATCTTCGGCCCGGGTTTCATAGACCGACACCTCAGGGGGCGGCGGAGCCTGTTGGGTCTGTTGTTCTGCCTTATCGCAGGCGGAAGCCATTAGGAAAACAAAGCCGATCAAAAAAAACACTATGCTTTTATGTCTCATTTTCATCTCTTTTCAATAATGAGTCAATAGTCTGAAACCTTAGGTTAATATGGATTATGATCCGCCCAGCATATACTATTGACGGGGGATTTAAAACATTTTTTTAGAGAGAATACAAGGGGGATAAGACCGGGGAATATCAAGACTCAAATCCCCTGGATTTCATATACTGGTCCAGGCGCGCCATAAAGGTCTCCCGCTCTTGGTCAGATGCAAATAAAAAGAAAGAACCGAGGCTGCGCTGCACCGACATCAGGTCAATAAGAAAATCATACACGGCATTGGCAGCCTGCTGGTCTGCCACAAGGGAACGGTTCTGGGCATCAATCAGGTCGATGATGGACTTGATTCCCCTGGCATAGGCGTCGGTAACCAGGGTAAGGTTCCGCCTGGCGGAATCCGCCGCATGGACGGTCAGCCTGATGCTCGGGTAGGAGGCGCGGATCAGATAGACCGCGTTCAGCACCCGCTGTTCAATGGTGTTGGCAGTGGACCTGCGCTGGTATTTCAGGCCGGAGAGTTCCTCAAGGGAACGCCTCAGGGTGGCGGACTTGCCCCCGCCCGAGTAAAGGGGAAGCTTAACGGTAATGCCCGCGGTCCAGTCCGTATCATCGCTTGTGGGCAGGTCGAAGCCGCTCAACCCGGACGACGTTCCCTTCCCGTCTTTCTTAAAGGTTTCGCTTACATCTCCCACCAGGGAGACCGACGGCAGCCAGAACTCCCTCTTGGCCAGGGTTATTGCCCTTTCCTGGGCTGAAATGGCCGCATCCAGCTGACGGAGTTCCGGGGAGAGGTCAAGGCCCTCTTCAACCAGGAAATCCCGCATGGCGTTCAGTTCCTGGGGATTATCCAGGTAGGCGAGCATTCTCCGGCCGGGCAGGATGTTCAGCGGATCCTTATAATCATTTTCCTCAACCCCGAAAATCTCCCGCAGCGGCCGGTTCAGTATCCGGTTCACCGTACTCATGGTATCCAGGGAAACCGATTCCGCCCGCAGGACCTGCTGACGGCTGTCTGCGATCTGGCTTTCCCAGCGATAGACCTCCTCAGGACCGGCAGCACCGATGGACACCCTGATCTGGGCGCGCTCCAGGTTTTCCCGGGTCAGTTTCAGGTTTTCCTTCTGGATCCGTTCGATGCGCTTGGCGCGCAGGACGTTCAGATAGGCTGTGGAGGCGGCCCGGACAATGTCCAGTTCAACGGCCTCCCGCCCCTGTTCCCTTGCGGACTGACGCAGTTTCTCAATATCGTAACCGGCCCAGGCCTTGTCCGAGTAGAGCAGCTGGCTGGCTGTAAGGGTCCCGGTCCACTCCCGCTGGGCTGCCGTGCCCAGGGATGCCGCAGCCCTGTCATCGTCAATGATCCTGGCATCGGTACCTATGCCCAGCTGGGGAAAAAGGGCGCTTCTTGCCTCCTGTACCTGCTCCATACCGGCCTGCACATCTCGGGTTGCGGCTGCCAGGTCCGGGTTTGCGAACAGGGCTTCTGCCACGGCCTGCCGGATGTCCAGTGTACGGTCTGTACTCTCGTCTTCCTCGTGGAGCAGGTCGGCCTCGGTGAGTATGCTCCAGCCGGGATAGACACCGATAGCCCTGGCAGTGGCCATGTTTATGGACAGTTTTTCACTCAGGGAAAAGGTGGTCTGTAACGCCCCTGCCCCTGTGCCG
>JAKSAX010000074.1 GCA_022361395.1 Desulfobacterales bacterium | reverse complement strand
TTGATGCCGGTGATCCGGGAGTTCATCAAAGAACACCACCGGCTGCCGGACACCACCCCCAGAGGATAGGCAGGAGATCCCATGGCTGATCTGCTCATAAAAAATATCACCATCATCGACGGTACAGGGGCCCCGGCTTTTGTTTCGGACCTGGCGATCACCGGGGAGAAGATCTCCCAACTGGACAAAAACCTTGACCTGGAGGCCGGAGAGATCCTGGACGGCACAGGTCTGTGCCTTTCTCCGGGCTTCATCGATATCCACACCCATTCCGACTTTACCCTGCTCTTGGCCCCGGAGGCCCACTCCCGGGTCTGCCAGGGGGTGACCACGGAGGTGACGGGCAATTGCGGGGGATCCCCGGGCCCCATCGGCAGGACCCACCGGAAGGCCTTTATGGAGTATATGACAGATCTCGGGGGCTACTATAAACGGGCGTTTGAAGACCGGGACTGGCACTGGCAGGGCCTGGATCAGTTTTTCCAGGCCCTGGCGGCCAAAGGCACCTCGGTGAACCTGGTGCCCCTGGTGGGCCACTCCACCCTGCGGGCCCATGTCATGGGGTATGAGGGCAGGGTGCCGGACAGGGATGAGATGGGGGCCATGAGAACCCTGCTCGAACAGGAGCTTGAGGCCGGGGCATTCGGGTTCTCCTCAGGCCTGATCTACCATCCCGGCGCCTTTGCCGGCACCCGGGAACTGGCGGAACTGGCTGGGGTCACGGCCAAATTCGGGGGGCTGTACTCTACACATATGAGAAGCGAGGGGAAATTCCTGTTTGAGGCGGTGGACGAGGCTGTGGAAGTGGCCCGGGACTCCGGGGTCTCCCTGGAGATCTCCCATCTTAAATGTGAAACCCCGGTGCTATGGGGCAAAAGCGGGCAGCTCCTGGAAAAGATCCAGGCCGCCCGGGACAGCGGCATTAACGTCAACTTTGACCAATACCCCTATACCGCCTATTTCACGGGGCTTCTGGAGATCTTCCCGCCCTGGGCCAAGGAGACGGGTGCCACGCGGCTGATGGAGACCCTTGCCACGCGGCCTGGACGGGAAAAGGTGCGCAGGGACATGGCCTGTCCGCCGGAAGAGTGGGACAACCCCCTGGAAGGGCTGGGCTTTGACCATGTCCGGATCCTGGGGTTCCGGAATCCGGACCACAGAGGCTTCAACGGCCGCACCGTGGCAGACCTTTCCCGGGAGATGAACCTGGATCCCCTGGAGACGGTGTTTGAACTTTTCTGCCGGGAAAAGGGGGGCCTGGGCATGGTGGTCTTTGCCATGTCCGAGGCAGACCTTGAGACCATCCTGGCCCATCCCCTGGGCATGGTGGGGTCTGACGGCTCTTCAGCCACTCCTGGCGGGCCGGTGGGCAGTTCGCCAGTGCATCCCAGGTTTTACGGCACCTTTCCCAGGGTGCTCTCCAGGTATGTGCGGGAGAAAAAGGTGCTCTTCCTGGAAACGGCCATCCACAAGATGACGGGCATGCCTGCCCGGAAACTGGGTCTGAAGGACCGGGGCGTGATCCGGGAGGGCATGGCTGCGGATCTGGTGCTCTTTGATCCCGACACGGTCAAAGACCGGGCCGATTTCACCGCGCCCCACCAGACCCCTGAGGGCATTGCCCATGTCTTTGTCAACGGCACCCGGGTGGTGAACCATGGGGACCACACCGGGGCCCGCCCCGGAAGGCGGCTCTCCCGGGGATAAAACACCGGCCCGAAGTCCGGGCCTGACCCGTTAAATACCGGACCAATACCGGTCCGCCCAAAATATTGCAAGTTAACCGTGAAGATCTTAAAGGAGGAGCAAATGAAAAAACGTATCACCCTTGTCTGTCTGCTGTGCCTCATGCTTCTGGCCGCTGTACCGGCCCATGCACAGAAGACCATCTATGCGGCAGGCGACCCCAATGAACTGGGGGTGACCACCTTCAATCCCCTTAAGGTGGAGCTGGCCCATGATGCCATGTCCCTGATTTACGACAAGCTTATCGAGTGGGGGCTGGACGGCAAGTTCTATCCCGGCCTGGCCCAGTCCTGGTCCATCAGTGAAGACGGTAAGACCTGGCAGATGAATCTGAAAAAAGGGGTGACCTTCCATGACGGCTCCCCGTTCAACGCCGAGGTGGTAAAGTGGTTCCTGGCTGAGATGGCCAAAGGCCCCTCCGGCTATATGGTGGGCGCCATCGAATCCGTGGAGATCACCGGTTCTCACAGCCTGACCCTGCACTTTAAATATCCGGATCCCAACATGCTCTTCAACTTCTCCCAACTCTTCATGGCCGTGCCCTCCATGGCGGCGGCCAAGAAATACGGGGAGGCGTTCGGCATCAAACATGTGGTGGGCTCCGGTCCCTACAAGTTCCACTCCTGGTCCCCGGGCAACGAGCTGGTGCTGGTGAAAAACGAGGACTACACCTGGGGCCCCGGCCTTGTTAAGAACAAGGGGCCCGCCCCCATCGACAAGGTGGTGTTCCGGGATATCAAGGAGGAATCCACCCGGTTCCTGGAGCTGAAAACCGGAAAGATCGACCTGGTCTATGCCGTGCCCACCATGTTCATCAGCAAGATCGAAAAGGACAAGAAGAGCCGGATCATCCGCCTGCCCGGCGACTCCCTCTACCACATGGTCATGAATACCGGGTCCGCTCCCCTGGATGACGAGCTGGTAAGAAAGGGCATTGCCCTGGCCGTGGACCAGGAGAGCATCACCAAAAACGTCTTTGCCAATGCCGGAAAACCCGCCTTTACCTACCTGCTGGCCTCCCTGCCGGAGAGTGAGGTTCCGGCCGAAGACCAGATTCGGTTTGACCTTGATGCCGCCAAGGCTGCCCTGGAAGAGGCAGGGTGGACACCGGGCAGCGACGGCATCCGGGTGAACAAGGAGGGCAAGAAGCTGAGCCTGAAGATCCTGGCCAAAAACGAGTCCTCCTACCGCCGCTCCGCAGAGGTGATCCAGGCCCAGCTGGCCAGGGCCGGTGTGGAGACAAAGATCACCCTCATGGATCCCAGCTCCATCCGCGCCTTTTATAAAAAGGGCGAACACCAGCTGGCCGTGCGCTCCTATGACTGGGAAAATGCGGATATTCTGGAGTGGTTCCTCAACTCCAAGCGCATGGGCTATCCCAATGCGGCCATGTGGCATGACAACGAGTCCGATTATCTCATGCAGAAGGCCATGACTCGGTCCAGAACCGGGGCCGAGCGCATCGCCAACTTCAAGGATTACCACTCCTACCTGCTCAGCAAGTATGTCTGGGCCCCCATCTACCTGCCTGACACGGTATTTGCCGTGGGCAGCCGGGTCATCCTTCCCAAGGACGGCCTGGACCGGGAGTTCATGGGAATGGGCATCCTTGACTGGGATGTAAAATAGTCTCCCCTGCCCCTGCTGCCGGACCCGGAACACTCTTCACCGGCGGCAGGGGCTTTACCCTTAACCCCACCGGAGCCAAGCCCCATGTGGATGTATATCCTGCGCCGAACCCTGTTGATGGTGCCCATATTTTTCATTGTATCGGTGATTGTCTTCTCCCTGATCCACATCGTGCCGGGCAATCCCATTGACAACCTCATGGGGCCGGGCATGACCAAGGCCCACGAGGAGAAGCTCATCCGTCAGTACAACCTGGACAAGCCCCTGCCGGTACAGTACGGGATCTGGGTGAAAAACCTGTTCAACGGGGACCTGGGCAGCTCCATCATTGAAAAGCGGCCGGTGACCGAACTGCTGGCCCACCACCTGCCCTACAGCATCTCCCTGGGCCTCACCGCCCTGGCCCTCTCCTTTATCCTGGGGGTCTCCATGGGCGTGATCTCGGCCGCGGCCAAGAACACCATCTTCGACCACCTGGCCATGGTCACGGCCCTGTTCGGGGTGACCATCCCGGCCTTCTGGCTGGGGCTCATTCTCATCCTCATCTTTGCGGTACAGCTCACCTGGTTCCCGGTGTCCGGCTCCGGCGACCTGGCCTCCCTGGTGCTGCCCGCGGTCACCGTGGGGCTTGGCGGGGCAGGTCTTATCGCCCGGGTCACACGGGTCTCCATGCTGGAGGTAGCCTCCAAGGACTTCATCGTCATGCTTCACGCCAAGGGGCTGGGGAAAAAGGCCATCCTCCTTCGCCATATCCTTCGCAACGCTCTGATCCCGGTGATTACCATCCTGGGGTTGCGCATCGGCTGGGTACTGGGCGGGGCCGTTACCGTGGAGATCGTCTTCGGCCGTCCCGGACTGGGACAGCTGCTCATCACCGGCCTTTTCAGGAGGGACTATCCCGTGATCCAGGGGGCCATGCTGCTGCTGGCCATGGGCATCATGATGGGCACCTTTCTGGCCGACATACTCTACGCCGTCACCGACCCCCGGGTCCGGGACCAGCACCGATAGGGGGAGCCATGACCGCCATTGATCCCAAATCCATCCGTCCCCCGGCCAACCGCTGGCTGCGGCGCATGAAAAAACTCAAATCCAATAAGGCCGGCCTGGTGGGTATTTTCCTCATCCTGGGACTCATCCTGGTGGCCATAGGCGCAGATCTCATTGCCCCCTACTCCTACAAAGAGCAGGACCTGGCCATCATGAACAGCCCCCCCAGCCTCTCCCACCTTATGGGCACCGACGAGTTCGGCCGGGATGTCCTGAGCCGGATCATTCACGGCTCCCGGATCTCGGTCTATGTGGGCGTGGTTTCCGTGGGGCTGTCCGTGCTCATCGGCGTGATCCTGGGGGCCCTGGCCGGCTACTACGGGGGCTGGCTGGACCAGTTTATCTCCCTGGTCACCGATCTTACCTGGTCATTGCCCGAAATCCTGGTGGCCCTGCTCCTGGTGGCCATTGTGGGGGCCGGCCTTGAGTGCGTCATCGTGGCCATTGCCCTGACCTATTGGGCCCAGTATGCACGCCTCATCCGGGGCCAGATTCTGATGCTGAAAAACGAGACCTATGTGGAGGCCACCCGCTCCCTGGGGGCCACCGACTTCACCATCCTGTTCAAACACCTCTTTCCCAATGCCGTGGCACCGGTGATTGTGGCCGCCACCATCGGCATCGGCCAGGCCATTGTCCTGGAGGCCACCTTAGGCTTTCTCGGCATGGGGGCCCAGCCGCCCCTGCCCAGCTGGGGCGCCATGATGAGCAACGGCACCGCCTATCTCTTTATCTCGCCCTGGGTCATTGTCTTTCCCGGCATCGCCATGATGCTCACGGTGTTTGGATTCAACCTGTTCGGGGATGCCCTGGTGGACATCATGGACATCCGGGAGGATACCCTGAGATGAGCCTGCTGCACGTGGAAGACCTGGCCGTGGAATTCACCACCCGTGACGGGGCGGTCAGGCCCCTCACCGGTATCGGGTTCTCCCTGGAACAGGGGGAGATCCTGGGCCTTGTGGGGGAGACCGGTTCCGGAAAATCAGTCACCGCCCAGGCCGTCATGGGACTGCTCCCCTTTCTGGACGGCCGGGTGAGTAAAGGAAAGATCCGGTTCATGGATCAGGAACTCACCACCCTGCCGGAAACCGACTACCAGAAGCTGAGGGGCAACCGGATCTCCCTGATCTCCCAGAATCCCATGACCTCCCTGGACCCGGTGTACCGGGTGGGGGACCAGATCGTGGAGGGGCTGCGCTGCCACACCGGTCTTTCCAAGCCCGAAGCCAGGCAGCGGGCCGTGGCCGTGATGAGTGAACTGGGCATCCCCAATGCCGAAAAGGTATTCATCCAATATCCACACCAACTCTCCGGCGGCTTAAAGCAGCGCATCGTCATTGCCATGGGGCTCTGCGCCGATGCCCGGCTCCTCATTGCCGACGAGCCCACCACTGCCCTGGATGTCACGGTTCAAGCCCAGATCATCGATCTTTTTGCCCGAACCGTGGAAAAGAAGAACCTGGGCATGATCATGATCACCCATGACCTGGGCGTCATCGCCCATCTCTGCCACAGGGTGGCCGTGATGTATGCCGGTACCCTGGTGGAGACCGGGGATGTGGCAACACTCTTTGCAAAACCGGTCCACCCCTATACCCGGGCCCTTTTGGGATGCATCCCCGTCATGGGCATGGATGAGGAAAGCCTGGATGCCATCCCCGGCAATGTCCCCAGTGTGAGGACCTTTCCCCCGGGATGCCGCTACCATCCCCGCTGTCCCGCTGTCCAGGAGATCTGCAGGACCCGATGGCCCGACACCATTGACACTCCCTACGGTACCCGTGTGGCCTGCCACCAATTCACGCCACAATTTACCCAACAATTCTCCCCCGATTGGAGGACCACCCCATGACCCCCCTGGTTGAGATCCGGCAATTATCCAAATTTTTCCCGGTCACCGGCGGCCTCCTCCACCGGAAGATCGGTGAGGTAAAGGCGGTGAACGATGTGAGCTTCTCCCTGAACCGGGGTGAGTCCCTTGGGGTGGTGGGGGAATCCGGCTGCGGGAAATCCACCCTGGCCCGACTCATCCTGCGTCTCATTGAGCCCTCTGCCGGGGAGGTGATCTTTGACGGCCGGGACATGGGGGACCTAAACAAAAAAGAGCTGCGCCTCCTGCGGCGGCGCATGCAGATGGTGTTCCAGGATCCCCACTCCGCACTGGACCCGCGGAACTCCATATTCCGCAGCCTGGAAGAGGTCTTTAAGATCCACAACGGTACCCCGGACCGGGATGAGCGCATCACCCGGATCTTTGAGCTGCTCACCATGGTGGGCCTCAAGCCCGAGCACTGCCGGGCCTATCCCCACCAGCTCTCCGGCGGCCAGAAACAGCGGGCCGTCATAGCCCGGGCGCTCGCCACCACCCCGGAGTTCATTATTTTAGATGAACCCACCGCAGCCCTGGATGTCTCGGTCCAGGCCCAGATCGTACTCCTGCTCAAGCAGTTGGGCGCCCGGTTCAACATGAGCTATCTCTTTATCTCCCACGATCTCTCCCTGGTGGACTACTTCTGCCGGCGGATTATTGTCATGTACCTCGGCCGCATCGTGGAGATCACACCTGGAAAACTATCCCATACCAAATCTGCCCATCCATACACCCGCCTGCTCATGGACAGCCTTTTCAGTGCCGACCCAGCCAATAAAAAAGAGATCCGCCAGGCAGCAGGCGAGGTGCCCACCCCCTTTAACCTGCCCCGGGGCTGCGTGTTCGAGAACCGCTGCGAATTTTCAAAGGAGATCTGCCGGACGCAGAACCCTGAACTGACTGTCCTGGAAAGCGGGGGCAGTGTGGCCTGTCACTTTCCTTTTGGATAAACTACTGAAAATCAAAAGTGACCGGAAAATGGTCCGAAGCAGCCAGTAACTGGGATTTCAACGGTTCTGCCTCCTGCAATTGAAAAGGATTCCACACTTTAGTCGGACTGTCTCCGTTTGTGGCAAAGTCGGGGGACACTATAATATGGTCTATTAACGCATTTACTAGATCATCTGTGTAATTGTCCCTGAAACGCGCAGATGAGGGTTCCCACCCAAATCTTCCGAATACAGGCCTCCCTAAATGATATTGGAGAAGCGTCTGACGATTGAATATATCCCCTATAATCAACTCAACGGCACTTTTTCCAAATCTGCTCTCGTAATAATCAAAACCAGGTCCGTCATTAACATCGCCCATTACAATTATTTTTCGTTTATCGTCAAGCCATTCATCTACCCGTTTTCTTATGGACTGGCATTCTGCAAACAGTTTTCTTCGATTCCTTTCAGAGGTTCGGTCAAAATTTATTCGGTCCATTGAGGTGAAAATGCCTTTGGATTTCGTGTGAACAACGAGGAGCCAGAAATCGTCGCCACCATCTGACCGGGTGATTTTAGCTTCTAATGGAGGCCGATAGTGCTTATATAGTTCATTAATTCTGTCTCCATCACTATCGGCTTGGAACTGCTCATTAAACCTCGGATTCTTTACTGTCCCTGCCTTTCCGCCGGGATCGTGCGTTGCAGCAGCAACATTCGGATCATACAGGATTGCTATTTCCTGCCTCCCGGCCGACGGAAACCCGATCATGGCTTTGGATTGCCTAAGCCCAAATTGTGAAGCAAAATTCTCTAAGGCCAGGACAGTATTCCTTTGCCCAGTGGTAGTCGTAGTGTTTGGCGCTTCAGTAATACCAACAATATCAGGATCTATAGTGGATATTACAGAAGATACACTGCTGAACTTCAACTGAGACTTCTGGGTATTCTTCAGGCTATTGTCAGGCTCAAAGTGGTCGTCGAACCATTCAATATTATATGCCATCACTCTCATTATAATCTCCTTATATTATTTGGTTACAGTGAGCATAGTTGGCTATATAAGGTTTGCCCTTATCGTGAATTCTCTTAAAAGCTTTTTTGAGGGGGAGACTTATTTTTTCCACGCCCTCCGGGTGCATGAAAAATAAGCTAGACGTTATGGGCTTTTCGATTTTTTTTAAGAATTAGAGCTTATTCAAGCACTCGGGTTGTTCAGGCTTTGGGCCCACCGTAATCCGACCCCTTTTATTTCCTTCCGAATTTAGCCAATATGCTATTTTGACCCAATCCCAGATTTACAGCCTATAAGCAACCGTCTGAGGTTATTGATTTAATCCGTCGACTATTTTCTTTAACTTGTTAAGAAAATCTTTCTGGTCACCATCCAACTCAGCTTCAAGGTTTTTCAGCTCCATTACCTTATCTTCGATGGTCCCCAGCGTTTCTCTGAGATCTTCGAGTAATATCTGTGATCGGGACTTTTTAACCTCGTCCGCTACCTCCTTGACTTTTTTGAGTTCCCTGTCAATTTTTGTGTGAATTACGTTGAGAGTTGAAATATCCCCACTAATGCTGCTCGTAATAAGTGCCATTTTGGTCTGTTCAGCAATTTCGTCTAAAAATTCACATTTGACTGGTGATTGTTTCTGAAAGGCACTCAGTTGCTTTTTGCATTTTGATATTTGCACAGTATCTTTAGCCGTAAGGGCAGCTTCTGACTTTTTGACCAGTTCCTTGAGATATTTTGCCCAATCCATATATGTTACCAATGCCATAATTAGTTACCTCCTTTAATGTCATCGAATTGTGAATATATGTCTCTGACTGCTAATACTAGATCAACTATGCTGATATTCATATTGTTCTTTGCTGCCAGTTCCAGTTCCGCATGTGCTTTTGCCCATTTTTCGACTGCTGTTTTCATCGCCTTCAACCCTCCCTCGGTGGCCTTCTGCCGCGCACGAAAATCTTTAAGAATATTGCTGTAAACAACATATTCATCCTTGTAAACAGCCAGTTCATCTTCAATAAATCGTTTTTCTTTCATCCATGACGCATGCCGATCAACAAGCAGTGAAACAGGAACCGGGCTTTGGGGTGGACAAGCATCCGATGTGTTCTGAGACCGGCATTTTTCAGGAATGCTTTTCAGCAGTTCCACGTCCATCTTGGCCAGATCCATGATGCTTTGATATATCAAGCTTGTTTCATTACCTTTTGTCGTAACCCAATCGCTGTAGATTTTTATAGGATCCACTTTGGTGCAATCGCTTTCGTCTTGCAAGGCTTGGCATTGGGAAATCTCTTCGGCAATGACAGCATTTCGTTTAAGACTGGCTTCGTTCATGTATTTTATGAGTTGGCTGTCTATAAGAATCTTCAGTTCCGATATGCCTTTCTGCTTTTCCTGAAGCTCATTGTAGGTTGTCAAGTTTACGATCAGATCTTTTTTCCTGGTGTTCAGCGACTCGTAGTATTTGACCCAAACCTCGTTTTTAGTCATGTGGTTGTCCAAAATGTTTTCATTGAAAACGCTTGTGGTGCTTTCATACTGTTCGATGCTTTTTACAATCAATTCTTCTATGGTGGGAATTACCTTTTGGGTTTTTGAAATGGCATCTTGCAGATCCTTTGCCGCTCTATATTGGGCGTACTGGGTCCAAGCCTCAGCTGCGAATCCGGTGATGGTTGCACTGATAGGTTCATAGCCTGCCATACTTACTATGCTGTTGATGGCATCGGCGGCAGCCCGTGCGCTTTCCTCGCTTTTCTCCGGAGCAGTCTGCAGCGCAACTAAGGCTTCTGTGTATTGCTCAAGTGCCCCAAATACAGCTGCTGTTCGGGTAGCCTGGCGATCAATCGCAACGCTGCAATCCTCTTGAAGGAGTTTGCCGTCCACATCTTTTTTGGGATTCCCCTTGTCGTCAAGCAGAGGATATTTGCAGTATTTTATACCTGTGTAGGAAACCTGCCCCTCCTTTGCGATTTTTACTATCTGTTGCTTGTTTTCAACAAACGAAGCCGAAAGCAATTTGGTTTGATCATTAAGGGGTTTAACATTGGTTATTCTGGGACATCCTAATAAGAGGAGCATCAAACCAGCCAAGAACAACAGTTTAATTTTTTTCATTTCATAAATCCTTTCAATTTGAGTTGCTGTGAAAGTTTCTATTGTGGTAATAGAAACTCGATTTTGGCGTTAGTGTAAAATCGTTTCTGTAAATTCAGTTTTAGCGAAGATCACGGCAATGTAAGCCTTGGGATTGAAATTGCTGGGCCACAACTTAAAGTTCTTTTTTTTATTCGACGCCAGTCAAATAAAAAGGAATAATCATGACCCAGAAAAAAGAGAGTACAGGAATCAAGCCGATTTTAGAAATCATAAATAAATATGGAATGGAAGGCTTGGAAGATGTTCTCTTCTGGTGGAAACAAACGAAGTGGGAAACGGGAAAGATGTATCTGTCAATAGATGGAGTTGAATAGGACCTTAAATATTAATTCCTTCAGCTCCCACCAAAAAGCCAAGCGGAGTGAATGGATAAATCAAGAAAAAAATGTGAGGGATCCTCTGGGAGGAACCAATTTTTTTCTTGATTTATCCGGAACGAATTTACAAATTTTGGGGGGCTGGAGAACAATACTCGTTGAGTAAAAAAGAAATCGACTCAATAAATTTATAGGGAAAAATTGTGCAATCTTACAAATTGTTATGGCAATTCCTCAGTTTTGGTTTTGTATAACCAATTGAATTATATGGTTTTTATTGAGGCTTTGCCTCTCTTTTTGTCCAATTCCGTGAAATATTCAGGCTAAATCTGCCGCTTGCCCGCAGTATTTGATTTGTTGAGTTTTCCACAGTACTCAAATGTTGATATAGTCCCGTATTCTATTAATGGATTCAAGGAACTTTAAACAGGAATTTTAAACATCATTTACGGCCAATAAAAGAACAGGTATCAGCTATAAGTTGGATCAATTTATCATGTTGGTAAATTTCCTGCATCAGTGTTATCGGATTTTGCCACAAGGTGTCGTTGGCAAAAATGGTTTCCCAGTTTATTTCTGCTTCCTTGGGAACACTGCTTACTTCTTTCATTTTTTTTAAGAACTCCCATGCAATTAGACCTTGGCCGATTGCAGAAGGATGAACACCATCAAGGCTAAAAACTCCCCCTTTTTCAATATTGCCGTATTTGTCACAGTGGTAGTATTTTGTATCAACCGGTGGATATTTATATTCAAAATATTTCGGAAACGAGTATGTGGGGTTTCCACTATTTCGTTTCCATGCCATTTGGGTTAATGAATCGGATATATCGACTATGTGGAAAGCTTTTCTGCCTAACTCTGTATTTTTTTTAGAAATGAGCTGTTTAATAATTTCGTTGAATTTAATAATTGTCTTATCAATAAATAGCGCATCTCTGAATTTGAGATAACGGCCGGTTTTGAGAGCTGTCTTTTTTGAGAATGGGAAATGTGTGTAATATTGGTAATATCTATATTGTCTGCCCGATCCCGCAGGGTCTTCAACCATTCGTTTTTCTCCAACACCTTTTATTATCGGTGCGATGGTAACCAGAGGCACTGTGCCGATAAAGCAATTCCAATCACTACATTTATTTCCTTCCATGGCATCAATCGTTTTATCCAATAGGGTTGCATATTCAGCCTTAAAATCTGTCGGATGCCATAAATTCCATTGCCGTCGTTTTTTAAGATCTGCTTCATTAACAGTGACACCACCTCCCGGTGTAAGTTTAATTTTTAAGCTTAATACGGTACTCAGTGCATTGTTGGCACCCAGCCATATAATAGCATTTTCAACCCCTGATTCTTTTGCATGATATCCTAACCAGTCAACTGAAGAAAAACCATAATAATCAGGTTTGGCATTTGGATTGAGAACTCGGTAGGCATTACGGGAAAAAGGCTCGCTAGCAATATTAAGAAAACCGTCTTTTTTTTCCTTTTCATCAAGCGAGTCAACAATCTTTCTGGAAGATTCAGGCGTAACCATCCATGCATCAGCTACATCCATTCCTTCAACTGCAACATTATGGAAACTGTCATGTGAAAGGTCCATAGGTGTCCCAATTTTTCCTGGTCCCTTCTCAAAATACTCTTCAGATTCATCAAAAATTTTGTTTATTTTTTTTAATACACCAAGCCACTCAAAGCCACTTATATTATGGCCGTATGAATTTTCCAGTGTGCGTAAGATCAATTCAATATCATATTTAACCTACATTTCGCATGGTGAAATGACTGTTTTCCCAATTACCGTCACCTAAAATTTTAAATCAGGCAGGTTTAAACTGCCACCACTTGTCCTTCAAGTCGAGATATACTCTTTCTGGTATCCCCAGCAGTTGAAGTACTT
>JAKSAX010000364.1 GCA_022361395.1 Desulfobacterales bacterium | reverse complement strand
CGGCCCACAACGTTAAGAACGCGGCCGAGAGATGCTTCACCAACAGGCATCATGATGGGGGCGCCGGTATCTTTTACAACCATGCCTCTCTGGAGACCGTCGGTTACGTCCATACCGATACAGCGGACAACGTTGTCACCCAAATGCTGGGCAACTTCGATTACCAGGTTGTCTTCCATGTCACCGATGGTGGGGTTGGTTACGGTCAGGGCGGTCAGAACCGGAGGAAGGTTTCCGGGCTCAAACTCAACGTCAACAACAGCGCCGAGAACCTGTGAGATTTTACCTATATTTTCAGCCATTTTTTTCTCCTATAAAGCTGTTAAATTTTGCGTATATCTAAGATTTATTTTATCCCTTAAGTGCTTCCGCACCGCCGACAATATCCATAAGATCGGCTGTAATGGCAGCCTGTCTTGTTTTATTAAAGATTGTCTGCAGTTCTCCAACCATGTCCTCACATGCCTTGGTGGCATTTTCCATGGCCCGCATACGGGCGGCATGTTCCGAGGTTGAGGTCTGAAGCAGTGCATCATATATCTGAATGAATACATTCTTCGGCAGCATTTCACCCAGCAGGGCATCAGATGAGGGCTCACAGATATGCTCGGGCAGGAACTCGCCGTCTGCAGGAGCCGCCTCTTCCTCTTCAACGATCTCATCAAGAGACGGAATGGGAAGGATCTGTTTTACCGTGGGAATCTGCTTGGCCATACTCTGGAATTCAGAATAAATCAGATATACTTCATCAACAGCCCCTGTAAGGAAACTGTCTATCAGGGTCTGACCTGAAGTGGAAGCCACTGAGAACTCGACATCGCCACCGACCACACCGATGTGTTCCTCATCGATGGCAAGTTCGGCTTTCTTTGCCCAGTCCCTGCCCTTTTTGCCGTAGCAGACAAAGGAGACTTCTTTTCCTTCAAGCTCAGATGCGAGCATTTTTTCAGCTTTATCAATCAAATTGATATTAAAACCGCCACACAGCCCTCTGTCAGAAGTGCAGAGGAGCAGGGCCACCTTTTTAACTTCATCTTTGGGAACCAGGAGGGGAGATGCATCCTCACCTGATTTCCCTGCAATGCTGCCGAGTACTTCGGCAAATTTTGACGCATAGGGCATAAAAGCTTCCATTGCGTTCTGAGCACCGCGCAATCTTGAAGTGGCGACCATTTTCATGGCAGAGGTAATCTGTTTAGTCTTTTTTACGCTGACTATTTTCGATTGTACTTCTTTTAGTGTTGCCATATGATCTACCTTTCAAGCCTATTATTTAAATTGTCTTTCACGAATAAATCCGGTTAACCGATTAAACGGTCTCCTTGAACTCTTCGTCGTAGGCTGTCAGGCATTCTTTCAGCTTGGCTTCGATTTCATCATCGATCTGCTGTTTTTCTTTAAGACCTGAGAAAATCTCGGGGAACCGGTTTTCTACGAAGGGATACAGCCCCTCTTCGTATTTGGCAACTGATTCTCTGGGATATTTGTCAATGTAGCCTTTGGTGCCTGCATAAAGGGCAGTAACCATCTTTTCCATGGGAAGAGGCTGGAACTGGGGCTGTTTGAGCAGCTCAACCAGACGCTCACCACGGGTCAGCTGTTTCTGGGTGGCTTCGTCAAGATCGGAACCGAAAGCGGCAAAGGCTTCAAGCTCACGATACTGGGCCAGATCCAGACGCAGGGTACCGGCAACCTGTTTCATGGCTTTAACCTGGGCTGCACCACCAACGCGGGATACGGACAGACCAACATCGATGGCAGGTCTGATACCTGCAAAGAACAAGTCTTTGTCCAGGAAGATCTGGCCGTCGGTGATGGAGATAACGTTTGTGGGGATGAAGGCGGAAACGTCACCTTCCTGGGTTTCGATGATGGGAAGGGCTGTCAGGGAACCTGCGCCAAGCTCATCACTCATCTTTGCAGATCTTTCCAGCAGACGGCTATGGTTGTAGAAGATATCGCCGGGGAAAGCCTCACGTCCGGGAGGACGTCTCAGCAGCAGGGATACCTGACGGTAAGCAGCAGCCTGTTTTGAAAGGTCATCGTAAACGATCAGGGCATGCTCGCCTTTGTCACGGAAGTATTCACCCATGGCGCAACCGGCGTAAGGTGCCAGGTACTGCATGGCAGCAGACTCGGAAGCAGAGGCGACTACAACTGTGGTGTATTCCATGGCGCCGTGTTCTTCAAGGACAGCCACAACCTGGGCAACTGTGGATTTTTTCTGACCGCAGGCAACGTATACACATTTGATGCCGCTTTCTTTCTGGGCGATGATGGCGTCAACCGCAACAGCGGTTTTACCGATCTGACGGTCACCGATGATCAGCTCACGCTGGCCGCGGCCAACAGGGGTCATGCCGTCAACCGCTTTTGCACCGGTGTAGCAGGGTTCATGAACACCTTTTCTGGCGATAACACCAGGGGCAACCAGTTCCATGTTCATGTAAGTATCGGAAGAGATCGGCCCCTTGCCGTCAACCGGCTCACCTGTAGTAGTAACAACACGTCCGAGAAGGGCTTCACCAACAGGGACGGAAGCGATACGGTCGGTTCTTTTTACAACATCACCTTCTTTGATAACCTTGTCATCACCAAGGATTGCAACACCGACGTTATCTTCTTCAAGGTTCAATGCCAGCCCCAGGATGCCGCCGGGGAACTCAACCAACTCCATGGCTTTTACTTT
>JAKSAX010000338.1 GCA_022361395.1 Desulfobacterales bacterium | reverse complement strand
TTCGATTCCATCGCCGTTCACACGGAAGCAGAGGTGACCCATACCACGGGATCCATGGGTAACTTCATCACCACAGTCACGCGGAACGGCAAAGACTTCTCCGTTGAGCACGGGGCAGCCATCATTGCAACCGGCGGTATGGAGTACAAGCCGGATGAGTATATGTACGGGAAGCATCCCGATGTCCTCACCCATCTGGATATGGATGCGGCGCTGAGAGAAGAGGATGAGCGGGTGGCATCGGCCAAATCCGTGGTCTTTGTCCAGTGTGTGGGCTCCAGGAACGAGGAAAATCCCTATTGTTCCAAGGTCTGCTGCACCCACAGCCTGAAGTCGGCCATCGCGCTGAAGAAGATGGATGTAAGAAAACGGGTCTATGTGGTGTACAGGGATATCAGGTCCTACGGATTCAGGGAAGACCTGTACCAGAAGGCCCGTGAGATGGGTGTTCTCTTTATCCGGTACGATCTTGAGAAAATGCCCAAACTCAAGCTGAACGGTGACGGTAACCTTGAATTCACGGCCCTGGATCATGTCCTCCAGATGGAGGTCCTGGTGAATCCGGACCTGGTGGTCCTGGCTTCGGGTATTGTACCCGGGGACAACAAGCCGCTGTTCGAGAAATTCAAGATCCCGGTGAATGCGGAAGGCTTCCTTGTGGAGGCCCATGCCAAGCTGAGACCGGTGGACTTTGCCTCTGACGGCCTTTTTGTGGCAGGGCTTGCCCATTATCCCAAGCCTCTTGAGGAGAGTATTGCCCAGGCACGGGCATCCGTGGCCAGGGCCATGACGATCCTGTCACGGGATTCTCTCAAGGTCGGCGGTGTGGTGGCGGATGTGACGCCTGAAAAATGCGCGGTCTGCCTGACCTGCGTCAGGACCTGCCCCTATTCCATCCCCTTTATCCATGAGGACGGATATGCCCGGATTGAGGCATCCGAATGTCATGGCTGCGGGGCCTGTGTGGCGGAATGCCCGGGCAAGGCCATCAAGCTGAACCATTTTACCGACCAGCAGATTCTTGCAAAAACAGATGCCCTGTTTGAGGAGGCGGCATCATGATAACTCAACCCCAGAATAAAAATAGGACCATAGGAGGTGCCATATGAGTCAGGATTTCGAAAACCAGGATTTTGAGCCTCGGGTTGTCGCGTTCTGCTGCCAGTACTGAGCGTACGCAGCAGGGGACCTGGCAGGTTCCATGAGGCTTTCCTATCCTGCGGACATCAAGGTGATCCAGGTGCCGTGCACCGGCAGGGTGGATATCCTGCACCTGCTCAACGCCATAGAGGACGGGGCGGACGGGGTATACGTGGCAGGGTGTCTTGAAGGGGAGTGCCATTATCGTGAGGGCAATCTCAAGGCAAAGCGGAAAGTTGAATACGTGCAGAAAACCCTTGAAGAGCTGGGCATCGAGCCGGAACGGGTGGAAATGTACAACCTGTCCTCGGCCCAGGGGGCACGGTTTGCCGAGATTGCCAATGAGATGGCCGAAAATATAAAGGCGCTCGGCCCCACACCCATTCAGGCAAACCCTGCGGCTTAAACGCAGGGGGTGAATACCAATTCTCCCTGTCCGGGGGGATCTGATGATTTCAGGCCCGGGCAGGGACCAAATAACGGAAGGTGACCAATGATAGTTGCTGATCGCAAATCCATTGAAGAAATACTCGGGATGGTGGAAGACTGCAAAAAGGTGCTTGTCGTCGGTTGTAAGGGCTGTGTAACGGTCTGTAACACAGGCGGGCTCAAGGAGGTTGAAATCCTTGCCTCCACCATGAAGATCGCCCGGAAAAAGGCGGGTAACGAACTGGAAATTGACGAGCGGGTGCTGGAGCGCCAGTGCGATACCGAATATGTTGCCCAACTGGGGGAAGAGGTCAACGAATACGATGCCGTGGTCTCAATGGCCTGCGGGGTCGGCCCCCAGTTTTTATCTGAAATGTACAAGGAGCAGACCATATATCCTGGGGTGAACACCACCTTTTTCGGCGGTGCCACCCAGCACGGGGTCTGGGAAGAGCGGTGCGCCGGCTGCGGTACCTGCGGCATTCATTACTTCGGCGGGCTATGTCCTGTGGCAAGATGCGCCAAAAGCCTTCTCCACGGTCCCTGCGGCGGTTCTGCCGGCGGCATCTGTGAGGTGAACAAGGACACCGAATGCATCTGGGACTCCATTGTGAGAAAGAAAATGGAGGCAGGGCAATTGGAAGACCTCATGGGGGTCAAAGGCCTGAAGGACTGGCAGACGGCGAGGGACGGCGGCCCGAGGAGAAGTATTAGAGACGAACTGGTCCAGGGAAACATATAAGGAGGTGAACGAAAATGAGTGAACTCAAATCAGGAAGTAACCTTGAAAAAGTTCTTGCGGCCGGTCATTTTGCATTCACAGGGGAGTGCGGTCCCCCAAAGGGCGCCAATGTTGAACATCTGAAGGAAAAATTTCAATATCTTAAAGGCAATGTGGATTGTGTGAACCTCACGGACAACCAGACCGCCGTGGTCCGGATGTCATCCCTTGTCGCATCCAAGCTCCTGGTGGACGAAGGGCTGGAACCCAACTTCCAGATGGTCTGCCGGGACAGGAACCGCCTGGCCATGATGGCGGATATCCTTGGAGCCCATGCCCTGGGGGTCAGGAATATGCTCTGCCTCTCCGGGGATCACCAGACCTTTGGCAACCACCCCCAGGCCAAAAATGTCCATGACATCGACTCCATGCAGCTTATCGCACTGGCCAAAAAGATGAGGGACGAAGGCAAGTTCATGAATGACGAGGATATTGACGTGCCCCCGAAAATGTTTGTGGGGGCTGCGGCAAATCCCTTTGCCGATCCCTATGAGTTCCGTCCCTACCGCCTGGCCAACAAGATCGAGGCCGGTGCCGACTTTATTCAGACCCAGTGCATATTCAACATGGATAAGTTCAGGGATTTCATGAAAAAGGTCGTGGATATGGGGCTCCATGAAAAATGCTATATCCTGGCCGGGGTCACCCCCATGAAAAATGCCGGCATGGCCAACTTCATGAAGAAGTTTGTCCCGGGCATGGACATCCCCGATGAACTGATCAAGCGCCTCAAGGGGGTGGAGAAAAAGGAACAGGCAGAGGAGGGGATTAAATTCGCCCTGGAACAGGTGGAGGAGTTCAAGGAAATGGAAGGGGTGGCCGGTGTCCATATGATGGCCATTGAATGGGAGCACAAGGTGCCTGAGATTGCAGA
>JAKSAX010000075.1 GCA_022361395.1 Desulfobacterales bacterium | reverse complement strand
TGGCCGAGACGGAATTCCAGTTCAGGGCCCAGGATATACCCAATCAGCAGGGGGGTGATGGGAAAATCCCCCAGCCTGAGGGCAAATGCCCCGGCGCCAATGGCAAGTGAAATGGGGATATCCACAAAATTTCCCCGTCCGATATAGGCGCCGAGAAAGGAAAACAGAACGATCAGCCCCAAAAGAAGGGACTCGGGTATACTGATCAGCTTACCGAAAAAACGGACCGTCAGGATGGCCGCAGGTATCAGGCAGAGATTAGCCATTATCAGTGTCATGTATACGGAATACACCACCTCGGGATGGTCGGACATGAGGCGGACACCCGGCGTGATGTCGTGAATGGTAAAGGTGAACAGCATCAGGGCCGTGGTGGCGTCACCGGGGATGCCAAGGGCCAGGGTCGGTATGAGTGCACCGCCCGTGGTTGAGTTGTTTGCCGACTCTGCCGCCACAAGGCCGTCAGGCTCCCCTTTGGTAAACCTGTGGCCGTTTTTGGAAAACCGCTTGGCCGCCGAATAGCTCATGAAGGTGGCAGGGGTGGCTCCGGCCCCGGGAAGTATCCCCACAAATGTGCCGATGGCCGAAGATCTCATTGCATTACCCAGCCGGCCGGTCCACTGCCGTAAATCCGGAAACCTGATTTTTTTACAATTGAGCACCTCAGGGGTCTGCTGGGTAAACATTTCATAAATCCTGAAAAACACTTCTGCAAGAGGGTAAAGCCCCACACAGACCGGAAGCATGGCAATACCCGAGGCCAGGAAATCAAACCCCATGGTAAACCGCATCTCCCCGCTTAAGGGATCGGTCCCGATGGTTGCCAGGAACAGCCCCAGCACCCCCATCATCAACCCCTTGAGCTGATTGCCCACGGACAGGGTGGAGATACAGGAAATGCCCATTACAATCAGGGCGAAGATCATGAGTGAGGTCCCGTATTTCACGGAGATGGAAGCAAGCTGGGGGGCCAGGCAGATAAGGATGATGCAGGAAAAAATACCGCCGAAAACAGAGCCTGCCGTGACCCACCCAAGGGCCTGATCCGCTTTGCCCTGCCGGGCCATGGCATACCCGTCCAGACCGGTTGCCGCGGACTGGGGGGTGCCGGGCGTATTAAGGAGAACCGCAGAAACAGATCCCCCGTATATGGAAGATCCGTAAACGCTTAACAAAAGACCGATGGCTGCGGCATTGCTCATGGTAAAGGTGAACGGAAGGCAGACCGCAATGGCCAGCATGGTGCCCAGCCCGGGGAGCGCGCCCAGAATTGAACCGAAAAGCGCCCCTCCGGCAACGGCTGCAAATGTTTCCAGTGTAAATGTAATTTCAAAGGCTTGGACAATGGGAGACATGGCGTGTTCCTTAATGCAGAAAATCCGCCCACAGGCCAAGGGGCAGGGGCGTCTTTAAAATGACTTCAAATATAAACCAGAGGGATAAGGCGCTGATACTGCTGATTACTGCCATTCTCTGGAACCTGCGGTCTTTGAACAGGTAAAAAAAGCACATCAGGAAAATAAAAGAGGAACAGATGAATCCCAGGTAGTTGAGCAGCCAGATATGAACGA
>JAKSAX010000335.1 GCA_022361395.1 Desulfobacterales bacterium | reverse complement strand
TGCCGTCCTGGCCGTGGCCGGGGCAAGGGCGCCCGTGGTCATGGTCAACGTGAACAGGGAAACCCCGGGAGTCATTGCCGTCTCTTCCGGTCAGCAGGACATGATCTCCACCCGGGATGCCGGATGGATATTCCTGGTGGCGGAATCCTGCCAGGAGGTTCTGGACCTGGTGCTCCAGTCGTACAGGCTGGCAGAGGATTATGACATCCAGGTGCCGGTGATGGTTCACTATGACGGGTTTTACCTGTCCTACCTCTCCGAGGGGGTGGAGATCCCGGACCAGGAAGATGTGGACAGTTTCCTGTCCGTCCTGGAAGACCAGCCCAGGCGGACCGTTCTTACACCGGGTGAAAAACTCGGTGTAGGCTCCCACGGCATCCTTGGCGGTTATCTTGAACTCCGGCACAAACATGTGCAGGCCATGGAGCGTTCCAAAGCCAAATTCGACGAAATCGATAAAGAGTACCTGTCCGTATTCGGCCGGTCCTGGGGCGGTCAGTTAGAGTGCTACCGCACCGAGGATGCCGACTTTGTCCTTGTGGGGTCCGGCTCCATGTGCGGCACCATTAAAACCGTGATCGACGAGCAGCGGGAAAAAGGGGTGAAAGTGGGGCTTGTCAAGATCCGCATGTACCGTCCCTTCCCTGCCGAGGCCCTGATCGACGCCCTTTCCGGCATCAAGGCCGTGGGCGTTGTGGACAGAAGCCTTGCCTTCGGGTTCAAGGGCGGCCCGATTTACACCGAGCTTAAGGCCTTTGAAACAAAACTTGGCGGTGCAAAACTGGTTAGCTTTATCGACGGGGTTGCCAATACCGATATCACCACGGCCAATGTGGCGCAGATGATTGAGACAACGGGGGAACTTGCTGCAGGTAAATCGGTTCCCGAAGTGACCTGGGTCTGCTATCCCGAAGCCAATGAAGAAGAATCCGCAGGAGGGAAATAAAATGAGTGAAACCAAAAAAGTAAAAAAGGTCAAACCCTCCAAGGTACTGGACTATCTCAAACATGAAGATCCCTTTGCAAAGGGGGTGGCATTCTGTCCGGGATGCGGCCTGGAACTGCTGCTCAGGTTCATCCCCCAGGTCATAGGCAATGACATCGTGATCACCGGCACCCCGTCCTGTTCCGCACCGGTGCTGCTGGGCCAGAACAAGTTGTCCTGGCACAAGCTGTCATACTTCGGCACCCTGATGACAGGGGCGGCTGCCAATGCCACAGGGCTTGTCCGGTATTACAGGAAGGCCGGCATCGACAACACCGTTGTCTGTTTCAACGGGGACGGCACAGCCGCTGACATCGGGTTTGGCAACCTGTCCGGTGCGGCCGAAAGAAACGAACCCTTTATCTATATCTGCTACGATAACGAAGGGTATATGAACACAGGGGTCCAGAAGAGCGGAACCACCCCCTATGGCGCCACCACCACAACAACCCCTTACGGGGCAGCCTCCAGGGGCAAGAACCTGCGGCGGATGAACCTGGCCCTTAAAATGGCCATGCACAAGATACCCTATACCGCCACCGCCACCCTGAGCGATCTTGACGATCTTGCCAAGAAACTGCTCAAGGCAAAAGAGGCCAAGGATCGCGGATTTGTCTTCCTCCATGTCTTTGCACCCTGCCCTACGGGCTGGGGTGCGGATCCCGCCGATACCATCGGGATCTGCAGGCAGGCCGTGAAAACCAATTACTTTCCGCTCTGGGAGGCAGAGAACGGTAAAATCCGCATGACCAAAACCGTTAAAAAGCCCAAACCCGTGAAAACGTATACGGGGATGATGAAAAAGTTTGCCCGCCTCACGGAAGAGGATCATGAGATCCTCCAGGATGATGTGGATTATGAATACTGTATCCTGGGCGGGTTAAGCATGTTGGAAAGTGAGTGCAGGCTTCCCGATGCTGAGGCGGATGCGGAAGCGGAAAATAACGAAGGAGAAAGCCGATGAAAAGTGAAGTCAGATTCCACGGCAGGGGCGGCCAGGGGGTTGTGACCACCGCAAAGATCCTGGCCAATGCATTTGTAAGAACAGGACAGTTCGGCTCAAGTTTTCCCATGTTCGGGTTCGAGCGCCGGGGCGCGCCGGTCACGGCATTCGGAAGGTTCGCAGACACCCCCATAAGGGAGAAAACCCAGATCTACAACCCAGGGTTTCTGGTGGTGCTGGATCCTTCACAGAAACAGTCTCCGGCTGTCTTCGACGGTCTCAAGCCCGATGGCATGATGCTGCTCAACGACAAGGAAGGGCCGGGGGACATCTCCAATGACAACCTGAAAACCCTGGCCGTAATAAACGCCAAGGGGATCGCCATTGAGGAGATCGGCCTGCCCATACCCAACACCGTGGTTGCCGGGGCATTTGCCAGGATGTCGGGGCTGCTGGACATTGAACCGGTCACAGAGGCTTTGGAGGATTTTTTCTCCGGTTCCAAACTGGACGCCAATCAGACCTGCGCCAGGCGCGGGTTTGAGGAAGTCACCATAATAAATTTTTAATACCGTTGCTTACAGGCAACGCGCCCGCCCGCAGCGCCGCGCGCTGTGAGCGGGCCACATAAATAAGTAACAGGAGGAATATACAGCACATGAAGTCTAAGCTTGGATGAGTTGTCATCCAGGCGCGAAGGGTCTGTTAAACGGATAAATCAAATATATATAGAGCGAAAGGAGATGTTATGCCTAGATGGGGAATGGTAATCGATGTAAAGCGGTGCATCGCCTGCTGGGGCTGCACCATTGCATGTAAAGAGGAGCATTTTCTGCCTCCGGGGGTGTTCTGGAACCGGGTGCTGATAGGAGAATCGGGGAAATTTCCCTCTTCTTCCAAATTGATTTATCCAATATTGTGCAACCACTGCTCTGAAGCGGCCTGTGTGGAGGCCTGTCCCACCGGTGCCACCTATGTAAGGCCCGACGGTATCGTGGCAGTGGATGATGAGCAATGCGTGGGCTGCCGGGCCTGTCTTGTCTCCTGTCCCTACCAGCAGCGGACCTATTACGATAAAGATGTCAAGGCAAGGGAGTATTTCCCGGGCCAGGGCAAGACCCCCATGGAACTCATCGGCGAAAAACTCTACCCCTTTAAGCTGGGCACTGTGATCAAGTGTAATTTCTGTACGGAACGGCTGGAAGACGGAATGGAAAAAGGGCTGACACCGGGCAAGGATGAGGATGCAACCCCTGCCTGCGCAAATATCTGCCCTGTCAATGCCAGGATCTTCGGTGACCTGGATGATCCCGACTCGGAGATCAACCGGCTCATCATGGAGAAAAAAGGCAAGCAGCTCAGAAAAGAATTCGGTACGGAACCGGCAGTTTACTACATTGATTGATTACAGGGGGAATGATGACCTATAAAACAGATGAAATTTGGGAAGACAAATGGGTAAATACCACCTGTGGCGTATGCTATTGCGGCTGTGCCGCAAAGGTCCGGGTGGTGAACGGTGTGCCTGTAAAGGTAGAGGGAATAAAAGACAGCACCATGGGCGGCGACGGGTCCGGGCTCTGCGGCAAGGGCACGGCAGGACTCATGTATTACCACGACCCCAACCGGATTAAAAAACCCCTGCTGAGAACCAACCCTGAAAAGGGAATAGGGGTGGATCCCAAATGGAAAGAGATTGAATGGGACGAGGCACTGGAGCTTATCGCCACCAAGATGAAAAAGATCATGGAGGATGATCCCAATAAAATCCTCTTTACCAACCAGACCATGAGGGCCTCTGACGGCCCCCACAACCATCCCTATTTTTATGCCCAGGCATTTGGCGTAAAAAACAACGGTAACTTCATTATCGGCGGCGGCAGCCTCCACTGCGGCAACGCCTGTCATATGCTGGGCGGCCTGATCCACGGGGCCTGGTCCATTGCACCGGACTGGCGGTACACCAAATATGTGCTCAAATGGGGCTCCAGCAAAGGTACCGGCTCCGGACATTCCGCCATGACCAATGCAAGGCTCCGGGCCGATGCCATCCGCAGGGGGGTCAAAGAGGTGGTTTTTGATCCCATGGGCAACTTTGCCGGCGGAAAGGCAACGGAATGGGTGGCCATTTTACCGGGTACGGACACGGCTGTGGGCCTTGCCATTGCCAATTACATTGCCAACATCCGCGGGGAAATGGATGAACTCTATCTCAAGGCCAAAACCAACTTCCCCTATCTGATCAAGGAAGACGGCACCTATATCCGCCACGTGGACAGCGACAAGCCCCTGATCTATGATGAAAAGGATAAGGTATGCAAGGAATATGACGATCCCACCCTTGCCTGGGAAGACTGCGCCCTCTACGGCGAATACGAGTACAACGGGGAAAAGGTCATTCCCTGTTTCGTGCCGTTCAAGGAACATTTAAAGCAGAACACCTTTGAATGGGCCTCCGACATTTCCACCGTGCCGGTAGGTACCATCGCCAATGTGGCCAAAAACTGGGTGGACAATGCCCAGATCGGTTCCACCATTACCATTGAGGGGAAAACCTATCCCTACCGTCCGGTTTCCTCGGTAACCTTCAGGGGCTCCCAGGGCCACTCCAACGGTATCCACCAGGTGGCTGCCATTGACCTCATGTCCCAGTTGGTCGGGGCTGAAGATGTGCCCGGCGGCACCCTGGGCTGGCCTGCCATCAGACGGGCATACCCGGGCGGCAATTATGAGCAGACCTGCTCCGTGGGCACGGACGGCGTGATTGTGCCCTCCGTATTTTACTCCCATGATCCCTGGCCGGTGCATGCCCCGAGCCTGCCTGCCACCAACATGGGGTGTGTGGATGTGTGGACCCATTGTACCCTCTCCCATATCCCCTATGTGGATGAGGTGGAATACATCCACGAGAAATTCGGTATGAAGGCAAAACCGGAGATGATCTTCGGCATTGCAGCCAATTTTGTGATCTCCAACTCTGACTGGGATGTGGCGGTCCGCAACTTCAAGGATTGTTTCGTGGTCCAGATGGATCTCTGGGTAAATGAAACAGACCAGGCCATCGGCGACCTGATCCTCCCGGATGTATCCTATCTTGAAAAAGACTGCTGGTCTTCCGAGATCGATGCATTCTTCTTCTCAGGATCACCCTCATACGAAGACTGGTATGTTCACCTGCAGCAGCCGGTTGCCGAGCCCATCGGCGAATCCAGGTTCTTCATGGATGTCTATATTGATGTGGCCAACCGGGTCGGGGTTCTGGACAAGTTTAATGCCAAACTCAACGACTACTACGGGGTTGAAGACGAAGAACTGAAAATCAAACCCGGCGAGGTGCTGACCTGGAAAGAGATCGGGGACAGGTTCCTCAAGTGGGTTTACGGCGATGACCATGAGAAGATCCAGGAACAGGGATACGCCACCTGGCACAAACCCATTGAAGATGTTTACTGGCGCTGGGATATTGATTCCAGGTGCCCGGTTTACATGGAATACCTGATCCATGACAGGCGGCGGATGGAAGAGATCTTTGAAGAGACCAACTTTGAACTGGAAGTGGACCTGGACCAGTACACGCCGCTGCCAAGCTGGTTCTGGCCGGAATCCCACAAGGACCTGGACTCTGAATTTGACCTGATTGCATTTTCATACAGGGATATCCTTCACACCAACAACACCACCTTTCAGAATCCTTATGTGGATGAAGTTTCCAAAATGTGTCCCTATACATTTACCATTACCCTGAACTCATCCCTTGCAAAGAAAAAAGGCATGAAAGACGGGGATATCATCTGGATTGAAACCAAGGCCGGTGTCAAGGAGAACGGTATCGTAAAAACCATGGAAGCCCAGAGTCCCAAGGTCATCGGTATTGCCGGCCAGGGCGGCCTGTGGGCTGACGGCCGGCCCATTGCCAAGGGCAAGGGCGCCAACTTCTGCAAGCTCTTACCCTCCAAACTCAAATACTTTGATCCGGTGGCTGGCAACATGGAAACCGCCGTTGCCGTGAAAATTTACAAGGATGCGGGAGGACAATAAAATGACAGACAACATTCATGAACTTGAAAAGACCATGTTTCCCCCGGACGGCTCCGGCCTGAAACCCTATGAATGGATGGTGCAGCCCACTGCCCAGACCCAGTGGATCAACCAGCAGGGAATCTTCCTGTGGCTGGCCTTCTTTTTCAGTGAAATCGGCGCAGGCCTCTACTTTGTGTCCCTGTTTTACGAGTACAAGGCAGGCATTGTCCTGGGCTGGCTGATCACCCTGGTGCTTGGCGGGCTGATCCATGTGCTCTACCTTGGCAATCCCCTGCGGGCCTGGCGGATGATCATGAAGCCCCAGACCTCGGAACTCTCCCGCGGGATATGGATCATAGGCGTGTTTGCCGCCCTTGGATTTATCCAGATCATCACCCCGGGCGGGTTCAACACGGTACTCAGTTTTGTCATGGGGATACTCTGCCTGCTCATTATTTCCCACGGCTTTGCCACCATGAACGTGATCCGGGCCCTGCCGGCCTGGAGCTCCACCATGGTCCTGCCCCTGTCCGTCATCTCAGGGGTGTGGGTGGGCAGCCAGATCCTCCAGCTCATGTGGGCCGTATCCGGCCAGGGCACTGCCGCCTCAGCCATGGAAGTATGGGCTGAAGTCTTCTTCCTGATCTACTTCCTGTGCATCGTGCTCTACGTCTGGGGCACCTGGCATGCCAGCGGTACAGCCAAGGCTTCCCTCAAGGCCATGCTGGACGGCGAGTTAAAGCGGATCACCCTGGCAGGCGTCCTGGGTTTTGCCGTTGCCCTGCCCCTGCTCTTTACCCTGATCATGTGGGGCGGCGACACCAACGGATTCCTGATTTTCCTGAGACTGGCTTCTGTATGTGCAGGCGATCTTGCCATCCGGTACCTGATTATGAAGAGTGCTGTTTATAAGCCTTTGATTTAGTTGTGGTTTAAAATTAGGGTAAGGTTCAGTATAAAAGGCTCCCGGCATTTATTTCCGGGAGCCTTAATTTTTGAATTTAGGTATTGTGAGCAGTCTCAGAAGGTTTGGTCATGATCGTTTTTAACCTTTCCCAGGGTAAGAGTGATAACAATATCTCGTAGTAAGGCATTTATTGTAAAAAAGCGGTCACTTATAGACATAGCTCTCGTCGTAAGATTCCTAAAATTTCCATAGGAAATCATAAGCAAACCGAATGGTCTCTTTGATCTTCTTTGATTAGAATTTTCATGGACTGGATAATGGCCAGAATTCCTGTACGACCCCACAATGCTTTCGTTATTCATGCCTTTTCTCAAATTGAGGATCAGCAGAAGAAATACCATATCTGCCCCCCATGAGTTTCTAAAATTATCTTGTCCTCATGGAATGCAGATACAATTTTGCTCGTACAAAACATATTTTTCAAAAGCATTGAACCCCGCCAAAAAATATGAAAGCCAGAGAAGATACCATAATCGAACTCCTTAGCATTACTCTTGTAAAAAATTAAGGTTAACCTAAAGCAATCTGTAAATTCATCAAAATCTGACGAAGATTCGAACGAACGATCTCTATAAATCGTAAAGTTAAATATCTATAAACCATTCAGTAGTGTCCACCCCTGCTCTATTCATTTTTCTTTTACCATTGAAACATTAACAAAATTTAATATTCCCTCAATCTTGTGGAAAGGCAGGATGAAGTATTCTCCGCCATCAAATGCCTAAGTGAAATGGCTCTGTGGGTTTTTAAAATTTGAAAAC
>JAKSAX010000076.1 GCA_022361395.1 Desulfobacterales bacterium | reverse complement strand
TGTTGGCAGCGCCTACCGGTGCATTTGACGTGGAAGCCAGATCAACACCCAGGTGAACAGCCCGGTCTATTTCCTTTCCCTTGTATTTATATATTCGCCGGTCTGCAAATTTAGCGCGGTTGGCGGCACCGGCAAGGCGTCCGAACCTGCCCTGCCACATCATCTTCCCAACCGTGTCGGAAGGAACGGCCAATACAGTCTCAACGTTCTGTTTCCGGAGGCTTTTATTTACGTATAAAAACTTCTCCAGAAGCGGGTTTTTGGCACCGGCGAACGCGTTCTCCTTGTCCCCAAGATCAATATCCGGCATCTTCCGTTCCAGGAAACGGTCTGAGATGGTCAGGGTATCGGTTCTAAAATTTTTATCCCTGATATAATGGTGAAATCCTTTTTTGGATATATTGCCGGCCGGATCCTGAGCACTGACATAAATCTGGGTGCCCGGCCCCTGTGTATGATTCAAGGCGAAAAAGGATGCGTATATACCGGGATCTTTAAACAGTCCTGAATGCCCAGGGAAAAAATTATCTCCCACCATCACCCCGCTTTGGATATTCTCTTCAAACACCTTATAGATAACAAGGGCGCTTCCCCCACGCTCTATGTTGTGCTGTTGGGTCAAAATCCTTATTTGGGGCGGCTTGGTATCGATTACCACTTTTTTCTCCTGGTAAAACCGGTTGCCTTTATTCCATCCGCGCCAGGAGTAATCCAGCACAAGGATACGGATTACCGCATCCCCGTCATTCATCCCGTACTTTCTGGATTCAACAGGAATGGTAAAAGTTTCCTCCATGACCTTCTGATCTGAAAACAGCGAAAAAATGGATGAAGGCGGGTAGTTTTTGTCCAGCAACACCTTTTCGTTGCCGTTCTGCATCAGGGAAACCATTACCTGTCTCAATCCAGTTCCCTGATCCGAGACTTTTAAATTCATTTCATAGGATTTTTTCAGGTACTGGGACGGCAGGGTTATATCGACTTCCGGCATGGTTCCTTCATATTTCTAAAACATAATCCAGACAACAGGGATAAGAATCCCGAGGAGCACCAGAGCAAAAACCGTTTTTTTCATCAAATAACCTTATTTTTCAAGAAGTTAGAATGCAACAAAATAAAATCATCATAAAATACCAGCAAAAGCCTTACTTATCAAGGAATTTTACATTCTTGACTTTTACTCTCCCAAACTATAATTTTAGCCCAACATGCGCCCTTACCTTTAAGGGTTCCAATTATTTTAAGGAACTCCAAAATGACCAACTTTTTTTTTGAATTAACCAAAACCCGGACCCCGGTTTTTTTCCTGATTGCCGGACCTTGCGTGATCGAAGATTATGATACCAGTTTTACCATTGCCGAACACCTTAAGTCAGTCACTGAAAAACTGAGTATCCCGTATATATTCAAGGCCTCTTACGACAAGGCAAACAGAACATCCATCCAGTCATTCAGGGGACCCGGTTTTGACAGGGGACTTGAAATTTTAAAGCAGATCAAAACAGAGCTGGACCTTCCTGTTATTTCCGACATCCATCTGCCGGACCAGGCCAAAAAGGCAGCTGACGTACTCGATATTATCCAGATCCCCGCCTTTTTATGCCGGCAGACCGACCTGATCGTTGCCGCCTGTGAAACCGGTAAACCGGTCAATATAAAAAAGGGGCAGTTTCTCTCCCCCTTTGATTGCAAGAATATCATTGGAAAAGCCCATTCAACAGGTAACAAGAGTATTGCCATCACAGAGCGGGGCTCAAGCTTCGGGTACAACAACCTTGTTGTGGATTTCAGGGGGATTCAGATTTTTAACGAGATGGACATGCCGGTGATATTTGATGCCACCCACAGTGTGCAACTGCCCGGCGGCGGTGGCGGATCTTCCGCCGGGGAACGGCAGTTTGTTCCCACCCTTTCAAAGGCCGCAATTGCAGCAGGTGCAACAGGCCTGTTCATGGAAACCCATCCCGACCCTGACAAGGCCCTGTGTGACGGCCCCAACTCCATGCCTCTGGAGCAGATGGAAGGCCTTCTGACACAGCTTCTGGCCATTAAACAGGTTGCATGAAATGAAAGAAAAACTTCACAATATCCGTCTGTTACTCCTTGATGTGGACGGTGTGCTCACCGACGGCAGTATCACTTACACCGACGCCGGAGAGCAGATCAAGAGCTTTAACTCAAAAGACGGGCTCGGGCTCAGGCTTCTCATGGATTCCGGTGTAAGTGTCGGCATTGTTACCGGCAGGACCTCAGGTGCCTTGCTCCACCGGTGTAAAAACCTTGGGATCGACCTCATTTTTGACGGGATAAAAGACAAGGCCGCAGCTTTTGAGGACATTGTCCGGAAGACCGGAATTCCCGGCTCCCGTATCGGTTTTGTCGGGGACGATCTGATGGACCTGCCTGCAATGGTCCGCGCCGGAATATCCTTTACCGTTGCCGATGCGCCCGAAGAGGTCAGGGAACATGCAGATATTACCACAGATCTTCCGGGCGGACATGGTGCGGTAAGGCAGGTCTGCGAGATTATACTCAAATCCTGCGGGAAATGGGATAATATAGTTGCAGGCTTTCTGTCATGAGGCATTCCGGGAAAAAAAAGCTGATTTTGCCCCTTGCGGGGATAGTGGTCTGCCTGTTTATCGGGCTCGGTATCTACTATTACGTCAATCACCTGCTGACCCAGCCGATAACCATCGAGGATATCAAGGTGGACTCACAGGCGGCTCTTAAGCTCAACCTCCTTGAGCAGGTTTCAAAAAAAAACGGGATTACCGAATGGGAGCTGAAAGCCTCTTCCGCAACCCTGTTAAAAGAAGAAGACAAAGCCGTTCTTGAGGATGTTGAGGTGGTTTTTTATACCAAAGACAAGACGGAAGTTCATCTGACCGCTGACCGTGGAATACTCCAGACAAAGACCCATGATTTAACCTTGAGGAAAAACGTAATTGTGCGTTATCAGACCTACACCCTGAGAAGTGAAACATTGCATTATGACAAAAAACCTCATATAATACACACCGATTCGCGGGTCTTAATCGAGGATGGGGAGTCAACGCTTGAAGCAGACGCCATGGTGACGGAATTGAACGAGAACCGGATCACTTTTAAAGGAAATGTAAAAGGAAACTTCAGTGAAAACTTTGAACTCCCCTAAACCGGGCATTACCATATTGACAATCCTGCTTTTGGCCCTGACCACCCTGCCTCTTTCCGCTGCAGACAAAGAGAATGAAACCGAAAAAAAGGCAATGGAGTCCAACCTTCACGTCATTTCCGATGAAATGATTGCCGAACAGAGCAAATCCATGGTGGAGTTCATCGGTAATGTGAAGGCAACCCGGGAAGATTCAATACTTCTGGCAGAGTCTGTTAAGGTCTTTTTTCATACATCTGAAACAAAGAAAGAGGGTCAAAGCAATGTAAAACAGATTGTTGCCACGGGCAATGTCAGGTACACGGCCGGTGAACGCAAGGCATTTGCCGACAAAGCCGTATACACTGCCGACACCGAAGTGCTTGTACTGACAGGCGAATCCCCCAAGCTTTTAACCGGAAAAAGCTGGGTGACCGGAAAGAAAATCACCCTGTACCGGCTTGAGGAACGGGTGATGGTGGAAAGTGATGGCAAAAACAGGGTACAGGCCTTTTTTGATTCCGAAGATCAAAACCAGCCCACAAGCAAAAAAAAAGAAGAGTAAATGAGCCATCTGACACTTGAAAACCTGGTAAAAACCTATTCGGGCAAAACCGTTGTAAACAAGGTTAACCTGGAAGTAAAACAGGGAGAGGTTACCGGACTGCTCGGGCCTAACGGTGCCGGAAAAACAACCACCTTCTATATGACGGTGGGCATGATCCGGCCCAACGGCGGATCGGTGTTCCTTGACCAGGAGGAGATCACCCAGTATCCCATGTATATCCGGGCCAGGAAAGGCATTGGATATCTTCCCCAGGAATCTTCCATCTTTAAAAAATTAACGGTAAAAGAGAATATCACCGCCATACTGGAGGTGTTGCCCAAAAACGGAATCAACATTGAAAAAAAAGCCGAGGCCCTGATGAGTGAACTCGGAATAGAGCGCCTGTCTCATCAGCGGGCAGCCTCCCTGTCCGGCGGGGAACGCAGGCGGCTTGAAATATCAAGGGTGCTGGCAACAGATCCCATGTTCATTCTTCTGGATGAACCTTTTGCCGGTATTGATCCGTTGGCTGTTATCGATATTCAGCAAATCATATCCCAACTCACAGATAAGGGGATCGGGGTTTTGATTTCTGACCATAACGTAAGGGAAACCTTAGGGGTATGTGACCACGCCTATATCATGAGCCAGGGTGTCGTCATTGAATCAGGTCCCCCTGAGAAAATAATTTCAAGTGAAATAGCAAAAAAAATCTATCTGGGAGATAATTTTAAACTTTAGCATGGAACTCGGATTACAACAAAGCCTTACACTAACCCAGCAGCTGGTCATGACACCCCAGCTTCAACAGGCCATCAAGCTTCTGCAGTTATCCAGACTTGAGCTGGCTGAAATGATTCAGCAGGAGATGGAACAAAACCCTGCCCTTGAAGAGCCTGGTCCGGATGAGGCATCGGAACAGAAAATCACGGCCCAGGAAGGTGATGCCCAGGAATCGGAAAAAGAGCCAGCGGTAAAAGAAGTCACCATTGAGGACCGGGTCCGGTCTGACACGGACTGGGAAAATTACATCAATGAATACAACTCAACCGGGCGTATTTACACTGAATCAGAAAGCACCGAAGCACCCAATTTTGAGGCGTTTACCTCGGAAAAAAAGACGCTTGAGGAGCATCTGAAGTGGCAGTTGATGCTCGCCAATTTAGGGGCTGACCGTGAGGCCATAGGCCACATGATCATTGGTAACCTGAACCGGGACGGCTATCTGTGTGCTGAAACAGAAGAGCTGGCACAGATTGCCGGGGTTGAGACCGAGAGCGTCGAAGAGGTCCTGGAACACCTCCAAACCTTTGACCCCCCCGGGGTATGTGCCAGAAACCTTTGTGAGACCCTTCTTATCCAGGTCAAGCAATTGGGAATTGAAAATCATATAATCACTGAAATTATAACCAACCACCTGAAAAACTTAGAGAACAGGAATAGTAAAAAAATTGCAAAAGCCCTTAAAATTTCCGTAGACGACGTCCGCGCCGCCGTTAAAATCATTCAGTACCTTGAACCCAAGCCCGGTCGTAAATTTGCCACAGAAGAGCCTGCATACATTACGCCTGACATCTACGTCTATAAAGTAGATGACGAGTTTAAGATTGTCATGAACGATGACGACCTTCCAAAATTAAGGATATCAAGGTTTTACAGGGAAGCGGTTGCGGACGGTAAAAAAATCCCCAAGGAGACAAAGAACTATCTCAATGAAAAAATGCAGTCTGCCTCCTGGCTAATCAAAAGTATTCACCAGCGCCAGAAAACCATCTATCTGGTTATGGAAAGCATCATTAAATTCCAGCGTGAATTTTTTGAAAAAGGGATCGCCTATCTCAGGCCGTTGATACTCAAGGATATTGCTGAGGACATTGAGATGCACGAGTCCACTATCAGCCGGGTAACAACGAACAAATACGCATACACCCCCCAGGGACTGTTTGAGCTTAAATATTTTTTCAACAGCTCCATTGAAAGGACCGGCGGGGCGTCCATGGCATCGGCCAGTGTAAAAGAGCGTATCCGGCAATTGATAGAAGCCGAGGATCCCAACGCCCCTTTAAGTGATGATCGAATTGCCGCCATTCTTCAGGAATCAGACATCCAGATTGCACGGAGAACCGTTGCCAAATACCGGAAGGTACTCAATATTCTGCCTTCAAACAAACGGAAACAACTTTAAGGAGATATATATGCAAACCACTGTGACATTTAAAAAAATAGACTCCTCTGACTCCTTGAAAGCCTATGTCCAAAAAAAGCTGGGCAGATTTGATAAGATGCTTGACAGTCCTGCCGAAGCCCACGTGGTTTTATCTGTTGAAAAAATAAGGCATATTGCCGAAATCACTTTAACCTGTGACAGATTGAACATTCACGCCAAAGAAAAATCCGAGAATATGTACTCTTCTATCGACGCCCTGGCAGATAAGGTTAAAGCACAGATTAACAAGCACAAGGAAAAAGTCAAACGGCATATGTCCGGTGATAAGACAAGCCTGAATGACACCCGGGAATTTAACCAGGTAAACACCGATACTATGGTTGATCCTGTATCGGAAATCGTAATTGAACCGGTGGATTCAAAACCCATGGATGTTGAGGACGCAGTGGTAGAGCTGAACTCAGGCAGAAGAGCATTTTTTGCCTTTAACAACGCACGGACGGAACAATTGAATGTTCTTTACAAACACAACAATGGAAAGCTGGGCCTGATCCAGCCCAGGGGATAGTCTAACCAATGAAAATCAGCGACATACTCATCAAAGAATCTATTATCGCAGATCTTGCAGCTGACAATAAAACAGGCGTACTCCAGGAACTGGCCGATGCCGTGGCTCAGTCCACCAGTGCAACTCCCAATGAAATTGCCGCAGTTTTAAAAGAAAGGGAGGCCCTGGGGTCAACCGGCATAGGCGGCGGTATTGCAATCCCCCATGGAAAACTTGACAGTGTTGAATCTGTAACCGTCGGCTTTGGGCTGAGCAGGAAAGGGATTGAATACGATTCCCTTGATGACAGACCGGTGCATATCTTTTTTCTCCTGTTGACCCCTGAGAACAGCACAGGAGGGCATCTAAAGGTTTTAGCCCAGATCTCCAAACTATTAAAGATGGATCATTTTAAAGAGAGGCTTAAATCCGCAGGTTCGGTTAATGAGATTTATGAAATCATCATGGAGCAGGATGAAGAATTCTAACCATGGATAACCTAAAGGTTTATATCATCACCGGTATCTCAGGATCCGGAAAGACCACAGTGGTCCAGGCATTTGAAGATGCCTCTTTCTACTGCATCGACAATATGCCCATGGAACTTGTGCCCAAAGTGCTTGAACTGCCCTTCAAGGATCACCCCCAGGTTAAGGGGGCGGCATTTGTCATGGATCTGCGGTCTAAAACCTTTATTAAAAATTTTGTGTCCGGCATTTCAGCCTTAGAGGAAATGGGAATCACGCCGACCATCCTTTTCCTTGAAGCAGATACCAAAACCCTGGTCAAAAGGTACAGCCAGACCAGGCGTCACCATCCGCTGGACAGTAAAAACAGGCTGCTGGACAGTATACGGTCCGAACAGCAAACCATGCAGTCAATTCGTCAGGTTGCCCACCACATCATAGATACCAGTAACTATAATGTTCATCAGCTCAAATCCGTTATCCTGGACATGATTCTTGACCGGAAAGCATCTGTTAACCTGATGAAAATTAATATTTTATCTTTTGGTTATAAGTACGGCATTCCCCTTGATGCGGATCTTGTAATGGACTTGAGGTTTTTGGCCAACCCCTATTTTGTGCCGGAACTCAAACCTCTGGACGGGGAATCCGAAGCTGTAAAATCCTACGTGCTGGCAAACCCGGAGACCACCCGATTTCTGGACAAGTACTACGATCTTATTGATTACCTGATTCCGATGTACAAAAAAGAAAACAAAGCATATCTGACCCTGGCTCTGGGGTGTACCGGCGGCCGGCACAGGAGCGTGGCAATTGCCCGGGCTGTTTTTGAACGACTGGTTCAGAACGGCCTGAACCCCAGCATTATGCACAGGGACATTGACAGGGATAATAAAGAACTATGACTGGTATTTTAATCGTTACCCACGCCCAACTGGGCGCCACTCTGATAGATACCCTTGAATTCATTCTGGGCAAACCCCAGAAAGATCTGATTTCCATATCCATTGATATAAAGCAGGATCCGGACAACCTGAGAAAGAAAATCAAGACCGGGATAAAAGAGGTCCGGTCGGACAACGGCGTCCTGATTTTAACCGATATGTTCGGCGGCACCCCTTCAAACCTCTCCTACTCCTTTCTTGAAGAAGGACAGGTTGAGGTTATCTCCGGGGTAAACCTGCCGATTCTCATGAAAGCGGTTACCGCCCGGGATAAAATGCCGATGGATAAACTCACATCTTCCCTGGTGGAACACGGTAAAAGAAGCATTTCTCTGGCCAGCGATATTCTCAAAGGGACCAAACGGTCCTAAATTCTAACGGCAGTCCACTGCCCGGCCGTCTTTACAGGCCGGCGATCTGCCACGAAAGGAGAAGATATAATGACGATAAATATAGGAATAAACGGATTTGGAAGAATCGGAAGAATGGTATTCCGGGCGGCCCAGGATAATCCGGAAGTAAAGGTTAAGGCAATAAACGACTTGTCAGATACCAAAACCATTGCCCATTTGCTTCAGTATGATTCCGTTCACGGCAGGCTCAGTAACACGATAACTGCCGAAGAGGGAGCAATTATCGTTGACGGTGATAAAATTGCGGTTACCGCCCTGAAGGATCCGGGGCAGATCGCGTGGGCCGATGCCGAAGTAGATATCGTTCTCGAGTGCACGGGCCTGTTCCGGAACAAGGAAACCGCCTCCAAGCACATCGAAGGCGGCGCTAAAAAAGTCATTATTTCAGCCCCGGCCGCCGATCCGGATATTACCGTTGTCATGGGCGTTAACCATGAGGATTACGACCCGGCTTCCCACCATATTATTTCCAATGCATCCTGCACAACCAACTGCCTTGCCCCGGTGGCAAAGGTGCTTCTGGAAAACTTTGGTATTGTATGCGGCCTGATGACCACTATTCATGCCTATACCGGGGATCAGCGGCTGCTTGACTTTCCGCACAAGGACCTCCGCAGATCCAGGGCGGCAGCCCTCTCCATGATACCGACCACGACAGGCGCAGCCAAGGCTGTGTCACTTGTTCTTCCCGAACTTTCCGGCAAGCTCAACGGGCTGGCCGTCAGGGTACCCACTCCTAACGTTTCCATGGTGGACCTGGTCGTCACCACAGAGAAAAAAGACCTGACACCGGAGGATGTGAACCAGGCCCTGAAAAAGGCTGCAGACACAAATCTTTCAGGATACCTGGGGTATAGTGATATTCCCCTGGTTTCCATTGACTACAACTCATGCCCCCTGTCCTCCATAGTTGATGCCTCTTGCACGGATGTCATCAACGGGGACATGGTTAAAATTTATTCATGGTATGACAATGAAGCCGGTTATTCCCACAGGATGATCGATCTTGCAACCATGGTCGGTAAATCGCTTTAATACCGGAGGAAAGAGATGAGTAGAACACCATTGATAGCCGGCAACTGGAAAATGCATAAATCCGGGGCCGAGGCTGTGGCAGAAGCCAAAAAGCTTGCAGAACTCTGTACGGATGTTGAGGGGACAGATATCATGATTGCCCCTACAAATCTGTCCCTGCCCCTGGTTGCAAAGGCAGTTGAGGACACAGCCGTTAAACTGGGGGCTCAGAACCTCTATTTTGAAAAACAGGGCGCTTTTACAGGAGAGGTGTCCGGAGATATGCTTAAAGCCGCCGGGGCCGATTATGTGCTCATCGGCCACTCCGAGCGCAGGCAGTTTTTCGGTGACACGGATGAGTGGGTTTGTCAAAAAACCAGGGCTGCTGTTGAGTCTGATCTGATCCCTGTGGTCTGTATCGGTGAAACAGAAAAAGACCGGGATGAAGAAAAAACCTTTTTTGTCCTTGACAAACAGGTCACAGATGGGTTAAAAGGCTCTGGTCTTGACGAACTTAAGACCTTGGTCCTTGCCTACGAACCGGTATGGGCCATAGGCACAGGCAAGACAGCCAGCGTGGAACAGGTTGAAGAGGTTCACAGGTTTCTGCGGAAAATCCTTGAAGAGAAGTTCTCCAAAGATCTGGCTGAAAGAACAAGGATACTTTACGGCGGATCGGTAAATCCGGACAATGTAAAGGACCTGATGAGCGTAGAGGATGTGGACGGCGCCCTGGTTGGCGGGGCAAGCCTGGATGCAGACAAATTTATAAACATAATAAGGTACGAGTAAAATATTATTATGACAACTATCGTAGTCGCATTACACGTTACAGTTTGTATCCTCCTGATCCTCATTGTTCTGCTTCAAACAGGTAAAGGCGCTGAAATGGGAGCGTCCATAGGTGGGGGAGGAAGTCAGGCACTTTTCGGTGCAGCAGGGCCGGCCAGCATCCTGACCAAGATCACCACCGGAGTCGCCATCATTTTCATGATCACCTCTCTCAGCCTCGCATACATGTCCGGGCAGCAGTCAGAGAGCAGCGTGATGAAAGGCAACAGCGCACCTGTAGAACAGAAGAGCGAATAGCAGACCTGACATAGAAAAAAATGCCGAAGTGGTGGAATTGGTAGACACGCACGCTTGAGGGGCGTGTGGGGCGACCCGTGGGAGTTCAAATCTCCCCTTCGGCACCACAACAATAAAAGGCCACGGGCAGTTTGCTCGTGGCCTTTTTAAATTTGAGGCTGTTATGACCGAAGATTATAAAATTAATTGTTATAAATGCAAATTCTTCTACGTCACCTGGGAACCCGCCCATCCCAACGGATGCCGCGCCATGGGTTTTAAAAGCAAACAACTGCCCAGCATTGTTGTGTATCAGTCCTCCGGAAAGCCCTGTGCACTATTTACGGAAAAAAAGAGCAAAGACCCCGGACGATCTTGAATTCTGCCAAAGCCAGCTTATATTACCCTATTATGACTTTTGACATCACGGGGCAGGATCCCCGCAAAATAGAAAAAGAGTTGGGAGAATTTTTAAACAAAAAATTCGGCGGTAACGTGAAAATTCTCTCCCCTTCCGTCCAGCCCCAGCAAGATGCCGTAACAGGCGCGCCGCCCTCAAAGGGCAAGAAAGAGCTGATAGACTTTACCATCAAGCCGGCTGAGCTTATCTCCTATCTGGACCAGTACGTGGTTAAGCAGGACAGGGCCAAATCCGTCCTGTCCACAAAGATCTGCACCCACTTTAACCGGATTCGTCACCAGGAGTCCACTGAGGACGGTATTTCAAAAATCACCGGCAACATTAAGTCCAACATTCTCATGCTCGGTCCCACCGGTATCGGGAAAACCTATCTGATTAAACTTATAGCAAAAAAAATAGGGGTCCCCTTTGTTAAGGCCGATGCCACGAAATTTTCCGAGACCGGGTATGTAGGCGGTGATGTTGAAGATCTTATCCGTGATCTTGTGAAAGAGGCCAATGAGGATATCGAGCTTGCGGAGTGCGGTATTGTCTACATTGACGAAATCGACAAAATTGCCGCAAGCCCCAATGTGATCGGTGCCCAGGTATCACGAACAGGTGTTCAACGGGCGCTTTTAAAACCCATGGAAGAGACTGAAGTTGATCTCAAGGTTCCCCATGATCCCGTTTCCATGATGCAGGAACTTGAATCTTTTCAACGGACGGGGAAACGGAGCCGGAAGCGGGTAAATACAGCCAACATCCTCTTTATTCTCTCCGGTGCATTTTCAGGTCTCACCGAGGTTGTAAAAAAACGCCTGACCAAACAGTCCATCGGGTTCGGTGCCTCACTCAATCAAAAGCAGAAGGAGATTGAGCTGCTGAAAGAGACCCGTTCCGAAGACCTGGTATCCTACGGGTTTGAATCTGAATTCATCGGCAGGGTTCCGGTCCGCTGTATTCTGGACGAACTGAGTGAAGACGACCTTTACGCGATTCTCAAGATGCCGAACAATCCGGTAATACTGAGCAAGCGCCTTGATTTCCTTTCCTACGGTATCAGTATTGTTTTTTCCGATGATGCCTTAAAAATTCTTGCAAAAAGGGCATTTCAGGAAAATACAGGGGCCAGGGGACTCGTCAGTGTGGTGGAAGACGGGTTGCTCAATTTTGAAGAAAAGCTGCCCTCAACCCGGATAAAGGCGTTCACCGTTACCCCGGACCTCCTAAACAGGCCGGACTATGTTCTTGACAGGCTGCTTGGCGGTGAAGAGAAAAACCGGTTTGAACAGGAATATAATCTAGCCCTTGCCGATCATATGAATTATATTACAGACTATGTTAAAGAGAACTGGAAAGTATTTTCTATCCGCCACGGACTGACCCTCACCGAAATACGCAGCCGGATGGTTGCCCAGTACTACGCAACCCACGTTATGGAAATAGAGGATTCGGTTCAGCAGATTAAAAGGTTCCATGACGCCATTAAGGAAATTGAAGTGGAAGTTTCCAAAAGCTATGATCTCAATATTGTGTTTGAAGAAGATGCAACCGATTTTCTGATTCAGCAGTTTATTGACCATAGTGCCACCACCGAAGAGATTTTATCTAAGATATACACCGATTTTTATGACGGTTTCAATCTGGTCCGCGAGAAGACTGGAAAGTCACGATTCTTTCTTTCCAAAAACGCTCTGATCGACCATGAAAGTTACCTTAACGATCTTATCAGGAAAGAACTAAGATGATTGGAATTTCAAAACTTTATTGTGCCACTGTCGAACCATCCGATACCCTGAGGTACTCACGGGAGTCCGGGAAACTGCCCTCCCACCTGTTACAGTTTTCAAAGGACAAAAAACCGGTAGTGGTCTGGAACATGACCCGCAGGTGCAACCTCAAATGTGTTCACTGCTATGCAAAATCGGAAGATATCTCATATGACAATGAGCTTACCCATGAACAGAGCATTGCCATGATAGATGATCTTGCCGAATTCGGCGTGCCTGTTCTGCTTTTTTCCGGCGGAGAACCCCTGATTCATCCCCGCCTGGTTGAATATGCGCAATATGCGGTATCCAAGGGCATGCGGGCGGTTATCTCCACAAACGGCACCCTGATTACAAAGGAAAAGGCAAAACAGCTCAAGGAGATCGGTCTTTCCTATGTCGGTATCAGCCTTGACGGGCTCGAAGAGACCCATGACATGTTCAGGGGGGTTCCAGGATCGTTTAAACGGGCCATGCAGGCAGTGGATAACTGCCAGGAAGCCGGTATAAAAGTCGGGGTGAGATTCACCATCAATAAACGCAATGTTGAAGATATTCCCGGTATCTTTGACCTGCTTGAAGCAAAGAACATCCCCAGGGCCTGTTTTTATCACCTGGTCTATTCCGGCAGGGGGTCGGAAATTGCCAAGGAAGATCTAACCCATGAAGAGACCCGGCAGGTACTTGACCTGATCATGGACCGGACCAAGGATCTCCATAACAGAAATAAGGCCAAAGAGATTCTTACAGTAGATAACCACGCTGACGGCCCTTATCTCTACCAGCGGCTTCTGGATGAAGATCCGGAACGGGCTGCCGAGGTACTTGAACTTCTTGAGATGAATGAGGGCAACAACTCCGGAAGAGGAATCGGCTGCGTTTCCTGGGACGGAGAGGTGCATCCGGATCAGTTCTGGCGAGAGATCAGTTTCGGCAACGTAAAAGACAAACCCTTTTCCAAAATCTGGACAGATCCTGAAAATGAATTTCTGATGAAGATGAAGGAAAAGAAAAAACATGTAAAAGGCCGGTGCGCAGAATGCCGCTGGCTGGACATCTGCGCAGGGAATTTCCGCGCCAGGGCGGAATCCGTGGACAATGATCCCTGGGATTCCGATCCTGCCTGCTATCTTACAGACGAAGAGATCAAAAAGGAGGAAAGCTAATGCTGTTTCCTGATTTCAGAGGCAGACGGCTCAGGGCATCCGGCAATTTCAGGCGGATGATAAGGGAAACCAAACTGTCCAGAGACGACCTCATTCTACCGCTGTTTGCCGTTGAAGGTAAATCCGTTAAAAAGCCCATTGACTCCATGCCGGGCCATTTTCAGCTTTCCTGTGACCATATTGTTACCAAAGCCGAAGAGGCAAAGGAAGCCGGAATTCCCGCAATCATTCTTTTCGGCGTTCCCGACACTAAGGATGAACTGGGGACCCGGGCCTATGCTGCTGACGGGATCGTTCAAAAGGCAATTGCCGAAGTAAAAAGTCGTGTACCGGAAATCTCCGTGATCACGGATGTCTGCTTGTGCGGGTATACCGATCACGGTCATTGCGGGGTGATTGACAAGGGGATTATCGACAATGACGCCTCTTTGGACCTTCTTGCAAGAACCGCCCTGTCCCACGCCGAGGCCGGCGCAGATATGGTAGCGCCTTCCGATATGATGGACGGCCGTGTCGGTGAAATCCGGGGACTGCTTGACGACGAAGGGTTTACCCACATCCCGGTGATGTCTTATGCAGTTAAATATGCCTCAGCCTTTTACGGCCCTTTCCGTGAGGCAGCGGAGTCCGCCCCCCAGTTCGGAGACAGGAGAACCTACCAGATGGACCCTGCAAACGCCCTGGAGGCAATCAGGGAGGCCACCATGGATATTGAAGAGGGTGCAGACATTATCATGGTTAAGCCCGCCCTCCCCTATCTGGACATTATCTGCCGCCTCAGGGATGAAATCGACCTTCCCCTTGCCGCATATAATGTGTCCGGAGAGTACTCCATCATGAAGGCCGGTGAAATGATGGGCTGGGTTGACGCCAAAGCCCTTGTTATGGAAACACTGCTCTCCATCAAACGGGCCGGTGCAGATCTGATTTTGACCTATTCCGCCATTGACGTGGCAAAGGAGTTGAACGCCTGATGAATCACCCACACGGAAAAACAGGCGGCGGCCATCCCGGCGGGCATCCCGCAGGACACCCCGGATCAACCGATCCTAATGCGCTGAGGCTGGTTGCCTGGGAGACTACCCGGAGGTGCAACCTGGCCTGCAAACACTGCAGGGCATTTGCAGAAGACCACCCCTATGATAATGAACTGGATACCGAAGCTTCATACAGGCTTCTTGACCAGATCCGGGAAGTGGGCCGGCCGATTATTATTCTTACCGGCGGAGAACCCCTGGTAAGGGATGATATTTACGATATTGCCGCCTATGGTGACAAGATCGGGCTCCGGATGGTCATGGCTTTCAACGGCACCCTGGTCACCGAGGAAAATGCCGCACGCATCAAAGCAGCCGGTATCAAACGGGTTTCAGTCAGCCTGGACGGAGCGAGTCCTGAAACCCATGATGACTTCAGGGGACTTCCCAACGCCTTTGATGATGCACTCAGGGGCATTGAAATTGTCAAGGCAGCAGGCCTTGACTTCCAGATAAACACCACCATCACCAAGGCAAATCTTGATGAGATCCCGAAAATTCTTGCCCTTGCCGAGAAACTCGGCGCTGTGGCCCTTCATATTTTCCTTCTGGTGCCCACCGGTCGCGGCAAGTATATCCTGGATTCAGCCATTGATGCCCGGGAATACGAGGAAACCCTTAACTGGTTTTATGACCAGCAGTCCAAAACCAGTCTCCAGCTCAAAGCCACCTGCGCCCCGCATTATTATAGAATACTGAGACAGCGGGCCAAAGCAGAGGGAAAGAAGGTGACCTTTGAAACCCACGGACTGGACGCCGTTACCCGCGGATGTCTTGCAGGCACCGGGTTTTGCTTCATTTCGCATGTGGGCAGGGTTCAGACCTGCGGTTTCCTTGATGTGACCTGCGGGGACATCACAAAACAGAGCTTTAAGGAAGTATGGGAAAATTCCCCGGTTTTCAATGAACTCCGGGATATGAATAACCTGGAAAACAAATGCGGTATCTGCGAGTTCAAGCGGGTGTGCGGGGGATGCAGGGCACGGGCGTATGAGGCCACCGGATCCTATCTAGAAGAAGAACCCCTTTGCTCTTACCAGCCTAAACGAAAAAAATAAGGTTTATTAATGAAAAAGCCCGTTTGAGCATATCGCTCAAACGGGCTTTTTGCATTCAGGGATCGCGCAAAAATAACTTCACCTAGTCTGTTTATAAAAACCCTCAAAACATTGGGTATTTTGCAAACAGAATGTGAACTAATTCTTACGCGACCCCTAGTGCTCTTGCCTGAAATCTATAACGAGTTCAGCTTCAGCATCAGGGGCCTGTCCTCTTCTGTGCAGCCGTCAAAGGTCACCGGCCCCGGGTTTCTGAACCTGTCGGGTCCCGGACCCGCAGCCACCCAGTTTTCCCGCAACGCCTTGAATACCTTAAACGCATTGGACTGAAGATCCACGATGCTCTTTTCAATCACAAGTTCGAGCCGCCCTTTTCTCTCTTCAAGATGCATGAGTTTGGCAATGGGAATGCCTATGGGCTCCCATTGGTCAAAATCTTTTTCCACGTTGAGTATGGCAGCCATCTGGCCTGTTGCATTACCCGCAATTAAATGAAATGCGGTTAACCCGAGATTGTAGGTATAGTTGCAGTCAAAATTGGTCGGATCCGATCCCCTGCCGTCATACCCGTAAAAGTGGGTCTGGGTTTTAAAGTCGGGTTCGGACTTCTTAAATATACCCACAAGCGCCTCCGGGAGCTCATCTTCCGCATCAAGCATGCCGTCATTGACAAGGGCCTGCTTAAGTGTTTTTAAAGAGATGATTTCAGGTTTCACCAGAACATATTTATCGTGGGGATTTTTAAACAGGGCCGGGGCATAAAGCTCGGGATCCATTCTGGCTGCCTCCATGAAGGTAGCGTAATCCTCCCGGTTGATGCCGACTTTATAAACGCCCTGCTCTTTTAAGACATCCAGATACTCTTTAACCATATCCATGACGATTTTTTCCGTCTTAACCTGGGAAAACTGAAAGTTGCCGTGAAAGTCCCGCTCCACCAGCAACCCCTCTTTAAAAAAAGCAGGCAGCTGGGTAAAGAGTTCGTCATCCCGCATATTCCAGATCGGAAACTCCCCCTTGTCGATCATACCCTGGCTGATCCGCCGCAGGTAGTCCAGTTTTTCGTTCAATCCGGGAAAGGCCCTGTGAAAATCCAGGTCATGGATATTGTTGTAATCTGCGATTATCTTGTTAAGCTTGATGATAAAGACCTGGATCTCATTGATAAATTCAAGGATACCTTCAGGAATGATCATAACGCCGTAATTTTTTCCAAATGAGGCACGTCTTACTATGATATCACAGATCACCCTGGACAGGTGCCTCAAGGTAATTCCATAGGCATTATAATCGGTCCCTCCCTCCCCCTTGGCCTTTTCCAGCCGTTCTTTATCAATATAATCTGCCAGTTCCTCACCGATCAAAGAGAGGTTGACGTGGGTCTGCAGGGCGCTTTCAAGGGTGAGATGGCTTGCCACCCTGCCCATGACCTTGCATACGTGCCAGTATTTTATATCCGAACTTCCGTCATTTGACAGGTTTGATATATTTCTGGCAAATGACCTGGCCGCAGAGTGAAAGCCGAATGAAATCGCGCACAGGGTCTGGCCGTCATCGGTTTTAACCTGAATATCCCCGTCAATGGTCTTGGGAATGCCGATAACCTTGATTCCCGAAGATTTGAAATGCTGGGCCAGGAAAGCGGCATTTGTGTTTGAATCATCACCGCCGATGATGACCAGGGCATCAAGATCAAGCCCTTTGCAGGTGGTCAGGGCTTTTTCCATCTTTTCCCCGGAGTCAATTTTTGTCCGTCCGGTCTTAATCATGGTAAACCCGCCCATGTTCCGGTACCTGTCCACCAGTTCCAGGGTGATTTCAATGTACCGGGCTTCCAGTAAACCGTCCGGTCCCTGGAGAAATCCGAAGATCCTGGATTCCGGGTTGTATTTCTTAATTTCATCAAAAAGCCCGGCAATTACGTTGTGACCGCCCGGGGCAGGTCCGCCGGAAAATACCACACCGACATTCCGCTTTTTTGAAAATTCCGCCTTTTCATCATCGGAGAGGCCGGAAGCCGCCACAATCTGCTGGACCGGATTGTTGATTATGCCGGGGAGCATGCGCTCGGCTTCGGTATCTTTGATAAAATGATACTGATCCCTGGATTCCAGTGATGAGTATCTATCGTTATAAATCTCTATCTTTTTAGGGGAAAATGATCTTCTGGCCAATGTTTCCATGCTGTCGTCCGACATGGCATGGCAGGCTGCCTTTAACAGCGCCTGTGATTCCATCTCTGTGTGAGATCCCATTAAAACTCCTGTTCGTGGCTGATTCTACTGAACCATTACCTGGTTCCGTCCGTTTTCCTTGGCTTTGTAAACGGCCATATCCGCCCGTTCAAAAACCTGTTCACTGTTCTGGTCTCCCTCCTGTACGCAGGAAACCCCTATGCTAACGGTTACTCTAACTTTTTCATTTTTGTATAAAAACTCTATTTTTTCGATGGTCTTCCTTATCTTTTCAGCAGCCTGCTCCCCGCCGGGAGCGTCTGTCTCCGGCATGATGACAACAAATTCCTCACCGCCGTAACGGGCCAGCATATCATTTTTCCTCAATAAAGGCTGCGTTCTTTTTATGATTTCCTGAAGGCAGCGGTCACCTATGGCATGACCATACCGGTCATTGATCCGTTTAAACTTGTCAGCGTCAATCAGCAGCAGCGAAAATATGGTTCCATACCTGAGAAACCGGTCCATTTCATCGACCATCTTCTTATCATAGGCCCGCCTGTTAAAAGCGCCTGTCAGCTGGTCCTGGTTCAGTTTTTTCTCCAGTTGCTCAGAGTATTTCGTGGCTTCCTGAAGCTCCTGTTTCAGTTTTGCAAATCCTGATTTAAAGGAGGTCCTGTTTTTTTCGGCAAGCTTGTTGATGGCCTGATCAACGGTTTTCTTCTTATGGAGGGCCTTTTCAATGGAGGTCAGGCGCTGGGTAATCTGGACTTTCAGGTCATCAAGGCTTGCTGCAACGTCAGATGATTCTTTCAGTCCCCCCATTTCAGAGCTTAACACCTTTTCAAACCCCTGGTTGGAGGTAAACATGGAACGGGTCTGCTCATATGAGGTGGCCAGCTTGGTCTCGATATCAAGAATCTTGGCTACGATTTCCTGGATAAAGGCATTTACCTTTTCCCTGTCCTGGCTCGTCTCGGAGATGTAAAGGAAAATAAGGGAAAACACCGTCTCCCTTATATCGTTGATATCTGCCGTGTCCTGGACCTTGAGTATCCTTGCGGTCATACTGTCCAGTTTGGGGGCATATTTTTTATCCAGGGTGGATTTCAGGGAGTTGACAACCTCATGATAGCTCTGCTTGAAATCCTCAAGAAATGTATCTGCGGAGGTTTTTAAAAACGAGGAAAACATCCCCTTTTTCTTTTTAAGGCTTACCGGACCGATGTCCTCTTTTATCATGGCCGTCTTCAGCTGCTCGAAAATATAGGCGATTTTGGTTGAAGTCGCCTTTTTCTTCAAGGCATTGCTCAACTCCTTACAGGCTTTGGCAAATGGGGTCTCTCCCTTTGCCACCATATCGATGATAATGGGAAAATATTTTCTGTAGAGCCTGTCCTGATTTTCGTATTTTTCTTCAACCGCATCCAGTTCCTTCAGCAAGCTGTCCTTCTGGGATTGAAGCTTCTTGACCTGGTCCTGCAGTACAACGATTTTCTCTTCTAATTGTCCTGACATAATCTCGTCCCCGTGATGTGGATCATTGACTGTCCTATTTTTATCGGTTGGCAGTGAGAAAGTAAAGTCAATTTAACGGTCTTTCCACAGGGTCAGCGGATATAGCTTCCCAGATCCAATGATTCCAGTAACTTACTTGTGTACAGGCAATCGCAGGCAAAATCCGGATCAGGCATAAGTACCCAAAACCTTTAATAAATTAAAAACAGTGCCAAGTTTATACACGATTGCCTTGGGTCTTTCCTTGATTCATGGCCAATAAAAATGTAAAAGACCATACACTTGATATATAAAATGACGTTTAAGGAGATATAAGGCGTGGCCTTTAATTTTTTCAAGAAAAAAGAAACCAAACCGGAACCCACCGAAGCTGCCAAACCTGAAGTACCAAACGATAACGGCCTGTTTTCAAAACTGAAATCAGGACTTTCCAAAACCAGGAAAGTCCTGAACACGGATGTTACTGAACTATTTGCCGGTGCAACCGCTATCAACGACGAATTGTTTGATGAGCTTGAGGAATTGCTGGTGACTTCAGATCTCGGTGTCGATATCACCATGGACATGATGGAGCGCATCCGGAAAAAAGCGAAGAAACTTGAAACCGGAGAACAGCTTAAGGCAGTACTTAAAGAAGAGCTTCTCGGATTGTTCCCTGCAGACCCGGAACCTGTAAAACAGACAAAACCGCACATTATCATGATGGTGGGCGTAAACGGGACAGGCAAAACCACCACCCTTGGAAAACTTGCCACACGGTATGTAAAAGAGGGTAAAAAAGTATTGATTGCCGCTGCCGACACCTTCCGGGCTGCGGCAATTGAACAGGTGGAAATCTGGGCGGACCGCGCCAATGCCGGTATTGTCAAGCACAAAGAAGGGGCAGATCCTGCAGCAGTAGCCTATGATGCCGTGGAAGCCTCCATTGCCCGTGATGTAGATGTGGTGTTGATCGACACTGCAGGACGGCTTCACACCCAGAAAAACCTCATGGAGGAGTTGAAAAAAATAAAACGCTCTGTCGATAAAAAACTTAAGGGCGCCCCCCATGAAGTTATGCTGGTCATTGACGCCACCACCGGTCAGAATGCCATTTCCCAGGCAAAGATCTTTAACGATGCCGTGGGGCTTACCCGGATAGCTGTTACCAAACTGGACGGCACTGCCAAAGGCGGTATCGTTGCGGCAGTCTCCTCCATCATGAATGTTCCGATCTCTCACATCGGGGTTGGTGAAGGCATAGAAGACCTTCAGGATTTTAATGCCAAAAGATTTATTGATGCCCTTTTTGATTAAGGCAGAAAACTGAAACCGGAAGGGAATTTTGAAAACTGATAAATTCAGGGAAAATTGATGATCTCCATTCGAACCAAACTCATCCTCAGTTTGAGTATCATCCTGATGTCAGGCTTTTTCCTGATTAACTTTTTTTCCTATTCAGCTTCAAAAAAATCCGTACGGGCCAGCATCATTGAGAGCAGCCTTCCCCTCTCCAGGGACAATATCTACTCGGGAATACAGAAGGATCTGGCCCGTCCTATCTTTGTATCTTCACTCATGGCCAACGATACCTTTGTGAAAGACTGGGTATTGGGCGGTGAAAAAAAGATACCGCTGATCCGGAAGTACCTTGAGCAAATCAGAGAAAAATACGGGTTTTCAACCGTCTTTTTTGTTTCGGAAACCAGTGGGAATTATTACCATTTCAACGGGATAGTAAAACGGATATCACCTGAGGATGACCATGATGTCTGGTATTACAAATTTAAAAATACAGGGGTGGACTACGCACTTGATGTTGATACCAATGAAGCTGCGCTGAATCTTTTAACCGTCTTCATAAACCACAGGCTGACCGGCTATGAAGGGCAGTTTCTCGGGGTTGTGGGGGTTGGACTGGATTACAACCGGATCGCCACCCTGCTCCATGATTACCGGGAAAAATACAATCGGAATGTATACATGGTGGACCCGGGCGGGGTGATCCAGGTTCACACGGATAAAACAAAGATAGAAACCCTGTCCATTCATCAAATCCCGGGACTTACCGGCATTGCCCCGAAGATTCTTGAGAACATTCACAACCCGGCGTTGTTTGAATATGACAATGAGGGGCGGCATATCCTACTTACTTCAAGGTTTGTAAGTGAACTGGGCTGGTTTCTCATGGTGGAGCAGGATGAGACTGCAGCCATGAAAAGCATTGAATCAACCTTTTACAAAAACATCTGCTTCAGTATTCTCATCACGGTTGTCACCTTGATTTTTGCCACCCTGGTGATTAACTTTTTTCAGAAGAAGCTTGAAGAGATGGCCATGGTAGACCCGCTGACACAGGCATTTAACAGGAATGAATTTGAGCAGCGGTTCAGGTATATGACCCAGGTTAACCGGCGCACGAACAGCCCCATGTGCCTGATTCTCTTTGATATCGATCATTTGAAAACCATAAACGATACCATGGGACACCTTATGGGAGACCGCGTGATCAGGGATATTGCCCGTCTCGCCTCCCGGGCCGTAAGAGGACAGGATATGCTGGTGAGGTGGGGAGGCGATGAGTTTATCCTGCTGGTGCAAAATGATCTTGAAGCAACCCGTAAGGTTGCAGAGAGATTGAGGATGGCGGTTGCCTCCCATGAGTTCGACGATGCCACGGTTTTACCCGATGTCATGAACATGATATCAGTCAGCTGCGGTATTGCCGAATATCAATCCGGACAAACCCTGGATGAATTTTTAATGAGAGCTGATAAGGCCCTTTACCAGGCGAAGGCAAGGGGCAGAAATCTGGTTGTTACAGCAAAAAACCTATCTGAGGTATAGGAGACGACATGGAAATAAAACGCCTCACCCCGGAAAAAGAACAGGGCCTGGTGGTGGTGATCACCGGGAACGGCAAAGGAAAGACCACCTCTGCCATGGGTATGGCCCTAAGGGCCGCCGGCCACGAAATGAAGGTCTGCATCATTCAGTTTATGAAAGGCGACCTCTACTCGGGTGAGTGGGACGGGGTCACCCATCTTGGAAAATATGTTGAACTTTTTCATACAGGTAAAGGGTTTTGCGGCATTGAAGGGAACCCGTATCCCCACAGCGAACACAGGAAAAATGCCCAGGAGGCTATTGACCTCGTCAAATCAAAACTCGCCTCCAATGCCTTTGACCTTATTATTCTGGACGAAATCAACAACGCCCTTGCCCTGAATCTGGTTGATCTTGAGCAAGTTAAAGAGATATTGTCTCTAAGGCCTGACAGGCTCCATATGATTCTGACCGGACGGGATGCCCATTCCGATATTATCGATATGGCAGACACGGTGAGTGAGGTCAGGGAAATCAAGCACGCCTACCGTAAAGGCATTGTGCCCCAGCCGGGCGTTGATTATTAAATAATTTGTTCCTAACAGTGGAAGACAGACATGCAACTCTCAGATATAACCGTTGAACAAGTAACTCCTGATGCTGAAGATGTCCGGAACCTGATTGCGGCCCTGGATACTTACCAGGAATCCCTTTATCCTCCGGAGAGCAACCACCTGGACGGAATCGACACCCTGATGCGGGACAATGTCGTTATGATCGGTGTCAGGGACAACAACGCTCTTGCCGGAATCGGTGCGGTAAAGTTTATGGAAGGGTATGCTGAAATCAAACGGATGTACATCCCTGAGACCCATAGAAGAAAGGGTATGGCCGGCATAATTCTCCGTGCACTGGAGCACCTTGCGTTGAGCAGGGATCTTCCTGTGGCCCGGCTGGAAACAGGTATTCATCAGGCAGCAGCCATCTCCTTTTACCGGGAAGCAGGGTTTATGGAAACCCGCCCCTTTGGCGATTATAAAGAAGACCCTTTAAGCGTTTTTATGAAAAAGAAGCTCCCTTCCCTGGAAGAGGCGCTATCCATATCAACCTATACGGATCAGTACAGGAACCGGGTGATTGACCTGTGGAACAGGTGCGGACTGACCGTGCCGTGGAATGACCCCCAAAAGGATATTCAACGAAAGCTGGATGATTCCCCCGATCTTTTTTATCTTGCCCTGCTGGACGACCAGGTCATTGGCTCATGCATGGCTGGGTATGACGGCCACAGGGGCTGGTTTTACTATCTGGGTGTTGCCCCTGAATTCAGAAAAAAAGGCGTGGCCGGCCAATTGGTTAAGCACGGGGAGAAATTGCTCGGGCAGTTGGGCTGCCCGAAAATCAACCTTATGGTGCGGAAAAGCAATACAGGGGTTATTCAATTTTACAAAACCGCAGGCTACGGGGATGATCCTGTTCTGGTCCTCAGCAAACGGCTTGAATCAGATACGGAGGCCTGATCCCATTTGATTTAGTTCCCTAACCGGGAACGTCAATGGCCCCCCCTCATGTAAATCCGGATCCTGCAGTACAGGCATAACAATGGGTGCCCACTGCCACTTCCCTGTTTAGAAAATTTTCAGGAGCGGCCGTGCTGATATGAGTGGGCGAGTTACCCAGGGGAATATCTGCTGCCAGGTTAAAATCACAATCATATAAATATCCGTTCCAGCCGACCGATACCAGGTTTCTGCACATCAGTCCCGGGAGGGTGCAGGGATTGAACCCCTTATAGAGCATGGTCATATACCCCTCATAGTTGCCGGATTTTTTAAGCCAGTTCTCAAAGCGTCCAAGGGGCATATTGGCAAAGGTAAAGAGCCGGTTAAAACCTATTCCCTGTTTTTCCCTGAGAATCTGCTTAAATCTTTTTTCTGTTGAGGCTTGAGGGCTGGGCATAAACGCCCCGGCCGGGTTGGATACCAGATCCAGTTCAAGACCGGACTCAGGGTCGCCATATCCAAGATCATTGAGCCGTTTCAATGCATCCATGCTCTTGTTGAAAATCCCGTCTCCCCGCTGACCGTCGGTCTGATTCTTATTCATGGAGGGAAGAGAGGCCGTCACATTGACCCGGTGTCTTACGAGCCGCTCTTGGATATTGCCGGTGTCCTGATCGTACAACGCGGATAAATTGCACCTTAGAATCATTTTTTTACCCAGTTCCGCCACAAGATCCATGAGCTCAGGAAGATTGGGATTCATTTCAGGTGCCCCGCCTGTGATGTCAACTGTTGTTATATCAGTGTCCTTCACAAAATTGACCACCTGGCGGATAGTTGCCAGGTCCATCAACTCCTTGCGGCCCGGCCCTGCAGACAGGTGGCAGTGCCTGCAGGCCTGGTTGCAGACAAGTCCCAGATTTACCTGGCAGGTGGTTAGTTTATCCCGCTTCAGTTCCAGTCCTTCAAAGGACAATGTCGCGCTGAAATCCGGGACGGTATGTGCATTTTCCGATGACACTTTTGGCTCCTTTTGCATCCGGGGTCAGGTACTTCGGAGGTATCTGCCCCCCGGATGCTTCCGACAGGGGTTACATTGACATTTTTTCAGCGATTTTCCTCATCTGGACCCCATGGACCAGGGATGCGCCTCCCCGTATTGCGGTTGCCACATGAAGTGCCTCTGTCATTTCCGCCAGGTTAGATCCTTTTTCAAGACATGCACGGGTGTATGCATCAATGCAATAGGGGCACTGGATGGTCTGGGCAACTGCCAGGGCGATCAACGCTTTTTCCCGTTCAGTCAGCTCCCCTTCTGAGAAAACCTGGCCATAGTATTCAAAAAATTTCTGCGCAAGCTCAGGTGCATCCTTACCGACCTCTTCAAACTTGGGCAGGTCTTCAGGATTATAGTAAGTCTCCATGGAAACGTCTCCTTATGATAGATTTAGATCTGAATCTTTAAGTAGGGAATAATACCCTAATTACAGGTTTGCATCAAGAATCTTAACAGCGGGAACATTTTATGGGCACCATTACATGAATCCCCCGAATTGCAGGATCTCCCATAGTATAAACAGATGCCCCTCGGGTTATTCCCCCATCATCTCCAGAAACCGGGTTTCATCAAGGATGACAATGCCCAGCGCCTGAGCCTTTTTCAGTTTTGAACCTGCATCCCTGCCGGCCAGCAGATAGTCTGTTTTTTTTGAAACACTTCCCGTGACTTTGGCACCGACGGCAAGTAATCTCTCTTTGGCTTCGGCCCGTTTGAATTGCTCAAGCGTACCGGTAAGGACCAGGGTTTTATTAAAAAAAACATGATCGGACAATGTTTTGGGCTTTTCATTGTACAGGTCATTTGTGATCTTCAGACCGGCTTTTTCCATGTCATGGATTAGGCTGATATTTTCCTTTACCGCAAAAAAGCGGGTAACGGCAGATGCTGTTTTTTCCCCCATGCCGTGGATAGACGACAATGTGAGGCTGTCGGCATCCATAAGCCCGGGAAGGCCGGGAAAAGTTTTGGCCAGAAGGCGGGCGGCATTTTCCCCGGTATGGTCAATACCCAGGGCAAAGATAAACCTGGGCAGGGATACGTTTTTGGCAGCATCAATGGCCTTGACCAGGTTTGCTGCAGATTTTTCACCCATGCGGTCAAGGGAAGCCAGGGCCGTTTCATCCAGGGTAAAGATGTCGGCAAAAGACTTGAGCATACCCTCTTCCACCAGTTGTACCACTATTTTTTTACCCAGTCCGTCCACATCCAGTCCTTTTTTTGAGACAAAATGACGGATCCGTTCTTTAAGCTGGGCCTGGCAGGCGGCGTTTATGCACTTGACCGCAGCTTCATCTTCCAGTTTCCTGACATGTGAATCGCAAACCGGGCAGGTCTCGGGCATCCGGAAGACAATTTCATCTCCCTTGCGTTCCGAGGGGAAGACCTTAACCACTTTGGGGATCACATCCCCTGCCCTGGTGACAAGTGCCTTGTCGTGGACCCTGATGTCCTTGCGCTCGATTTCATCGGCATTGTGAAGGGTGGCCCTGGAGACGGTAACACCGCCGATGCTTACCGGCTCAAGCAGGGCTACCGGTGTCAGTGTGCCCGTACGGCCGACCTGGATAATAATTTCATTGATCCGCGTGGTTTTTGTGGTGGCGGGAAACTTGTAGGCAATGGCCCACCTGGGACTTTTGATTTTCTCTCCAAGTGCCTGCTGGAAGGCAAGGTCGTCGACCTTGATCACCATGCCGTCAATCTCATAATCCAGGTCCGGACGAAGGGTCTGAAGATCTTTGTATGCCTCAAGCACTTCTTTGAGCCCAATGGTTCTTTGTATATGCAAATTAACCGGAAAACCAAAGCGCTCCAGGCATTCCAGCATATGGGACTGGGAGGTAAATTCAATTCCCCGGCACAGGCCTGTTCCGTAAACAAAGATATCAAGGGGTCTTTTGGCTGTGATTTTTGAATCCAGCTGTCTCAGGGAACCTGCAGCTGCATTTCTCGGATTTGCAAAAGGCGGTTCTCCCCGGTTGATGCGGGTCTGGTTCAACCGGATGAAATCATCTGAATTAATGATCACCTCCCCGCGGACCTCAAGAAGCTCAGGCATTGGCAGATCTGATGTTCTAAGCCGCAGGGGAACCCGGTCAATGGTCCGGATGTTGTCTGTTATAACCTCGCCTGTCCTGCCGTCACCCCGTGTCGTGGCCATCACCAGAACCCCGTTTTCATAGGTGAGTTCGACAGCTACGCCGTCCAGCTTTGGCTCTGCCGTGTACAGCAGTTTTCCGACTTCTCTAAGCTGGTCTCCGAGTGTTTTAACGTTTCGGTCATGAAAGGCGGTGATGTCCTCATCATTAAACCCGTTATCCAGGCTGAGCATGGGGATGGAATGGGCTGCACTTTTAAAATCGGATAAAGGGGGCGCGCCGATTCTGCGCGTGGGGGAGTCCGGAGTTGACAACTCGGGATGAAGGTCTTCTATTTCCACCAGCCGCTTGAGCATGAGATCGTATGTCTCATCGTCAATGACCGGGTCATCCAGTACATGATAGCGGTAACTATGGTCGGTTAGTTTTTCCTGTAAATCTCTTGCTTCTTTTCTGATGGCATCCGTTATCATTGGGCTATTGTCCTGGTTAGTTCCACGGCAGAGGCTGCTGCAAATTTCCGCATGGTTTTGAATCTCTTACGCCTGAATCCGGGATCCCAGTCCCCGTTTTCAGTGGCCAGCGTGTCTGAAACAATCAAAAGGGCCGCTGCCCTGACCTTACGGAAGGCTGCGGCAGCAAACAGGGCCGAGCACTCCATTTCCACGGCAAGGGCCCCTTTTTTCCTGAACCAGGCCACCTTTTCAGGGGTTTCCCTGTAAATGGCGTCTGTGGTCCATACAGGGGCCTGGTGGACCTTTTCTCCGGCAGCAGCCAGGTGGTCGGCCAGTTTACCTGATAGTTGAAAATCCGGCGCCACCTGCGGCCTCTCCTTTTCAAGCTTCATATAGTGGCGTGAGGTTCCCTCATCAACCAGGGCGCAGTCCGGTACCAAAAGATCTCCCGGAGTAAGTGAGGTTGAAATTGCACCGCACCACCCCAGTATCACAATATTCCGGGCACCCTTGGCAATCAGGGATTCCATCAGCATCACCCCGTAAGGGGCACCGATGTAGGGACCTGCAATGGCGTAGCCGCCATGATCGGATTTACCCGTCATGAGGGTTCCCATGAAAAAAGGCCGGGATTTTAAGTCTCCGACACTGCCGGACAAAAAACGCAAATCCGGTTCCGTGCTGACCATCAGGGCGGCAGGTCCTATGGAGGGAGCCTGCCTTGCCCCTAACGGCGGTACAATGGAAGGGCTATTCAGGTCCGACCATGTCGGATAACTCATCCTTTACCTCATCTATAATATCGTAGAGCCACATGATATCCTCGACAGAAAGCCGTCCTGCTTTTGAGGGCGCCCTGTCGCTGCCGTCTTTTTTCTTAAGGATTCTGGGGCCGATCTGAACCTTGGGTTCTCCTTCTCCGTATTGCTGGATGGAAATCAGTAATCCGGTTTCCTCGTTCTTCCACTCTGCTACTTTTTTATCCTTTTCAGGGTCATAACCTGCCATGGGGATCTCCTTTTCTGTTTTATCGTCGTATTTGTATTTTTCGGCTGATATTTCTTACACTGTGGTTCAGGGATCAGAGCAAACAAAAATCGCACCCGGTCATCTATGAATCAGGATTCCTTTGGGATCAATAGATGTGTCCAGTATCCTGCCGTTTTCAACCGTGTCCAGAACCTTTTGCCAGGAACCTGAAAGCGCCTGAATATTTTCCTGCTCTCCAACTGCCCAGAGACATCCGCCCCCGCCGGCACCGGTAAACCTGGCACCGCATTGAACAGCCTTTGCTCTTTCAAACAACTTTTTACCTGTCTTGTCAAGGACCTCAGGGGTAATTTCACACCGGATCTCTGTCTCCCGGTTCATCAACTCCCCTGCAAAACTGAAGTTTTTAGCCTGGAGGGCGCTTGAAAATTTTTTTGTAATGGCGACTATTTCCTTAAAATGGTGAACCGCTTTTCCTGACTTGAATGCGGCAACCCATTGACCGTTGATATCTTTTGATTCATGGGGTATACCGCAATAGGCCACAAGTATCCTCTGATTCAGCATTTGCCTCTCTTCTTCGTCTTCATAGAGCGGTTTCCGGGTAAACCTTGGGCCTTCATCACCAAAGCCCCACTCCCAGAGATTAACCCCGCCGAAAGCGGCGGCTGTCTGATCCTGTCCTCCGCAGGGTATCCCGGCAACCGAAGATTCAATATAGTGGGCCAGCCAGGCAATATGCTCAGGTTCTTTTACTTCGTCCATTGCTGCATAAAAGGCTGCAATAACGGCCACTGCAGCAGAGGAAGAACCGCCAAGGGCACTGCGCGGCGGAGAGGTTGATTCGATATGAATATGAACCCCATGGGCATTGAAATATCCGGCAATGGCAAACATCAGGCCCATTGGATTGTCCACGCCTGACTCTTCACGGCCCCTTTCCATGGATTCAAATCCTTTTGAAGAGATTTTAATTCGCCCCTTTTTCCAGGGTGACAGGGTCACGTAGGTCCGCATATCCAGCGCCAGGTTCAAGGTAGCCGGTTCCAGATGGGAAAGGGGCAGGTAAAATGTCGAAATATCCAGTGTTCCGCCAAAATCCACCCGGCAGGGCACTGAGGTTTTAATTAGGTTGCTGTCAAGTATAGGCTTAAAGTTCATCTTTCCCGTTTCATCCTGCGTAAAAAACCAAGGCTTTTGAACTCCCTTCCGATATGAAAAGGTATAAAAGATTCAAGTAAAACCTCTCCCTCACGTATGGCAAGGGGAGAAAATTTAATCCGGTCCGCCCGGTCCATCTCAGTCGCATTTATCCAGGCCAGCTGCTTCAAAGTGCCTTTAGAGACCTCCATGCCGTATTTTGAGGCGTTGGGCCGGCATCCCGGACAGATCACCTGCCCCTCTTTGAAATCAAACCGCAGCGTCCCCCTGGTAATGGTATCCAGATCCTTACCGCACGAATCGCAAAATTCCAGGTTGGGCGCAAAGCCGGAAATTCCCATGAACCGTATCTGGAACAGCAGGCTGACCACCTGGGTTCTAATATCTGACCTGTTCAGCGCGTCCAGGGAAAAGTAGAGCAGGTCAAACAGCTCCTGCTGGGGTTTCCCCTCCTCAAGCCACAGGGTCAGGATCTCAACCCAATAGCAGGCATAGCCTGTCTTGATAACATCATAACGAATGTTGGCAAACCCGTTGTCCAGGTCGGACTGGGCCAGAATAATCAATCCGTCCTTATTTTTTTTTGGGAATGTGCACTGGATACTGTTTGCTGAAAAAAGATCCAGCGAGCCTGAAAACCGTCTGACACTCTGTTTGGCATTCTTGGCAATGACTGCGATTTTTCCGCGGTCACGGGTCAGAAATGTGATGATAAGGTCATGATCCCCGTACTCAATCTTACGCAGCAGGATGGCATCTGTGCTGAAATCCGCCATTTAATACCTTCAAAAGCCGAGCAGGAACCGGGCAATCATAAAGTAGCAGTACACACTGACGATATCGATTGAGGTGGTCACAAAAGGGCCTGTGGCCACAGCCGGGTCAATGTTCAGACGCTGAAAGATCAGCGGGACCATAGAACCGACCAGGGCGGCAACGGACATGGAAGAGACAATGGCCAGCCCCACTGCAACTGCCAGTGCCCAGGAAAAGGGCTGGTCAAAAAAACTGATTTTTGCCACCATACCGATAAGCAGCCCGTAGACAACCCCCAGGATGAGGCCGACTGCCAGTTCTTTGGAAACAACCTGTGTAAAATCCCTGACATCCACCCTGCCCGTGGCAATTCCACGGACCACAATAGTGGAACTCTGGGTGCCGATATTACCGCCCATTCCCATGATCACCGGGATAAAGGCCGCAAGTCCGGCAAATTGCACCAGTGTGTCCTCAAAACCGCCAATGATGAAAAAGGCGGCCACTCCCCCCAGGCAACTGGCAAACAGCCAGGGAAGACGTATCCTCGTTCCTTTGATTATGGTCTGGGTTTCCACGTACTCTTCACCCACACCGGCCATCTTAAGCATATCTTCCGTAGCTGCCTCATGGAGGATATCTATAACGTCGTCAACCGTTACAATACCCACAATGCGGTTGTCGTCATCCACAACGGGAATGGCAAGGTAGTCATAAAGCGATACCAGCCGGGCCACCTCTTCCCGGTCAGTATATGGCTTGACCGAAACGATGTCCGTTGCCATGAACTCTTTCAGGGGACGGTCAGGTGACTCAACAACCAGTTGCCGCAGGGAACTGACCCCAACCAGTTTGCCATAGGCGTCAATTACATAAATATAGAAGGGCATTTCAACATCCAGATACTTATTCTGCAATGATTCAATGACCTGTTTTGCATTAACATCCTCTTCCAGTGCAACATAGTCTTTGACCATAAGGCTGCCGGCAGTGTCTTCGTCATAGCTCATGATCTGCTCGACATTGTCCGACTCCTCTTTTTTCATCTTGGACAATATCTTATCTGAAAGCTCTTCATCCAGAAGACCGAGCAATTCAGCAGCATCATCCGAAGGCATATGGTCAAAAATTTCAACAAGTTTATTGAAATTCACGTTTTTTATAAATTCAACAAAAGTCGCTTCATCAAGCTTGGAAAAAAGAATGCCGATCTCTTCGGGATCCTCCAGGAGATTAAACAATTTCTGCTGATTGATCAGCGTCAGTTCCTGAAATACGATTGAAAGGTCTGCCATATGGGTTTTATTTATGATGTTGAGCAATTGCTTATTTGCTCCCCGGCGCAGCAGCCTTTTAATGCTGACTTTCAGTATCTGTATCTGTTCTTTCTGCATCTGTTTTTTCCCGGTATCGGATACCTAAGTTGAAATTAGAGCATCAGCTCTATATGGGCACTCTCTTTGAGGGACTGAATCCACGCTTTAAATTGCGTCTCTACCTGGTCTTTGTATAGGATATCCCGGATCTTATCCTGGGCCTGGTCCATGGTCAGCTGTCCTTCCATGACCACATCATCCACATAGATAATCTGATAGGCGCTGCCGGTCTGAATGACAGGGGTATGCTCGCCCTTTTTAAGATCAGCCAGTGCGGTACGGATCTCCTCGCTGAAACTTGAGATGTCAAACAGTCCGAGATCCCCTCCCTGGGATGCATTGGAACCGATGGAATATTCTTTGGCCAGCGCGGAGAATGAGGCATTCTTTTGAAGCTGTTTCTCTATTTTTTCAATCTCTTCACTGCTCGGGGTAAGAATATTTTTTAACCTGTATTTTTTAACACCTGAAAAGTCATCCTTATGGGCATCATAGTAAGTCTGAATATCTGCGTCGGTAATAATGACCTTTGACCGGACCGCCCGGTTGACAAGCATGGATTGAAGAATCTGCTCTTTCATCTGCTCCCGGTAGTCTTCAACCGTGCGGCCTGCCGCAGCAAGGCCCTGCTTAAGGGCTTCGTCATCCAGCTTATTTTGCTTTTTAAAATTTTCAAGGGCCGTGTCAACATCTTTGTCCGTTACTTTTATACCGTATTTCACAGCTTCCTGGATTGTAAGGGAGGCGTCAACAAGTTTGTTAAGCATTTCGGTTTCAAGCTCGGCAATCATTTCTTTTTTCCTTGCTTCGGAATTCTGGGAAGCCTGGATTTTCGACTTGTACATTGCCGTTGCTTTATTCAATTCTGAAAGAGTAATGATCTCGTTGTTGACAACGGCCACGATCCGGTCGACAACTTCGGCTCCTGCCTGGGAAAATATGCCCGCGGCAATCATTACCATCCCAAGGAAAATAACATTCCGGGTCCTTAACATTAATTTGTCCTTTCTATTCCTGATTCATAAAAAAAACAGCCAGGGCCTTTTTGTTAATTTCAACCGGAAAGCGGGTTTTCAAACCGTTTATCCACTCTCCGTAGGTGGCTTGGCTTTTTTCCATACGCAGTTGTTCGACAAGGGTTGTTTCATCCAGGCCTTCTGCAGCATCAGAAGAGCTTCCCTTTTTTTTCTGATACTGATTGTAAAATCCAATCATATCATCCGGGGTAATCTCCTGGGTATCGATCAACTCCTGTCGGACCAATTTGTTGATGACCATATCTTTTTTTTTTTTTTTTTTCCAGACCCCGTACGAGATTGCGTTTTCAAGCAGCATCTGGTCAAAACTGTCATCCGGATAGTCTTTTTTTTTTTTTTTTTCAACCAGCCCGACCTCTTCTGAAGTGACAGTGACCCCTTTCTCGTCAGCAGCAGCCATCAGTATGGTCTCATCCGACAAGGTCGATACCAGATCCAAAACCATACGGTTATAAGCTTGGGGCTGGTTTTTCAGGTCATATGGATAGGCAGTCAATTTCAAATCCAGCTCATCTGAAAATTCGACCGGGGAGATGCTTATTGTTCCGGCCCTGATTATAAAGTCGGGGGATTTGGGTTCAGGCTTGTCCCCGCCGCAACCGGTTAGATTAACAACCACCGCGGCCACGGCCAGAAACATCTTTAAATACCGGCAGATTTTCTTCACAAGGTATCCTAATTTTTTTTGGGTTGCCGCCTGTCACACTCTCCCCTGTCAACAAATCAGGAACATTAACATTCCAAAGGTATTTTCGCAAGTTTATTCAGGGCCGGAAACAGGGTCAATGCATTTAATAAAAAAAATGGCAGGCCGTCAGATGATCTTCATCATCCTGATTGGGAGTCAACACGGGTTCTTTGTCAAAGCAGATCTGATCCGCATGGGGACAGCGGGTGTTAAACCTGCACCCTAGTGGGGGGTGCTCCGCAGAGGGGACTTCTCCTGTCAGGGGAGTCCTGCGGGCAGCAGCACCCGGCTCCGGTTTGGGAACGGCATCGAGCAAGGCTTTTGTATAGGGATGGCAGGAAGAAGTATAAAGTGTCTGGGCATCTGCCACTTCCATAAGCTTGCCTAAATACATGACAATTATCCGGTCTGACATATGACGGACCACGGACAGGTCATGGGAGATGAATAAATATGTGAGTCCCAGGTTTTCCTGAAGGTCCAGCAACAGGTTTAAAATCTTTGACTGCACTGAAACATCCAGTGCTGATACAGGTTCGTCACAGACTATGATCTCCGGTGACATGCTTACTGCCCGTGCAATCCCGATCCGCTGACGCTGTCCCCCTGAAAATTCATGGGGGTATTTTAAGAGGCTCTCAGGCCCAAGCCCTACCTGGGAAAGCAGGGTTTCCAGGGTAGAGCCGAGATTCTTTTTATTCTTACCGTGGATGATGTACTTTTCTTCAAGGATCTGCCGAACCGTCTGTCTGGGGTTCAGCGATTCATAAGGATCCTGAAATATCATCTGAACCCGGGTTGAAAAATCCTTGCGCTGGGCTGAATTCATACGTGTCAGGGAAAGGCCGTCCAGTGTAATGCTGCCTTGAGTCAGCGGATACAACCCCATGATACATCTTCCCAGGGTGGTTTTACCGCAACCGGATTCTCCTACGATACCCAGGGTTTCACCCTTGGAAACACTGAAGGAGACATCATCCACCGCATGAATGGACCCGGTCTGTCTCAACAGGACACCGCTGGTCACAGGAAAGTACTTTTTGAGTTGATTGACTTCTAGAATCGGCATAATTATGATGCAAATCTCTTTAATCTGGTTACTGGGTATAATGTTAAATACCTTGCCGGCAAATTATCTTATACCCGATTGCCCGGTTACGGCAACAGTAGAAAGAGTAAAATCCTTTTTTTCCAAATACCAATTGAAATTAAAAAAAAATTAGCCTAATCTACCTCATTTGCAAATGGACCAACCAAGTTAAGGTATATAATCAATGGCAGATTCGAAAAATATTACCATTATCGGCGGCGGTATAATCGGACTGGCCTGCGCCCACTATCTTATGAACGAGGGAGCCAGGGTCAGAATCATTGAAAAAAATGAGGTCGGAAGCGGTGCGTCCCACGGGAACTGCGGCCTGTTATACTTTACCGATATCATCCCCCTTTGCTCGCCAGGGGCTGTATCAAAAGAGATCCTAAGAACCCTTTGCGGAACCTCTCCGTTGTACATAAAACCTGAGATGGATTTTAACCGGTTTTTCTGGCTGCTGAAATTTGCATCACACTGCCGGTACACCCATTATCGAAAAGCGTCCATTGAAAAATATGAAATATTGACCTATTCACTCAATCTGTTTGACCAGATTTTTGCAGCCGGCGATATTCAATGCGATTTTGAAAAAAAAGGAATTTTATCTGTATTTAAAAACCCAAAAAACCTGGACGGATTCCAGGCGACCAATGATTTCCTGTCCCGGTTTAACCTCGGTTACAAACGGCTTGACCGCGACGATACCCTTGATCTGGAACCCGCTCTTTCAGCGGATATAGCCGGATCCTGGTACAATGAAATTGACCAGCATCTGAAACCTGACCGCCTGGTAAAGGCCTGGAAGGATAAACTTGTCGCAAAGGGGCTGGTCATTGTCGAGAACTGCGAAGTATCGGGTTTTCACATTCATAACCGCAAGGTAAAAACGATCCGTACCTCACAGGGGCAATTCGCATCAGACGCTTTTGTTCTGGCAGCAGGAGCCTGGTCTGCCCCTGTTGCTGAGCACCTGAACCTTTTGTTGCCGGTCCAGCCGGGCAAGGGATACAGCATTACCATGGACAGGCCGGATCCCTGTCCTGAAATTCCCTGCATGCTTTACGAAAGGAATATGGTTGTAACCCCGTGGAAAAGCGGCTACCGGCTGGGCGGGACCATGGAGTTTTCAGGTTATGGCACCGGGTTAAATCCCCGGCGTTTGAAAAAGCTGCTGGACGGTGCCGGGGCCTATATGAAAGCGCCTGCAGGAGATCTTTGCCTCGAAGAGTGGGCCAGTCTCCGGCCTATGACCTACGATGACATGCCGATAATCGACAGGTCTCCGGATCACGATAATCTCGTGATAGCCACAGGGCACGGAATGCTTGGGCTGACGCTTGCCACGGGCACAGGTAAATTGGTGTCTGATATGCTCCTTGAAAAGAAAACGGAGATCTCCGCTACACCGTATCGGATTACCAGGTTCGGAACTTGATGCTAAACGAATTTCAGGATCAGTACTGAGTATGGATAAAAGTTATTGAATTCAATTTAAAACCGGATTTACGATTCCAGTACCGGATTTTTTCGACCATAAAAAAAGGGTTTTTAAACGATAGAAGCCAAAAACCCTTTTAAAAAACGCTATTGAACAGTGACGTTGACCGCTGCGGGTCCTTTCTGTCCGTCTTCAACATCAAATGTGACTCTGTCGCCTTCGTTCAAGGATTTGAAACCAGTTGCGTTGATGCCTGTGTGATGAACAAATACGTCAGGTCCCTCTTCCTGCTCGATAAATCCATAACCCTTTGCATCATTAAACCATTTTACGATCCCATTTGCCATTGTGACTCTCTCCTTACTTTAAGTGAATATTTGTAGTTTCAAACCTCAGGTCCCGCCACTTCAACAAATGGGTCCAGCCTTTAGAACGAAACTGTAAAGCCCTGCACTGCCAAGCTTTGGTTGTATATTATTAGCTTTTACTTAAAAATCAAGGATTTTTTTAAAAACCTACCTTTTTTTTCATTGGTCTGACCAAAAGGCAGGCCGCTGAACGATCTTTACCCACTGACCGTTGCATTGGCGTCTCGTTCCTGCACCGGTCCCGGGCAAGGGGGCAACGATCTGCAAACCTGCACCCATGGGGCATTTTCAGCAGCGAGGGCACATTACCCTTTATGGTGGGTAAACGGGTTTTCGCCGTGTGCGCCCGTGAAGGAATGGATGACAGCAGTCCCTGGGTATAGGGATGTAGCGGATTCTCAAAAAGTTGTCTTACTTTCGCTGTTTCAGCAATTCTGCCTGCATACATGACCACCACTTCGTCACAATTCTCCGCAATCACACCTAAATCATGGGTGATCAGGATCACGGACATCCTGTTTTTCTTCTTAAGCGTCAGAATCAAATCCAGGATCTGGGCCTGAACCGTCACATCCAGGGCAGTGGTGGGTTCGTCTGCAATGAGTATATCAGGTTCACAGGCCAGGGCCATGGCGATCATCACCCGCTGGCGCATGCCCCCTGACAGCTGATGGGGATATTTTTTCATTACCAGGCCCGGATCCGGAATCCCGACCCTGTCAAGCATGTTTACCGACTCGGTGGTCATTTGATCCGAAGACATCTCTTGAAAATGCAGTTCATATACTTCTGTCATCTGGCGCCCGACGGATTGTACCGGATTCAGGGCAGTCATGGGTTCCTGGAAGATCATTGAGATCTTTTTCCCACGGATCCCATGCATCTGCTCAATGGGAAGTGTCACCAGGTCATTACCGGAAAATCTTATGGTTCCGTTAACAATTTCCGCCACCGGCTTTGGCAAAAGCCGGATAATACTGAGAGCGGTCACGCTTTTACCGCAGCCGGATTCGCCCGCGATTCCGAGCACCTGTCCCTGTTTAAGGCTGAAACTGACGTCATCCACAGCCCGGACCGGCCCCTGATCGGTATCAAAGGAGACCACAAGATTTTCCACATCCAGGATAGTATCTTCAACTATTTCCGTCACGATTCATCAGCCTTATATTTATAACGTTTGTCCATAATCAATACCGGAGGAAACGTCTCCCCCCTGTCCATGGCGTCCAGTGTCTGCCGCCGGGTATCCGGGTCAATCCAGAACAGACCGCCCGTGGTTGATGAAAACGGGTCAAAAAGACTGTCCGAAGCACGGGTACCGTGGAAATCCGGAAGTTTCATCCACCGCCAGTACGCAATCCTGACATAGGGAATCATAAAGGTGGGCACATAGGCACTGATACTGTGTATCTTGTTTTGAATCCGTAAAGAAAGGCGGATCCGTTCGTCTTCGTCCAGACTGTCCCTGTAGCGGTCGATCAAGGCATCCAGTTCCGGGTCATCCGTATTGGTAATATTATTGGTCTGGGGTTTATGGGCATTATCTGAGTGCCAGCCCTGCCAATAGGATGGTCTCATATTGGTGCTCCACCCCATCCAGGCCACATCATGCTGCTTCTCCAAGGTTTTTTTGAACATGGCCGAAGGATCGAGTTTTTCCAGGCGAAGTTCAATACCCGCCTTTAAGGCCTCCTCCTTTAACACGACAAGCCTGGGCATATGCTCTTCGGAGTAATAGGTGACTAAAACGGAAAACCGCATATTCCCCTTTTTCCAGACGCCGTCATTCCCCCGTTGCCACCCGGCCTCAATCATCAGGGATTCTACCCTGGAAATATCGTACTCCCGCGGGGTGATGGTATAATCGGTATATTTTCCGTAGCCGTAAAAGGCCTGGGGCAAACGGAAATAATCCCCCCGCAGCACTTTATTGATAACCCTGTCCACATTCATGGCATGGGCAAAGGCGCGCCGGAGGCGTTCGTCCTTAAATATCTCTTTATCCTGATTCAGCCACATGCCCCTGGAAGGATGTTCCTGATCGTTGAAAAACCATATCCGGTCCACGTAACCGTTCTCAATCACAGGGGTTTTGGATTTTACATGCCAGTATTTCGGAAGGGTTATATCGAAGGTGTCCAGCCTGCCCTTTTTAAAATATTCCCACTGCAGGTTCAAATCCCGGATCACTGTAAATTGGACCGTGTCAACATTAAACCTGTTTTTAAAGTATTTCTTGTCCGCTGCCCACCAGTCCTGTTTCCGTTTGAACCGGATAAACCGCCCCTTTTTAAATTCGGAAATCCGGTAGGCACCCGTGTTCGGTACGACAGCCCAGTTGTACCGGGTGATAAATTCGCTGTCCAGTACGCCGAAGTAGTGTTCCGGGATAGGACCTATACCCAGTTTCAGGTATAAATCCGGAACAGCCTTGGTGCTCTTCACCCCTATGGTATAATCGTCATAGGCAATTACAGCCTCGATTTCCCTGGTATAATAATCATTGTACCAGGGTGCAATGATATGCTCGGAACGCATAAAAGTCAGGGTATAGATATAATCCCTGGCAGTGACGGGCCTGCCGTCGGACCATCTTGCATCTGGGTCCAGTTTGAAGTACATGGTTTTCTTGTCGCCGTCAAAAGCCCAGTGTGTGGCCAGCTCCGGTATGATATTCCTCGTATTCGGGTGGATGTTGATAAGTGACAGCTGGTTGTCCAGGATAGCGCTTCTGAACCCGCCGTTGGAATCCGGCCCCACCACTCTGAACGTCATGGGAAAGCTCGGCAGGGCCGACCTGACCATCCCGCCTTTGATTGCTTTGGGACATGAGAACACAGGGTCCCTGTCATTGGTAAGCCAGTTGATATTGTCCGGGAGGGAATGGTAGGTCAATTCCTGCAGGACAGGTTCCGGAGGAGATGCTGCATCTTTATCCGACAGTGTTTGCCTGTCGCAGGCCGTCAAAACAACCAGCGAAATCACCACAATTAATTTTAAAAAAAGATCATGTTTCGTACGGTTCTGGCTCACTTTAAGGGAATCTCCTTTTGGGCAGGTTCTCAGGGTCAATGTATGCAACTTTTCAGACCCGGCGATTCCAACAGGTTACTCTTGTACTGGCAATCGCAGGCAAAATCCGGATTCGGTTTAACGTCCAAAACCCTAAAAAAAATAATAACCCTGGCAAATTTATAAGCGATTGCCCCGGGTAAATTCTGCCCGGCAATTGACAAGAACCATATCAAATTCCTGTTCCATAGCAAATGACAAAAAATATGTTCCGCAAAGAAAGCAGTTAAACCGGAGCTGAATTGCCTCTTTTATTACACATTACAGCTAGATCTTGACAAGCGGTGTCCCTGCATCCTATCCTGCTAATATTTTCATACTCTCAACCAGTTTAACAAGTTAAGGCGAAATTCATATGAAAAACGAATATCTGCCCTACGACGATCTTCAACGCATATTAACCACCATAGATGAATTGAACATCTACAAGGATGTGGATTCAATTCTGGATAAGCTGCTCTTTGAAGCACGCAGGATTTCCGGTGCAGATGCCGGCTCCATCTATTTAATCGAAGACCGGCATTTAATATTCAGTTATATTCAGAACGATACATTGTTTGGGGACAATAGCGGGCAGGCCGAACAGTATTCGGATTTCCGTATTCCCATTGATCCGGATTCCATTGTGGGGAATACAGCCCTTGGGGGGGAAACCATATTAATAGATGACGCCTATGGTATTCCTGACAGCTCCTCCTGCAATTTCAACAGCAGTTTCGATAAAAAATCCGGATATAAAACCGGTTCCATTTTCTCACTGCCCCTTAAAACAATTGACGGCAGGCTTGTGGGGGTCATGCAGTTAATCAATGCAAAGGATTCAGCGGGAAAGGTTATCCCGTTTACCGAATTTTCACGGATGCTGGTTCCCTTGTTTGCCAATAATGCCACCCTGGCCATTGAAAAAGGCCTGATGAACCGTGAACTGATCCTGCGAATGATGCGGATGACAGAACTTCGGGATCCAAAGGAGACCGGCCCCCATGTACAGCGGGTCGGGGCATACTCAGCGGAGATTTACCATCGCCTGGCCGTCAAAAGGGGAATCCCAACCCATGAAATCAAGCACTATAAAGATTTAATCCGCCTTGCCTCCATGCTTCATGATATCGGTAAAGTCGGTATCGAAGACATGATCTTAAAAAAACCCGGGCCGCTGAGCGCCAGAGAATTTGACATCATGAAATTCCATCCTGTCCATGGTGCGAAACTCTTTGCCAATCCCGCTTCGGAACTGGACAAAATGAGCCGGGATATCAGCCTTTATCACCACGAGCGATGGGACGGAACAGGGTATCCCGGCAGAATAGAGGATATTGATGCATCCCCCCCTGTCACAGGAAAACCCTGGAAGGGAAAGGAAATCCCTCTATCCGCCAGGATCACCGCCCTGGCAGATGTTTACGATGCACTCTGTTCCAAACGCGTTTACAAAGAGCCATGGCCTGAAATTAAGGTACTTGATCAAATTCGGAAAGATTCGGGCCGGCATTTTGATCCTGAAATCGTTGAGGCCTTTTTCGAAATTCAGGATGTCATCCGGGCGATCAAGGACCTGTATGAAGAATAAAAAATCATAATTTCCTGATCAAACCAGCCAGCCTTCTCTCCCCTAATGCCTTGACCCTGATTGCGGAATATAATAGCATGTGGCCTGAATCACAGAGGCAGTTATCAACTCATAATACGTTAATAATTTTAAGTGAGACACTATGGACCTAGCTTCTTTTATCGGCATAATTTCCGGGCTCTCGTTGATCATTTCCGCCATTTTTCTTGGTGGGGATTCCTATAATTTCATCAATATTCCCGGATTGATGATTGTGTTTGGCGGCACACTGGCAACCACGCTGATCACCTTTCAGTTCAGGGATGTTTTCGCAGCATTCAAAGCAGCCTATTTTGTATTCTCAAAAGACAAGGAGGATCCCAACGAAGCCGTGGCCACAATGATAAAACTCAGCCGGATCAGCCGCCGCCAGGGCCTTATGCAGCTTGCAAAGGTGAAAACCCGGTCGTCCTTCCTTAAAAAGGCCTGCGGCCTTCTGGCGGACGGCTCATCCGAAGAGGTGATCCGGGCGGCCCTGACCACGGAAATTCAATCTCTGCAGATGCGGCACTTTATTGTGCAGGACGTATTCAGAAAGATGGGAATTTACGCACCGGCATTCGGGATGCTCGGTACCCTTATCGGCCTTGTCCAGATGCTGTCCCACCTCCAGGATCCCTCAAACATCGGACCTGCAATGGCCACTGCACTGCTGACCACATTTTACGGCTCTTTTTTATCCACCCTTTTCTTTCTGCCGGTTGCCGGAAAGCTCAGGTCCCGTACCGTGATCGAAATAATTAATCTCGAAATCATGCGTGAGGGTGCCATATCCATCATCAATAACAACAACCCCATTATTATCTACGAAAAGCTGTCGAGTTTTATTTCCTCAAGGCTCCGCAAGCCCCTTGAAGCAATGGATGTCAGGGTAACATCATGAAAGATACCGGATACAACCAGGGGTATATCACCTATGACGACGAGGCCACATGGCTGGTCACCTATGCCGATCTCATGACCCTGCTTATGGTTTTTTTTGTGCTGCTCTACACCCTTGCCTCTTTTGAAAAAAAACAATACCAGGATAAGCTTGCAACTGTTCAGGAGACCATAAAAGAGAATCCCGAAATCGAAGGGATCATGAAATTCATGGGAAGGCCGGACGGATTTGACAAGAAAATCCGGATTGATGAGATAACCGGATTAAGAACCAGGGACTCAGCCCTGTACAGGTCCATGGATCGTATGGTAAAAAATTCTGCCAAAACCGAGCAGCTTTCTCTGGAAGATCACAGTGGAAAACTTGTCATAACCATTTCAGGCGAGGCACTTTTCAAATCCGGATCAGCCAGTCTCAATCCGTCCGCCATCCCCGAAATAAACCAGATGATCGGGCTGTTTAAAGAATTTACCGAATACGACATTAATATTAAAGGCCATACGGATAATATCCCCATTGCAACGAAAGCCTTTCCGTCAAACTGGGAGTTATCCGCCATTCGTGCAACCACCGTCCTGAAATATTTGATTTCCCAGGGGATTAACCCGGACCGCCTTACGGCTACCGGATATGGGAAAATTCTTCCCCTGGTTCCCAACACCACAGCTGAAAACCGTGCAAAAAACAGGAGAGTTGAGTTTGTTCTGGAAAAAAAAGAAAAAACCAACTGATCCTATATCGATCAGTGAGCTTGATGATCAGCGGTCTGCATTCAGGTATGTATTCCGGCCTGAACACAGATTGTCAATGACCTTTAAAGGCAGGGCAGTCACCATTCTCGATATCAGTGCCGGCGGTCTGGCCTGCACCGATAAGGGGTTTAAAAAATATGATATTGACCGGGTTACCCTTAACCTGAAAGTTCCGAATCAAGATGAAAAATCCGTCTTGAAGGCCGAGGTCAGGATTTTACATTTAACCCGGGATGATAAATGCCATTGTATATTTGAAAACTGCACGGTTGACGAATACGAGATTATTCACAAATATGTACTTGAGATGCAAAAACAGGATTTAAAAAGACAGGCCCCATGATTCTCCATGTGGATATGGATGCTTTTTTTGCTGCTGTGGAACAGAGGGACAATCCAGGCTTAAAAGGCAAACCTATCGTGGTTTCGGGGCATTCAAAACGGAGTGTGGTTTCCACGGCCAGTTACGAGGCCCGAAAATTCGGCATTCATTCGGCTATGCCTGTTTTCCAGGCCAAACAGCGGTGCCCTCATTTGATTATCCTTCCCGGAAGCCGCCGTAAATACGTGACGGATTCTAGACGTATCATGACGATTCTCAGGGAATTTTCCCCTCTGGTCGAGCCGGTTTCCATTGATGAGGCCTATATGGATATAAGCGGATGCGGAAAACTGTTCGGCAGCCCCCGGTCCATTGCCGGTAAGATAAAATCAGCTATTTACCAGGATCTTTCATTAACCTGTTCAATAGGAATTGCACCGGTCAAGTTTCTGGCAAAAATTGCATCGGACATGAATAAACCGGACGGATTGACTTTTATCCCCGAGGAAAAGGTGGACGAGATACTCAATACCCTGCCCGTAAGGAGCGTACCCGGCGTCGGCCGGCAGGCAATGAAAGCCATGGCAGCCCTCCAGGTAAATACCCTGGGAGACCTCCGCCGTTTGGACCGTCCCCTGCTTGACCGGAAATTCGGCAAAATGGGAGCAAGGCTATACCAGTTGGCCCGGGGGATTGATGAGACACCCATTGAGACAACCTCTATCCGGAAATCCATTTCCAGTGAAACAACGCTTTCCGAAGATATCAGCAACCCGGATGAGATACGCAGGATCCTTCTGGCACATGCCCAGCGGGTGGGACGCGATTTACGGCAAAAGGACTGGGTATGCCGCCATGTGTCCATAAAATTAAAATTTTCGGATTTTACCCAGATTACCCGTGGGAAGAAGACGCTCTCATGGATCAGCTCATCCAATTCGATCTTCGATGAAGCTGTTTCGCTTTTTGAAAAGGTGAAATTTAAAAAGAAAATCCGGCTTATAGGTGTCGGGGTATCTGATTTTCAGCACAAGTCGGAACCCGTACAGATGTCACTGCTTCCTGATCCTGATGAGATACACGAGAAGCAATGGAAAAGTGTAGACCGTGCTGTGGATTCAATCTGGCAGAAGTTCGGAACTGATGTGGTAAAAAAGGCAAGTTTAAACCCAGTAAAGAAACCTACCAGGGAGGAAAAATGAGTAAACAAACAGCCCGAATAGCGGTAAGTGTTAAGGTGACAGGCCGGGTTCAGGGGGTGTTTTTCAGGGCGGAAACCCGGAAAGCGGCACAATTGGAAGAGGTTGACGGTTATGTTAAAAACATGCCGGACGGTTCTGTCCAGGCATTGTTTCAGGGAAACCGGGAGCAGGTTGAAAACATGGTGGCATGGTGCCGGGATGGGGCTCCCCTTTCAGACGTGGAAGGGGTGAGCACCCAGCCCGTTGCCGTTCAGCCGGAAATAAAAGGGTTTCAAATCCGGTATTGATTTTCTTAATCCGTCCTTATTTTTTCTTCTTTAGACATGCTTTTAAAACAGCCGTATGAATATCCGCGGCCACGTGAACAGGACTCTTACCGTACATGGGATCCCATCCGGCAGGATTTGCCGTACAGAAAAACTGAACTTCCAGCCCGAAGCGGGTCTTGGCTTCTTCAACGGGCATATCCTGAATCTTTTCGGCTGCCAGCCAGGTGGCGCCGCAGGCAGCACCTCTGTGCACTTTGATCTCCTTGATCTTCTCCTCTTCACCCTCTATATCGCTTTTAGGGGCTCCAAAAAGATCTCCATACTCTCCCAGACCATCCTGGTCTGCAAGGGTGCATCAGGTAGGGGGGCAGACAGCGCATCCAGAGGTAATTTTTTTTCCGGAGGCGATCACCGGAATGTTCAGGCGTTCGCACATCAGGCTCAAGTCCTCTGATAAATCCTGGTGTTTCAAGTAATCCAGAACAAGATCTGCCTCTATAACTTCCGGCAGGTACTCAGAGGTGTCATCAATGACCAGAGGCAGTTGTTCATCTATATTAAAAATTTCAAGCCGGAACTCCTTATCCCCGAACTGGTTAATACCGGCTATTTTGCTTTTACCTGAACCGTTTTGCTGAAAAATGGCTATGGTCTGCATCTTTAGAATCCCAAGTCCTCATTTACCAGGATGATCTTTATCCTGCCTTTGGAAAAACATTTTTCCGTAATTGTCCAATAATTGCAAATCCGGTCCGGGCTGGAGCAATCGTGGCAGATACCTGTTTTCCTGCAGGGCGTCTTTTTATCAAGATTCATGGTGTTCACAGGGGCTGCATAATTTTTAATCCTGAACATGGCATCTTCAAGGTCCCCGCAGATCTTGTTCCGGCCGATGATCAGGAGAACATTTTTAGGGCCCCACATAATGGCCGCCACCCGGTTGCCGATCATATCAAGGTTTACCAGGTGCCCGGCTTCAGTCACCGCATTTGTTCCGGTGATAAAAAGGTCCACCATAAGGGACTGCCGCCGGCGTTCCAGCATATCTTCAACAGACAGGCTCTTGTCAAATGTGTTCAGCACCTCTAAATCAGGATTATCCTTAAGGGCGTGGAACAGGCCGGTACCGATAAAAGACATTGAACCGCCCCAGGATACGCTTTTAACATCCAGGGGAGGTATGATTTTCTCAAGGGCAAGGTTTTTAGCCGCTTCTGCCGATTCAGATATATGCACTTCAAAATTATTATTTTCAAGGTTTTCCTTGACCGCCTCAAGTTTCAATAACCAATAATTATCAATAGGGTTTTTCATGGCGTCTCCTTAAGTATTTAAGTTCATGTCCCAGAAAGACTATACCCGAGTTAAGATTTCACTTGCAACGATTATTTGACGTTCCTATTTGACGAATTTTTCCCGATAACCAGCAATAAAATCCAATAACCCCATAATCGGTAATCAGGATCTTAACTCTGATGCAAAATCACCTGAGATTTCGCCCGAACAGGGCTTTGTTTATCCAGGCCAAACAAGGTTTAAACATAGTCTGATCCACTCTGTTTCCGCCACTGTGCGCCTTTTACTTTCCTGGTCATAAATTATCAAATGTTTATCAAGCAAGGATTAATAAGAATTTATGAAAAAACTGAACTTTTTTATTGACTTCACATTCTAATCTTAATATTGGTAGGACTAAGCTATAAATCGGATTCAGCTAATGACTACGATTTTTCACTTCATCTGAATCTCTGCCTCCATCTGTTCGGGTTTTTGCAACGTACGGCCCTAAGTAAAAGACAAGGCCTTAAAGTATAAACGCACAACGATATACACAAAAGATTAGCCAGTAATCTTGTCACGCCATAACCATAGGGAGGTGCTCAAACTTCAGCATTCTTTAAAATCATCCATAACATTAGTGTTTAATCATCAAAGCCAAAGGAGATGACAGATGAGCAAAAAAGAAGTTGTCGAAACTACGGAAGCCCAAATCGCAGTCCATTGGAAAGAAGAGGATTACTATTACCCTTCCTCAAAGTTTATCGGCCAGGCAAACCTGAATGATCCTGACATTTTCGACAGGTTCAGTCTGGACAACTTCCCTGATTACTTTACTGAATATGCCGAACTGCTCACCTGGTACAAATATTGGGATGAAGTGCTGGATACAAGCGATGCCCCCTGCTATAAGTGGTTTAAAGGCGGAAAACTCAACGCATCCTACAATTGCATAGACCGACACCTCAAGGACAATAAAAACAAAACAGCCATCCATTTTGTGCCCGAACTTGAAGAGGAACGGGTGGACCACATCACCTACCAGGAACTTTACGTAAGGGTGAATGAATTTGCCTCCCTGTTGAAAAATGACGCCAAACTTAAACGGGGAGACCGGGTTACCATCCATATGCCCATGTCTGCTGAACTGCCCATTACCATGCTGGCCTGTGCAAGGCTCGGGGTTATTCACTCGGTTGTATTCGGCGGTTTTTCAGCTTCCGCCTGTGCGGACCGCATCGTTGATTCAAACTCCAGGGTATTGATTACCATGGATGCTTACTACCGTGCCGGTAATCTTTTAAACCATAAAGTCAATGCGGATGAAGCTGTCAAACTCTCCGCCGAACAGGGCCAGGTGGTTGATACGGTACTGGTATGGCAGCGGTACCCCGGAAAATACTCTTCAGACACCCCGATGGTTGACAATCGCGACATCTTTGTAAACGATAATCTGAAGAACCATTACGGCGCACGGATAGAGCCAGAGCAGATGCTGTCAGAGGACCCTTTGTTTCTAATGTATACCAGCGGCACAACCGGCAAGCCTAAAGGGTGCCAGCACGGCACCGGCGGTTACCTCTCCTATGTAACTGCCATGTCCAAGTATATCCAGGACATCCATCCTGAAGATGTCTACTGGTGTATGGCGGATATCGGCTGGATAACCGGTCATTCCTTCATTGTTTACGGCCCCCTTGCCCTCTGCGCCTCCACAGTTATTTACGAGGGGGTGCCCACCTACCCGGATGCCGGACGGTCCTGGCGGATTGCCCAGGAGCTTGATGTAAACATCTTCCACACCGCACCCACAGCCATTCGCGCCCTGAGAAAACTGGGACCGGAGGAACCTGCCAAGTATAACTATCATTTCAAACATATGACCACCGTGGGTGAGCCCATCGAACCCGAAGTCTGGAAATGGTATGAGGCTGCCGTAGGCAAAGGTGAGGCCATCATCGTTGATACCTGGTGGCAGACGGAAACCGGCGGATTCCTCTGTTCCACAGTGCCGGGACTTAAACCCATGAAACCCGGAAGTGCCGGCCCCGGTGTGCCTGGTATCCACCCCTTTATCCTGGATGATGACGGAAATGAGATCACCGAAACCGGTATCGCAGGCAATATCTGCATCCGCAACCCGTGGCCCGGACAGTTCCAGACCGTTTGGGGAGACCGCCAGCGCTTTGTTGATACCTATTTTGCCGACATCTGCAGGAATCCGGAGAGTAAGGACTGGAGGGACTGGCCCTACCTGGCCGGTGATGCCGCCATGATGGCCGACGACGGATATTTCAGGATCCTGGGCCGCATAGACGATGTAATCAACGTCTCCGGCCACCGCCTGGGAACCAAGGAGATAGAATCCGCATCCCTGGTTGTGGAAGAGGTTGCGGAAGCAGCAGTGGTGCCTGTGGCTCATGATATCAAAGGTAAGGAACCCGATCTTTATATTGCGCTTAAAACCGGTATTGAGCCCACTGAAGAGCTGGCCCAGAAAATTTCCGCCGCCGTATGCGAACAGATCGGTAAAATAGCCAAACCAAGAAAGGTGTGGCTGGTGCCTGATATGCCCAAAACACGTTCGGGTAAAATCATGAGACGTGTTCTGGGAGCCATTTCAAACAGGGGTGATGTGGGTAATGTCATGACCCTTGCCAACCCTGAAGTGGTCGAGGAAATAAGAAACATGGTTCAGAAGTAGGTCTGAACCCTTATTAATAATTAACGTGTTGCGCTAGGAGGAGATTCATGTCCAATTCATATGCCGAAGCCTATGACAAATCGATTAATGATCCTGACGGATTCTGGGGCCCTGTTGCTGAAGACTGTTTCTGGTATAAAAAGTGGGACAAGGTATTGGATGATTCCAACAAACCGTTTTACCGCTGGTTCACCGGTGGCCGGACAAACACCTGCTACAATGCGGTGGACCTTCATGTGGAAAACGGCAGAGGAGATCAGACCGCGATTATTTACGACAGTCCGGTTACAGATACAATAAAGAAATTCACCTATAATGACCTGAAAGAACAGGTTTCATTGTTTGCAGGCGCCCTTGCCGCCAAAGGGGTTAAAAAAGGGGACCGGGTTATTATCTATATGCCCATGATCCCCGAGGCCACCTTTGCCATGCTGGCCTGTGCCCGTCTTGGTGCGGTGCATTCCGTTGTGTTCGGCGGGTTTGCTGCAAATGAGCTGGCCACCCGGATCAACGATGCAAAACCCAAGGTCATTGTCTCGGCTTCCTGCGGCATTGAGGTGACCCGGGTGATTGAATACAAACCCCTTTTGGATGAGGCCATAGACCTGTCTGAAGCCAAACCGGATGCATGTATCATCCTCCAGCGCCCCCAGGCCCAGGCCGAAATGCAGGACGGGCGTGACTTTGACTGGGCAGATGTCATGTACCAGGCAAGTCCCCACGATTGCGTTCCCGTTGAAGCCACAGATCCGCTCTATATCCTGTATACCTCGGGAACCACGGGCCAGCCCAAGGGGGTGGTCAGGGATAACGGCGGACACATGGTTGCCCTGAAGTGGACCATGAGCGCCATTTACGGAGTCGATACCGGAGACGTCTACTGGGCGGCCTCGGATATCGGCTGGGTGGTAGGCCACTCCTATATTGTATATGGGCCGCTGCTCAAAGGCTGTACAACAATTGTTTTTGAAGGAAAACCCGTTGGAACACCTGATGCATCAGTATTCTGGCGGATCATTTCCGAACATAAGGTAAAAACCCTGTTTACCGCTCCCACAGCTTTCAGGGCAATTAAGCGGGAAGATCCCACGGCCCAGATGATGAAGGATTTTGATTTGTCCGGATTCAACTATCTGTTCCTTGCCGGGGAACGGACAGATCCGGATACCCTGTCATGGGCTGAAAACAGCCTCAAAGTACCGGTAATCGACCATTGGTGGCAGACGGAAACCGGTTGGGCCATTGCAGCCAATTGTATGGGTATTGAACAATTCCCGGTAAAACCGGGCTCTCCCACTAAGGCTGCACCCGGATGGAACATGGATGTACTGGACGGTGACGGCAAACCCGTTCCCAAGGGGGAGATCGGTGCAATCGTGGTCAAGCTGCCCCTGCCGCCAGGCACCCTGCCCACCCTGTGGCAGAATGACCAGCGGTATAAAGAGGCTTACCTCTCCGCCTTCCCCGGATACTATGAAACATCAGATGCAGGGTACATTGACGAGGAGGGGTACGTTTATGTCATGGCCCGTACCGATGATATTATCAACGTTGCCGGGCACAGACTGTCAACCGGCGCCATGGAAGAGGCAATAGCTGGACACCCGGATGTGGCAGAATGTGCTGTTATGGGTGTTGAAGACCAGCTCAAAGGACAGATCCCCTTAGGGATGATGGTGCTCAATGCCGGTGTGGACAGAGATGAAGATGAGGTGGTTAAAGAGGTGATTGCCCTGGTCCGTGAAAAAATCGGCCCGGTCGCCGCCTTTAAAACCGCCACCGTGGTCAAACGTTTACCAAAAACAAGATCAGGCAAGATATTGAGAGGGACCATGCGGTCCATCGCAGATAAAAAGGAATATAAAGTACCTGCAACCATTGACGACTATACCATCCTGGATGAAATCGAGGACTCCTTAGGAAAGATCGGGTATGGAAAAAACGCATGAGAAAAGCAGATTAAGAATATTTAAAGGAAAGGGGGTGGTTCATTATGTCCTGATTATCCCAAGATAATCATTACTAAATCCGATCAACTCAATAAAAAGGTCAAACAGGAGGAAACATAGTATGGATCCAAAAATGTGGGTATATATCCTATTAGGGTTATATATAATTTACTGTTTTTGGTGGGGACTTCGAGGGTTCTTCACTGAGAAAAAGGCTTCCGGCTATGCCATTGCCGGTCGCTCCATTCCTTTTATTGCGTTCTTGATGGCGGCAACTGCCGCTTCCTTTTCCGGCTGGACGTTTATCGGTCATCCAGGTTTGATCTGGAAAGCAGGACTGGTTTATGCCTTTGCCTCTTTTTACGTATTAACCATCCCCATTACAGGGGCATTTTTTGCCAAGAGGAACTGGCTCCTGGGTAAACGGTACGGATTTATCACCCCCGGTGATATGTTCGCCTACTACTACAACAACGAGGCAGTACGGTGGCTCACCGTAATCGCAGCCTTCCTCTACTCCATCTTTTACTCAGGTCTCCAGCTGATTGCAGCTGCCAAGCTGTTCTATTGGGTGGCAGGTGTTCCCCAGACCGCGGGCCTGATATTCATGGCCTTTATCGTCTGGTTCTACGTTGTGACCGGGGGGCTCAAAGCCAGTACCTGGGTCGGTGTACTCCAGTTCTGTCTTCTGGTCGGCGGTATCGTACTCCTTGGCTTCTACACCATCACCTCTCCGCTGTTCGGCGGATGGTCGGGATTCGTATCATCCATGAGCGGTCTTGAGACAAAATACATGCAGGTTCCCGGACTGATTCACTTTGGTCTTGGTTCGGGCGGCTGGACAGCGGTCATGATTCTGACCTACATGTTTGCCCTCATGGGAATCCAGTCTTCCCCCGCCTTTACCCTGTGGAACTTCGGTCTTTCCTCTCCCAAGCCCCTGGCCTGGCAGCAGGTTTTCATGTCCACTTTTGTAGTCGGTCTGGCCCTTTTCTTCTTCACCGCTTTCCAGGGTATCGGTGCAAGAATACTGATGATGGCCGGAGAACTGGCACCCAAGGTTGATGGTGACGTGGTTCCCATGCTGATGACAAAATTCCTGCCCGGACCGGTTCTGGGTCTGGTATTTTTAGGCGCCATTGCAGCCATCCACTCCACGGCCGCACCCTATATCGGTACAGGCGGCACCATCATCCAGAGGGATGTATGGTGGCGGTATGTCAGAAAACAGGGCGGCTCCCATTCGGAACAGATCTGGACCAACCGTATTTTTGCCACTATCCTTGCCGTTGCCGCAGTTGTGGTATCCCTGACCTCATCTGACGCCATTGTTATGATCGGCGGGTTTGCCACAGCATTCGGTACCATTATGTACCTTTGCCTGCTCGGGGTTCACTGGGGATTCAGATACCCCAGCGTTGGGGTTGTACTCGGGCTTCTGGCCGCCATTGCCGCCTGCTTTGTGACCTACTATATTTATAAATATCCTCTGTCCATCCATACGGCCGGCTGGGGTATATTCACAGGGCTTGCAGTGGCCTATCTCTGCCGCGGTCTTGGAATCAAAGACAGCGAAGAGACCATTGCCCGCCAGAAAGAGGTCAGAGAGTGGCTGGATTCCGTTGACGGTCCCAGTGAAAACGGTAAAAAGTGGCGTGCCCGGATGAAAATTATGGTTCCTGCGTGGTATTTGCTGGCGCTCGGACCCGGTGTTCTCATCGGTAACTCAGCCTTCACCTTCTGCGGATTCCCGCCCATCTGGGCATGGCAGATCGTATGGTGGATCATCGGTATTGTCATGATGTGGGCTCTCTGTTTTAAAGCGGAGATGTCGACAACATCTGATGAACAGATCCGCAGGGCTGACGAGGAAACCCTTGAAGTTACCAAGGAAGCAGACTGATCCGTATATAAAGGAGAATATATTATGGCACTTGAAGATAAATATCTCATTGCAACCCTCATCTTCTGCGTCGTCTTTGTGGCCTCTTTTGGCTGGGGATGGTGGGGATAATCAGAAAAAAGGAAATTAAACGGTAAAAAAGAAGAATTCCGGGACCGCCAGGCCCCGGAATTCTTCTTTGTCTTTTACAGACACGACTATTCATCCTATGACGCAAACAAACAGATTCTGGAAATTCGTTCTTATCAGCCTGACCTGTATCATCCTTCTTGGGAGTTTGCTCCTGTTTTATATCTGGTTCAGCCTTTCTGCCGGCCAGAAACAGACCCTGGGTCAGATCTGCCAGGAGAACATCTATACCCTTCTCAGCCTGGTATTTATCGTTTTCGGCGCCCTGTGGGCTGTGTTTGATATCACCTATCACAGGTATATCCTCCCATTGAAACGGATGTCTGCCGAAGCCGGGATGATATATACATCAAACCCGTCCCACAGAATCCATGCAAAGGGTAGCCGGGATATCCTCCGGATGGCCGGGATCATAAATGATTTCGCAGAGATGTTTGAGAATCTGAACAAGACAATCACCGAACAGATTCTGGCGGCAAGGAAAGAAACGGAAAAAGAGAGAAATCTTTTAGCCGCAATTATGGGAGAACTGCCCCAGGGTATTGTGGTCTGCAATAAAAACGGGCGGATTATCCTTTTCAACTCCCTGGCAAAAAAACTCTTCAGCCCCGATCACAATTCAGAAAGACCTGAACTCTTCCTCGGCCTTGGCCGGTCAATTTTTCATCTAATTGACAAGGCGCTGATCGCCCATGCCATGGATGAGATTTTAGAACAGATGAACAGTCCGCATATGCCGGTGGGCTCCTTCTTTATTACCCCCATCGCTTCCGGTGTTCTCATCAGCGCCGAAACAATACCCGTTCTCGACCCTGAAAACCAGATCACGGGCTTTATCCTGGCAGTTCAGGATGTGTCAGAAAATATAAGTAAATATATGACCGTGGATAAGAGTTTAAAGCAATTCAAGGCCCTGATTTACGGCCCTGTATCCAGCCGGCCTGAAATCATATTGGATTCCTTTGACAAAATGGCGTCAACCATCAAGGAAACCACTTTTTCCAGCCTTCCCTTAACCACACTGCCCCTTGAGTCTTTTTTACCCATGATTCAAAAAAAAACCGGGGCCGGCAGAAATATCCGCGTGAATATATTTAACCCCTGCCCCGGCACAAGAATTCTTGCAGATACTTACTCCCTGACCCAGGTATTTCTCTTTATATTTACAAAACTATCGGAATTTACCGGATTGAACGAGTTTGATCTTTGCATATCGAAAAATGAAAAAATAATCGGATTTGATCTGTCCTGGGACGGCCCGTTTTGCACCGGAGACCAGATTGATTTAATCATCAGGTCAAAACCGGAAAGATTGCCCAGCCTCGGATATGTACTCAAATTCAACAATGCAAGACTTATCCCCCTGTCAAGTGACAAGAACAGGTACACAGGCATCCATATAACCACCCAGGCCGGAGTTCTGCCTGAGGGGGTTTTAAAGACCGGTGCGCCAGTGATTTCCGACTCCAGGCCGGAATATTATGATTTCAACCTTTTCAACCTGGATCCCTCTGATAATTTACTGGATGTTCCCCTTCAAAAGTTAACCTATACGGTATTTGATACGGAAACCACCGGTTTAAATCCTGACGGGGGCGATGAGATAATATCCATTGGTGCGGTAAGAATAGTCAACAGCCGGGTGGTCTACCAGGATTATTTTGAAGAACTCATCAACCCCGGGCGGGATATCCCTCTTGAATCTTATAAAATACATGGTATCAGCTATGAAATGGTCGAAGAAAAAGCCCCCATTGAAACCATCCTGCCGAAATTCAAATCATACACCGCCAAAACTGTGCTTTTAGGTCATAATCTTGCCTTTGACATGAAGATGATCAAGGTTAAGGAAGCGTCCACCCGTATCAGGTTTGAAAATCCGGTTCTGGATACCCTGCTTTTATCTGCAGTTCTCCATCCGGTCCACCGGCAACATGATTTAGAAAATATAGCCCGCAGACTCGGGGTCAATATTCTCGGCAGGCACACGGCTCTTGGCGATGCCATAACCACGGCTGAAATATTTCTGAAATTATTACCCATATTAAACAGTAACGGAATACTGACTTTAAAAGATGCGGTGAATGCATCAAAAAAAACCTACTATGCCCGTTTGAAATATTGATCTAAAGTTGGTCAGCTGCATTTAAGCTATTGATCAACCCTCATGGTCAATGATAGATGTGAATAAATCTTTTTTCGGAGGATCTGCCCATGAAAACCCCCTGGTTTACCTTTGCAGGTATCTGCTCCCTGGTATTCGGCATTGTTATTTTTTGTGTTGTCTTTGGAGGATACAGCAGTCTGTTAAGATCCCAGAACCGTGTTCAGGCGGTAAAAGAGCATCTGGTGGCCCAATGCCGGGAGCAATTGGGTGTTGTATCCGACTTTTCCGAACTGGCGGCTCCTGAATCAGCCGGATCCAGGTCAGGGGAACTGAGAGATGCCGCAGCATCAACCGCTCTTGTTCTTAACCGTATCCAACAGGCTGACGCTGTTTTTGATCCTGAATTGATTGCCGCGTTCGAAGCCTCACAGATCAATCTGAACCAATCCGTTGACGGGTTTGTAAAGGAAATTCACAGGGACGGCATCCGGCGCCCCGAGAGTTATGACGCCCTGGAAAAGAGACTGGAAGAACTGGAGCTTGCGGTATTTATTATGGGAAAAAGATACAACAAAGAGGCGCGGTATTTTAATACGAGAACCAAGGTCTTTCCCGGATTTCTCATTGCACCTCTTTTCGGGCTGGATGACATCCATTATCCGGAAATAGCCGTTCACCTGCTGGCACCCTCCCGGGAAAAGGCATCATCCAGTGCATCCTGATCCAAAACCTGCTCCGGGCAAGCCTTTTTCCTTCCTGTCCAAATCCCAGGAAAAAGATCTATACACCGCTTTCTCCTATAAGAACCTGTCAAAGGGAGATGTGCTCTTTACCCAGGAAATATCCAGGGTAAAGCAGGTTTATATCCTGACAAAAGGCCGGCTTGAATTCTACTATATAAAAGGCAGTGACCGGCTGATTCAGGGGCAGCTAAGCCCGGGTGCGGTCTTTGGCGGGTTGTCTGTATTGTTCAACGATCACATGGCCATCCATACAGTGGCAGCCCTTGAGGATACCCGGGCCATTGCAGTTGATGCCTCAATCATTGAAGATCTCTGCCTCCGCAATTCCGAATTTTTCGACTACTTTGCCCTTGAAGTCGGGCGATGCATGGCCAATAAAGTCTTTATGGGTGTACTTGGCCGGCGGATTCAGGATAAATCCCTTAACCTTCCCTTTTTTAACCGGCCGGTTTCGGCTATATTCAGGCCCAATATTGCCACCTGTTCTGAAGATGATCCTGTGCGGGACGCAGCCCTGAAAATGAACCGGCAGAAAACAAGTGCCATTCTGGTCAAGTCAAAGACCAGGCAGATTAAGGGAATCGTAACGGATGCGGACTTAAAAAACCGGGTTGTTTCAGAAGGCAGGTCCCCTCTCTCTCCTGTGTCTGAAATCCTATCTTCCCCCTTGATCTCCATCCCCGCCGGGGCACAGATCTTTGAGGCCTTTTTAAAGATGATACATGAGGACAAACGCCACCTTGCCGTTACCGGGAAATCCGGTGAGGTCTCAGGTATTATCAGTGAAAAGGATTTGATTGAGGCCCAGACACGGTCTACGTTTTTACTGATTAAAGCTGTAAAATCAGCCCGGAAAATGGAGGACATTGACGGGATTCATGACCGGCTTGAGAAAATGCTGCTGGAACCCATCAGTAACGGTGTCAATGCAGATTATATCACACAGTTGATCACCACATTTTCCGATGCCATTATCCATAAAGTCATGGATTTTTCCATTGCCGACGCAGGCCCACCTCCCTGCAGGTTTGCCTTCCTGACCATGGGATCCGAGGGCCGGGGGGAGCAGACCCTGATTTCGGATCAGGACAACGCCATCCTCTTTGAGGGGACGGAAGACCCGGAGCAGGCAGACATGGCCAAACAATACTTTGACACCCTGGCCCGGGGAATCTGCCGGCGGCTTGACAGGGCCGGATACCGGTTCTGTGAGGGAAACAATATGGCCCGGAACCCGGATTGGTGCCAGCCTATGAATGTCTGGAAAACCCGGTTCAGCAAATGGATCCGGGCGGCATCACCCGAGGATCTGCTGTACTCCAGTATTTTTTTCGACTTCAGAGGGACCTATGGCGATCAGTCCCTGGCCACAGAGCTGAAAAACCACCTGTTGACTTCCATAAGCAGGTGGCCGGGCTTCCTGCGCAATATGAGTGAAAATGCAATTTATTTTAAGCCCCCCATAGGGCGGTTCGGTAAATTTATGGTGGAAACTAAAGGAGATCACAAAGGAGCCCTGGATATTAAGCTGGCCATGCTGCCGATTATCGATTTTTCACGGATTTATGCCCTGAAAAACGGAATTGCCCAAACCAACACCCTGACCCGCCTGTTCAGGCTGTACACCCGGCATGCACTTACCGCCAGGGAGTATACCAACATTATTCAGTCATATAATTTCCTTATGGGATTAAGATTCAAACGCCAGATCACCACTATAATGGACGAAGGGGAACAGCCTGATAATTTTATTAATCCCGCCAACCTGTCAAGCCTTGACCAGATCATGCTCAAGGAGAGTTTTAAATTGATTGAAAAACTTCAGCATCAACTGAGTATTGAATTTACCGGAGTTACCTGAGATGTCTTTACCACACCCTTTGGGCGCCCATTTTTCAGTTGCCGGCGGGCTTGAGAATGCTTTATTCAAAGCCCGCGACCTCAACTGTGATGCAGTCCAGATTTTTACCAAGAATGCAAGAACCTGGAAAGAACCCGAGTTAAACCAGACCCGGATCAGTGCTTTTAAAGCCGCCAGAAAAGAGACTGGTATTTCATGGGTATTCTCCCATTGCACCTATCTGATCAATATTGCTTCAAATGACGGTGACAAACTGGAAAAATCCCGGAATTCCCTGGCAAGCGAGATGGAGAGATCCGGTCTCCTGGGACTGGACGGCGTTGTCCTCCATCCTGGAGCCCACCTTGGGGAGGGAATGGAAAAGGGACTTGACACAGCCCGGAAAAGTATCAACCGGGTTCTTGCCATAGACCGGGGCCTGTTTCCGGAACTGCTCATAGAAACAACTGCCGGTACAGGTACTTCCATCGGCAGCCGGTTTGAAGAAATCGGGACCCTTATCAACAGCCTTGACCGGCCGGAAGCCGTTGGTGTCTGCATGGATACCAGCCATATTTTTGCCGGTGGCTATGATCTGAGAAGCCTGAAGGCACTTGATGAAACCCTTCTTGCATTCAATGAACACATTGGTCTTTCCAGATTGAAGCTGATCCACCTTAACGATTCCAAACCAGGTCTCGGAAGTAAAAAGGACCGCCACCAGCACATTGGTAAAGGCCAGATCGGCGACTCCGGGTTCAGTGCCATCATGCAGGATAAAAGACTCCACTCCATACCTAAAATACTTGAAACCCCAAAGGATGATAATGGAACACCCATGGATCAGGTGAACCTGAACAGGCTAAAAAAACTTGCACAGGGGTAGTCAGCACACGCTAACAAGCGCATTGACAACTAAGGGCAAATCGAATACCATACATATACCCGCGTCGAAACCTTAATTTCGCCTTTTTCGGAGATAGTATGAACAGTCCAGAAAAACAGTCTTTTAAAGACGATACTTTGTCTTTTGCAAAGGAAGCAACGGACAAATCCAATTCAACTCCCAACAAAACCTTTAAGCTTTTGATTGTTGATGATGAAAATGAGATCCATGTCATGACCAAACTGGTTCTCAACGATTACCAATACCATGAGTACGGACTTGATTTTATCTCTGCTTTTTCCGGCCAGGAGGCAAAAACCATTTTAAAGGAGAATCCTGATATTGCCTGTTGCCTGCTGGATGTGGTCATGGAGACAAAAGATGCCGGGCTGGAAGTGGCAAGATATATAAGGGAAGACATAGGCAACTCAAAAATCCGCATTGTCCTGCGGACCGGCCAGCCCGGAAAAGCCCCGGAAAAACAGGTAATCCTGAATTATGATATCAATGATTACAAAGAGAAAACCGAACTGACCACCCAGAAATTGTTCACGACCATTACCACGGCGCTTCGATCCTATACCCATCTGCTTGAACTGGATAAAAAGAATAAGGAAATCGAATCAAAAAATATCCGTTTGAATGAGGAAATCGCACGGAGAATCGTAGCAGAGTCCAACCTTACAAAGTACAACAGAAGCCTTGAGCGGATGATCGAGAGCAAAACCCAAAGGTTAAAAGAGGCTTTAACCTCCCTTGAAGCCACTGAAAAACAATTGTTCGTCACTCAAAAAGCAGCCATCGTGTCTGATCTCTCTGAAATATCCCTGGACACCCTGTCCGCTTCAAACTCCATGATTGCCAGTAACCTCAAAAAGATGAGCCTCTACAGGCATCAGATTACCTTCTTACTGGAGAAATACAGCACACTTGAGGCCATCATTGCATCCCATAGAGGGTCACGCAAGGAGCTGGCAGAAGTCACCAAGGCAAACGTTGAGGAGATTGAGGCCTATAAATCGGAAATCGACCTGGACGCCATTCTTAAAAAGTATCCCGGGATAATTGAAGATTCCCTCAAAGGGATTGAGCAGATATCCAATGCTATCAACGACATTAAAATATTTGTCGCCATCAATGACGAAGACTGGAAAAAAACAGATATCAACGGATTGCTCAGCGCCGTTGCCGGCAAACAGAGCTATGGGGATAAGAAGATAGATCTCCAGCTGGACCTCCAGGACCTGCCCCTGATAAATTTACCTGAAAAGAATCTGGGCAGGGCTTTTCAGAACGTGGTGGACAATGCATTGAAAGCAGTCGACACCCATGGCATCATATCCATTTCAAGCCGGTATGAAGATCCCCATATTCTGATTACAATCTCTGATATCGGCATTGGTATTCCTGAAAAATCCCTTGGCCATATCTTTGTTCCCTATTTCACGGGATGGGATAAAGAAGAAGGTAAAGGACTTGGGCTCTCCTTTACCAAGAGCGTGATTTTAAGCTGCGGCGGGGACATCAAGGTAAAGAGCACTGTGAACGAAGGAACCACCGTGACCTTGTGCCTGCCAAGCCAGACCCACCTACCCTGATTCCTATAATTTAAAGTCTTTATTGCAATGATCGCAGGATGCGGTTGCCTGTACCTGCCGGCAGTGAAGGCATTTGTCAACCAGGTACCGTTCTTTACCCTGGGGGGTGCCGCATTCGCAGCACGTCCAATCTTTTCGTGTGGAAACCAGTTTATAGCAATGGGGGCATTTTATGGGAACCCGCCGGAAAATCAGGAAGAAACAGCCGGCAAGGAGAAAAAAGGGCCCCACAAGTTTGAACTGAGGGCTTGAGGCAAACTGGTCAAGCTCGGATGCCCCGGTCAGAATGATGTAAAGCAGGAAAGCAATAGAGGTGATCGCAAGAAATTTAAACCTAAAATGAAAGAACACAGCCTTCTCAGGGGGGGTATCCATGGCAGCCTCCGGGTTTATGGATAGCGCAAAGTAACGTCACCTGGTCTGTTTCCAACACCCCGTAAGCATTGGGTATTCTGCAATCAGAATGTGAACTTATCCTTACGCGATCCCTTAGTTGTGTAACATTTTAAATATATGCTGTTTTCGCCTATCTTGGCCTGAAATCCCTCCTTAAGTCAATCTACTTTTGCTTTATTCCGCTTCTTTTTTCTATACAAGATGAAGCCCCGGCGTCATCTGCTTTTCAAGTTCAAGGCGCAGGGTTTCAAAGGGCAGTTTTTCAGTATCCAGGTGGATCGGGTTGCCAAAAGAGAGGGTTACCCGGGAAAAGGGCCTGGGCAGCATAAACCTGTCCCAGGAGTTGAAAAACCAGGCATTATCGGCAACTACGTAAAAAGGAACGATGATGGCGCCGGTTTCAAGGGCCATCTTTATGGCACCGGGTTTAACCTTGCCGATGGGCCCCCTGGGGCCGTCAAGGATATGGGCGCCGAACCTGTAAGTGTTAATATGATCAATCATGGCACCCATGGCCTGTTTCCCGCCCCGGGAAGAGCTGCCCCTTGGCGTATGCCAGCCTGTTCTGTTGGCAACACCGGAGATCAGATCCCCGTCACGGCTCTGGCTGATCATCAATCCGGGGTTGAATCTGGCGTAGGTCTTAAAATGGCGGATGGCTGAGAAAAACTGCTGGTGCCAGGTACAGAGGAGGACGGTCTTATTTTCATCCAGCAGTCTCTGCCATTGGGCTTCATTTTCAACTTTCAGTCTGAAAGTCAGAGAGTAGAACCGGATAAGGTAATAGGCAAAAAATATAAACGGCCGGGTATATATTATAAATTTAAGCTTTTTCAACATTTTCGATCCCCCGTGTTGGCAAAGAGCTGAACCTTAACAGATTATAAGGGGAAATCAAAATGAAATTCCGTTTTTTATTTTAACCTGAACAGGGTTTTGACATCTGTTGACTCATCGGCCTCCTGTTCAATCCTGTCCGGGTCATGGATAAAAATGCGGGCAGGCTCGATCTTTCCCGATCCAAGGATATAATCCCTGATATTCTCACTCCGGCTTTTTGCAAGGCGTCGAAGTTCGCTGTCCTGGACTTCGATACTGGTGAACAGCAGTTTTTCCTTTTCCTGGAGTCCGATCTCTTTTTCCCGGCCGGATTCTTTCCTTGGTTTCGGAAACTCCGCAGCCTCATATGCGGTTTCGATCAATGAGATGCGCATCTCTTCGGATATAACGGTATCGGCATTGCCGCCATTGTCCCCTGGCAGATATGACGCGATCAGGGCGTCATATTTTGTTTTCCGGAGGTTGTCTTCATCTTTTGCAGCGTCATATTGCCCTCTGATTTCAAGGTCAATGTCCTCTTTTTCCTCAAGCATGGATATCAGTCTATCCAGTTTTTCCCTGTTTTTATCATTCAACTGCTCACTGCCCGGAGAAAATTCCACATATCCGAGTTCTTCCATGCCGCTGCCGAAAAGAGAACCCAGAAACTTAAACGGGGCCTTAATCACGTTGAGTATCAGATTCTGAAAGGTGGTTGCCAGCACCTTGCCATAGCTGAATTCAGGGTCATCCAGTTTCCCCTCTACAGGCAGGTCAAGATCTATCTCTCCTCTGGAATTTTTCATCAGGGATATGGCAAGCTCCAGAGGCAGTGAGGTGGCGTTTTCACTTTCCACCTGGTTGCCCAGGGTGAACTGGTCAAAAAAGAGCCTGTTGCTGGATGACAGATCGTTTCCGTTGATATTGTATTTCAGGTCCAGCATCAGTTTTCCCTTTTCAATCTCATACCCGAGATACTTCATTGAATAGGTGTTGAATTCAGGCAGCTCGATATTTTTAAAGGAAATGGCTAACTCAAGAAGCCGGGTCTCGCTGAAAGGATCAACCCTGCCGGAAATATCAAGGGGAGAGTGGCGGCCGTGAATCCCCTTCAGTACGATATCGGCAGGTTCGGCAGCAGTGGTTGACAGACCTGATATGCGTCCTGCAATTTCGGTCATATTGGCCGTGTAATTGGGCCTGGCCAGATGATCGTTAAAATTAACATGCCCCCCCTGCAGGGTTATGGTTCCAATGTTAATCTCCGGCGTTGCGATTCCGCCGCCGTCAGGGAGCGGCTTATCATTTTCCTCAGACTGGCCTGATGCATCCGCCGGCGCATTCCGGACAAATATTTCCCTGTCATTAAACCTCCCGTTTTCAGTAAGGGTTGCCCTTTTATAGAAATCCGTTAATGCGATCTCTTCAACGGCAAGCTTAACCGGAAAAACAGAGACATCCATTCCGGACAGAAACAGAGACCTGCATTTAAAAAAGTCATTGTTCGTGATTTTATCCCTGGTGGCAAAATCCACCAGGTTTCCCTGCCCTGTAAATGATATCTCCGGCATATCCGGTTTTTCCAGGGAGAAGGCAAGTCTGCCCTTTGACTGGATACTTCCCCGGGTTATTATGAGTTTCAGATAGTTTGTGAAATACGGCTGAAAGGACCGGATGTCTATATCGTGGAGGCTGAGGTCAAAAATACCGGCTGGTTCGGCAATATTGAATTCCCCTTTTATCGATATTTTACCTTTGTCCTGCCATTGCATACCAGCGGTCAGGTGTCCATTTTCCGAAGCCTCAGTACTGATGTTTCCGGTATTGAGGCTGATATCCGAAAGCTTTATATTAACAGGTTCACCATTGCTGAGATCAGAGAATTCCAGGTGACTGTCTTCAATGGAAAGCGCACCGATGTTAAATGCCCAGCCCGGCTTTTCGGATTTATCAGGTTCTGCAGGTGTGGCGTTCTTTGTGTTTTTTTCCGCCAGGACAGGAAAGGTCTTCAGGCTTTCAGCCATGTTAATTTTCCCGTTTTTATCACGGTGCAGCAGAATCCGGCCGCCGGCCCTGACCTTGTCTATTGCAATATACTGTTTATCAAGATCCACCTTGATATTGGCAAGACGGATATCTTTTAGGCTGGCGGCAGGTTTATCAGAGGCTTTTTCCTTTAACCGGATATCAGAGAGGGTTAGATGATTCACAGCGATGTTCCCCCCGGGAACGTTTTGGTTAACCGAGAGATCAAACCCGGTGTCAAGCGCTATCCGGTTAATATTCACCCTGTCCCCGATAAAGGGCCGGTAATAAGCCAGATATTTTTCCGGCACCACCTGTTTCAAAGAGAGCCGCCCCTTGATAGCGGCACCGGAGCCCGTTGTCAGGTGTCCTGAAGACGAAACCCGTTCATCAGATTCGGTTACAAACCCCAGGTCATAATCTGCAGATACCTGATCATCCACCACCAGGTTCTCAACCATAAAATCAAGTCCGGAAACGGTTGTTCCGAACTCAGGGGTTACCCCCATGTCCCTGAAGGTCACCCTGGCATTTTTAATGATGCCTTTGGCCAGTTCAAGCCCGAAGGGAGCCGGGCGGCCGCCTTTTTCACCGCCCCCGTGAACATTTCCGGAATTTTTCTCCGGTGTGCCGTCCCCCCCTAAGAGGGTTATGATCCGGAGTTGTCCGTCAGCCATCCGTGAAAGATGAAGCTCCGGTTTTTCCACAATTATTTTCCCAAGATTGATCTTATCTCCCAGCAGGTTTGCGGTATCTGTCTCAACTGCAACCAAGGGGCTGGAGAAAAGGGGTTCCCGGGCTGATGTGGTCACATTAAGATCATGCAGCCGCACGAACCCTTCAGCAGCCAGTGAATTCTCAGCTGACCCGTCAAAGCCAAAATCAAGGTCCAGGGAAAGACGCCCGGCAGATTCGAGTACCAGAGCCTTTGGCAGCGGCAGGTAAGGGGTATAGGGGCTCAGGCTCATTTCAGGTATGAAAAGACGGACCCTGGTGGACATGGCAGAATCAAAAGGGGTGCTGTCCGCACTTACAGTGATCTTTGCACCATTCAGGTAAAAGCCGGCGTCGAGTTTTACCGGTATAGCCGTCTCTCCTTTCATGCTGGTCAGCAGGGGAATGGCAAGGTTGAATTTTTCCAGCTTATGATCAACGCCTCTTACCTGATCGGAAAAAATCAATCCGCCTTTGTTTATGCTCAGGTTGGACAATTGAAACTGAAAGGGTTCCTTATCAGGCTCCGATACTTCCGGTTCCCCTGCAAATCCTTCTATAATATCTGAAATGTTCAACCGGTTCTCACGGTTCAAGCCGAGAAAAATTTGAGGGGAATCCACCCTTATTTCAGTCAAAACAGGTGCGAACCTGAAAAGAGACATCAGGGAGAGATTGGCCCTGACTGCCTCCACAGAGAGAAGGGGCCGGTTGCCGCTGTCTTCAACCGACAGGTTGTTAACCGCTACCGCAAGGGTGAAAGGGTTGAACCTGATTGATTTTATTTTTACCGGCCTGTTAAGCAGTCCGCTCAGATTTGTTACAGCAATCTTTCTGCCTGCATAGGGCACCAGGAAAAATCCCAGGAACGCATAGATAAGTATAATTGCGGTGACAACGTAAGCAATGGGTTTTACCGGTATTTTCCTGTTCATCATCTCTCCCCGATTCAAAGTTAAATAAGGCCGAATAACGGTCCCCCTGCCCTGGCCATCTCCTGAACCCTGGCAGCAACATCAGGGTCCGGTGCCAGGGGGCTTGCATGAAATGGCTTTATCCGGGCATCTATGATCATCGGCCCCCTGCATCCCCAATGCTTGTGAACCTGGGTCTCACCGACGCCGTAAATATCATGGGAGGGGTTGGAGCGTAAAAAAGTCACCCATAGAAAATTGGCAAAGGTTTTTCCGGTAAAGGCGGCGTCATCCACAATGACGACAAGGGGTAAACCGTCAAGGGGGGGAATATTTTCCCATTCTCTTTTCAGGCGGTCTATCTGGGTCCGGGCCGCAGCATAATCCGTGAATTCAGGCCCTTCCACTGCCACCATTCCCGGTGCGGCCAGAACTGGATTGTGAAATCCTCCGGGCAGGGAAAAGTCAGGGGGCAGAGCTGTTGACAGCTGTCTCAATTTAGGTCCCGCAGCTGCCATAACAACCTTGGAACCGCTGTTCAGACCGGTTCCGGAATAATCCAGGGTATCGATTGTTGTGCGGGTGATAAAATGAAGATCCCTTGAAAAATCCATCCGTTCCAGCAGGTGGGTAAAAAAGGCTTTTTCATCGTTCACATCAAGTCCGGGATTGTCCTCATGGGCACAGATGCACAGGTATTTTGCAAGGGAGAGCTGCCCGGTTCCCAGAATGGCATTGGCATGGGTATGCAGTTCCCTTGGCCTGCGGTCCTCATAAGGCACATACCGCTCGTGGGCCTTGGCCAGAAGCAGGGGATGGACGCCGGCATCATCAACCGCGTTTACTGCTGTGACACCCGGCAGGGTATCTGTGATGGCAGACCGGGTCATCTCGTGAATCAGGCGGCCGAAATTCGAGTCTTCGGCAGGGGGACGGCCCACAACCGTAAAGGGGAAAATGGCCCCGGGCCTGTGCCATACCGAGACCACCTTGAGATAGGGAAACCCGTGGGCCAGGGAATAATACCCCAGGTGATCGCCAAAAGGTCCTTCCGGCTTGGTCCGGTTTGGAACGATATACCCTGTGATACAAAAATCCGCATCATTTGAGAGAATAAACCCGTTTCTGTCGCAATACCTGAAGTTCCTTCCGGCCAAGGCGCCGGCAAAGGCTACCTCAGGCACATTCTCAGGCAGGGGCATGACCGCGGCCAGGGTATGGGCCGGCGGCCCCCCAATGAAGATGGATACTTTCAGGGGCCGGTCCAGCTCAAGCGCCCGCTTGTGATGGACGGCGATTCCCCTGTGAATCTGGTAGTGAAGCCCTACTTCCCTGCCGGGATCATAATCATTCCCGGTGAGCTGGACCCTGTACATGCCAAGGTTGGAGCGGAGCATCGAACCATGGCCCGGCTCCCTGGAAAATACCTGGGGCAGGAGTACAAACGCACCGCCGTCCTCAGGCCAGCATTGAATTAAGGGCAGGCGGCCTATGGCGGTTTGAAGGTGTGGCCCCATGGAGACAGGTGTCTGTACAGGCAGTGCATGGACCAGTGCTTTGGCCGCCTTTAACCCGAGAGCCGGCGACCGCACCGCCAGTGCCGGATCAGATCTCAAATCGACAAGTGCTTTAACATAGTCCAACTGGGGTTCGAATATTTTCAGGGTCCGTTCCCAGGTTCCGAACAGGTTTGAAAGCGCCGGGAAACCGGCATTTTTAACCCGGGTGAATAATAAAGCCGGTCCCCGGGCTTCGTGGACCCGGCGGGTAATTTCAGCAATTTCAAGATAAGGGTCCACCTCGTGGTCTATAACCACAAGCTCCCCTTGCTTTTCAAGATACCTGGCAGTTGCCTTTAGCGATGCAAATTTCATAAGTCGATTTCTGTCCTGGAGCCTATTCCCCTTCTGTTGTCCATGTAGTAAGCGGTGTCCGGAGTAAACCGGTACATTCTTGCGTGGAACCGGTGTTTAAAATAGTCCAATACCTTGTTTGCCGTTGGTTTGATGCCGTAATGTCCGGCATAGGCCAGCGCCAGTTTCGCCGTTCCAGCATCCAGGGGGCATTTTTCAATCCCCCCTGACATCTGCAGGCCCTGTAACTGACTGGTGTCGGAGGCGTCCCTGAAGACCGAAGCCGCACAGGGGAGGCCCGCACCTTCCCTGATGTGCCTGGCTTCAGGGTTTGAAAAAAAATAAAAAGACCCGCCGTCATACAGATAATAGACCGGCGCCGCCCACGGGGCTGTTCTGCCGGTGGAGACCGTTATCACCCTGGTCTCCGCGATCATGGCAAGACAATCCCGGCGAACCGGATCCATATCCTTTTCATCAATTGGCATACCCCCACGCTTTCAGCCGCTTATAGGCATATTGGCTGTATTTGTTGGAGGCATAGTTGATGGCTTCCAGATAGGCAATATATAGGCTGGCTGCGGATTCTTTCCGGTTGTCCTTATCCGAGGCATATCCCCTGTAAAAGGTGACCTGGGGATTGCCGGGAAGGATCTGGTCGCAACGTGTAAAATCCTGGTTTGCCTGCCCGGGCTTGTTTGCCATCAGGTTTGCCAGCCCGGAAATATAATGTCCCTGGGACTCTGAAGGGTAGAGTTGTTTGGCTTTGGATGAATGGGATACTGCCTCATCGGCCTTTTTCCGGATAAGCATGCACTTTGCCATGAGCAGGTGGGCGGTATAATCCCGGTCCGCTTTTCTGATGGCTGATTTAAAAGCGGTTGCCGCTTTGTCATAGGATTCCCGGACCAGGTGTTTTTCTCCCTCCTGCAGCAGAAGAATGGCCTCCTTTTGTTTGCGAAGCCCTGCAGTTGAATCCATATACCGCTCCCTGTGAAGGGGGAGGTCCCTTGTGGCGGCATATTGGGTACTGTCCCGCCTCACGGCGTCTTCTAAGCGTTCGGAACTCATGGGATGGGTTGAAAAGAGCATCTGCACACTGGAGGATTGGGCCTTGTTCAATCCGTTGAGCATGTCCATGAGACCGACAAATCCCCTTGAGCTGTACCTGGCAGATGTCATGTATTGATGACCGAGGCTGTCAGCCTCCCTTTCATTGGCCCTGCTGTACTTTGACAGGTACAACCCCGTCCCCAGGCTCCCGAGTTGCTGGGTAAGCTCTCCCAGCCCTGCCCCCTGGGTGGATGCCAGCACTGAAAGACTGCCGATCAGCAGTCCGGAAACCGTGCTTTTGGCAGCCTGTTCCGCAGAGTGGCGGGCATTGACATGGCCCAGTTCGTGTCCCAGCAGGGCTGCCAGTTCCGCTTCATTTTCCAGTTGCAAAAGTATGCCCCGGGTAACGGCAATGGACCCGCCCGGAAAGGCATAGGCATTTATATAGGTGGCATTGACACATTGAAAGTTATAGGGCATATCCGGCCTGTGGACCGCCGGCATCATTGATTTCCCCACGCGGCTGATATATTGATTCAGGGCCTTATCCTGGGTTACCCCGTAATCCGATGAAAACTGAAAGGGAGACTGCTGCCTGTCAATGGCGACTTCCTGTTCGCGGGACATGAGCATAAGCTGTTTTCTTCCGGTAACCGGATCTATGGCACAGCCGGAAATCATGCCTGTCAGCGCAGTAAGTGCTGAATAGCGGAGGAAGTTCCGTCTTGACAAGCGGTGTGCATCTGTCAATGGGTCAATGGTTGTCATGATCTAACCTTTCTAATTCTTCTTTCACCGCAAGCCCCAGGGTCTGCAGGGAAAACGGTTTTTTGATAAACGGACCGGCCCCGAGGGCCTGGGCCTTTAACACATCTCCGGTTTTTGAATATCCCGAAGCAATCACCGCCCTGATGCCGGGATCAACAGAGCGAAGCGCTTTAAAGGCGGATAAGCCGTCCATACCCGGCGCCATTATCATATCCAGAATGACAAGGTCCGCCCTGTTGGTCTTCAGGTATTCAATGGCCGCCTCTCCGGATTCAACCACAGAGACTTTATATTCCAGTCTTTTGAGCATATTGGCGGAAATCTTCTGCTGGGAAGCGTCATCATCCACCACTAAGACAGATTGTCCCATGCCTTTATAATCGTGAAGCGTGTATATCTTAGCGGGTTTATCCGTATCCCGCAATATGGTTGCCACAGGAAAGTAAAGGTCGAACACGGTTCCGGAATCTTTGCTTCCCACCCGGATGCAGCCCCTGTGGTCATGAACGATATTCCAGACGATTGAGAGGCCTAAGCCTGTTCCGCTGCGGCCCAGTATTTTTTTCGTATAAAAGGGCTCAAAAATCCGGTCAAGGTCTTCCGGGGCAATACCGGGGCCTGTATCGGATATTCTCACCCCCACGTACTTTCCGTTCAGTCTCTTTTTATACCCTTTAAGCCGGGAATTGGAATGATCTTTACAGGTGGTGGTTATCCGGATCTCACCCTTGCTCCCGATGGCCTCCATGGCGTTAGTCACCAGGTTCATGACGACTTTGCGAAGGTGGAGGCCGGAGGCGTTCAACAGGGGCAGTCCGGCGTCAAGAAAGGTCTTTACCCGGACCCCGGGATGAAAATCCGAACATTTAAGGAATTCGGGCGAGACCAGATAATCCTCAATGACCTCATTTACATTCACAGGTTCAATAACCTTGGCTGTCCCCTTGCCCAGGGTGAGCAGTTCATCAACAATGACAGCCGCCCGTTTTCCCGAATCCTTAATGGTCTCGATGGGTGCTTTCATTGGGCTGTCAGCCGGCAGGTCCATCAACAGGAGCTCCGGGGTGGACACAATACCGGACAATATATTGTTCAGGTCGTGGGCCACGCCGCCGGCAAGCAGCCCGAGAGCCTCCATTTTCTTTGCCTTTTCAAGCTCGGACTCCAGCCGTTCCTTTTCCAGGCGGGTATTTACCCGTTCCGTTATGTCAGTCACGGTATACAGCTTTGCAGGTCTTCGGTTAAAGCGGATTTCCACCCATTGTTTTTCAATATAGAGCCTTGATTTATCCGGCCTGGTGATTCTGGCATGGCCGTGTCCCCCGATTTCTTTTGCTCCCCCGGCAAAGAGGCTGGCGGCCGGCATTCCGGACAGACGGTCCGGGGTAATCCCGGTCAGTTGCTCAAGTCCCGGATTAAAGAGGACAACCCTGCCCTCCTGCTCTATGAATATACCCTGGGGTAAGGCTTCGACCAGGTTCCTGTACTTTTCCTCACTGTCACGCAACCGTTTTTCCGCC
>JAKSAX010000316.1 GCA_022361395.1 Desulfobacterales bacterium | reverse complement strand
GAGGGGGAGCCCGGGCAGAGAGATGCGGCCCCCTCCCTTCCCCTGCCAAAAGGATCGGAAACCGTCCTGGTCATTGACGATGAAACATCAATCCTGAACATGGTGGGGGAGGGCCTGTCCCGGCTGGGGTACAAGGTCATGAATTATGACAACGGTGCTGAGGCGCTGAAACAATTTGAGTCAACCCCATATGATTTTGATCTTGTCATTACGGATATGGCCATGCCCGGTATTACCGGCGACCTGGTTGTGGAGAGGGTCAAGGAAATCAGGCCAGACCTTCCTGTAATTATGTGTACCGGGTTTGCCAGCAAACTGGCCGTATTCGACACCAGGACATATCAGCCCGATATGGTGCTGATCAAACCGGTTGTCAGGAGTGAACTGGCTGAAAGTGTCCGGCGTGTGCTTGACAGGTGAATTATTGCTTACCCGCAGGGGGCGCGGCGCCCTGTACATAAAAGTGGAGAATCCCTTATGAAATTAAGATCTTTTTTTAAAAGAGACCCGGTTTTTTACCTGTGCAGCCTAATCCTGTCATTGTGGCTTGCCGCTGCTTTGAATGCAGCGGAAATAAAAATAGACCGTCCCCTTAAGGTGGGTGTCTGGGAGAACCGTCCCCTGGTGTACCATCATCCCATTGACGGTGCTGCCGGGCTGTTTCCCGGAATTGTAGGATATGTTGCGGAGCGGGAAGGATGGCAGGTCGATTATGTCAAGGGCGTGTTCTTTGACCTGATGGACCGGTTGAAAAAGGGAAAGATTGATATCCTGGTCAGCACGGCGGTTACCCGGGACAGGAAAAAGGAACTGCTGTTTAACCGGGAGGATATTTTTACCAACTGGGGGGTGGTTCTTGTGGCAGAGGATTCTGAGACAGCCTCATTGATGGACCTTAACAATAAAACCGTGGCTGCGATGAAGGGGGCGGTTTACACGGATTCCGCAGGCGGGATAAGGACCCTGGCAAACCAGTTTGGCATCAATGCGGTTTTCCGGGATACTAAAAGCTACCGTGACGCCATGGAAGCCGTTGCCCGGGGGGATGCGGATGCTGCCGTGGTCAACAGGATCGTTGCGGAACGCCAGGCCCGGGACTTCGGGCTCAAACAGAGCGGTGTTATCTTCCAGCCCATGGAGATCAGGATGGCGTTTCCAAAAGCCGGGCAGTTTTCCTCCCTCCTGATTCAGCAGTTTGACAAACACATGGCAGAACTGAGGGCAAAACCGGACTCATTCTATCACAAGGCCCTGGCCCGGGCCCAGGGAAGCAATAAAAAAGACCTGCAGACGGCCAGGTATTACAAGTGGCTCTCATACGGCCTGATACTGGCTGCAGGGGTGGGGGGGCTGCTGCTGGTCTGGTCCCTGACCCTCCGGAAAATGGTTTCCCAGAGAACCGGGGAACTGAGCAGGACCAATGAGAGCCTGGTTGAGGAGATTTCCGAAAGGGAACGTGCAGAGGCTGAAAGAGAACAGCTTAACACTGCCCTGGTGGAGAAAAATGCAGAGCTGGAGCAGGTGGTCTATGTGGCATCCCACGATCTTCGTTCCCCCCTTGTCAATATCGACGGCTACAGCAGGGAGCTTGCCTATTCCATTTCAGATATGAAAGAGATGCTGGACTCCGGCAGCCACGGCAAGGCAGCAGAGGCCCTGGCCCCTATCCTGGATGAGGAGATCCCGGAAGCCCTTTCATTTATCCGCACAAGCACCGCAAAGATGGACACCCTTCTGGCCGGATTGCTCAGGCTGTCCCGTTCGGGCCGGGAGGCGCTTAACATCAAGCGTCTTGATATGGACAACCTGGTGGACAAGGTGGTGGCGTCCACCGAGTTCAGGATTAAGGAGGCCGGTGTCCGTGTTGAGGCGGAGCCCCTCCCGGATTGCCTGGCCGATGAGATCCAGGTGGACCAGGTTTTTTCAAATCTCCTGGACAATGCCCTGAAGTGCCTGGACCCTGAAAGGCCCGGAAAGATAAGGATTACAGGGCGGGAGGAAGGCCAGGGGTGTGTGTATTGCGTTGAAGACAACGGGATCGGCATTGATCCCAACCATTTCAACAAAATATTTGAAATTTTCCATCAGCTGGACCCGGCGCGGAACAAGGGGGAAGGGCTTGGGCTGACCATTGTAAAAAGGATACTGACAAGGCTTGACGGTTCAATCCGGGTGGAATCGGAACCCGGCAGGGGAAGCCGTTTTTATGTAATTTTGCCAATGGAGAGATAAAATCATTTATAAGGGATCGCGTAAGAATTAGTTCACATTCTGTTTGCAAAACACCCAATGTTTTAAGGGTTTTTATAAACAGATTAGGTGAAGTTATTTTTGCGCGATCCCTAAGGAGGCTTTTATGCACACGGACGTTGTCATTCTGGTGGCGGAAGATGATGAGGGACATGCCAACCTGATTAAACGCAACCTTAAGCGGGCAGGCATCCTGAACCGGATCCTGCTTTTCAGGGACGGCCAGGAGATTCTGGATTTTCTTTTTAAAAACGGTAAAACCCCGCACAGGGAAGCCGGAGCCGCATATGTGCTGCTCCTGGATATCCGGATGCCCAAAGTGGACGGGGTACAGGTCCTGGAGAGGGTCAAGGCGGATCCGGAACTGTGCAAACTGCCGGTGATTATGATCACCACAACAGACGACCCCCGTGAGATAGAGCACTGCCATGTCATGGGATGCAGCAATTATATTACCAAACCCATTGATTATGAAAGTTTTGTCAATGCGGTCCGCCAGCTGGGCATGTTCTTGAGTGTTGTTCAGGTGCCCGTATTAAAAGATGAAACGTGAAGGCCCTGAAAATAAAACCGCAGTCCGGGCAACCGGTGATCCGGTCCGGGGACAGATACTGGTTGTTGAGGATGACGAGGGGCTGAACCGGCTTATTCAAAGGGGGCTTAAAAAGGCCGGATTCCCCTGCAGGGGCGTGTTGACCGGTAAGGATGCCATCCGTTGTGCCGGGTCTGATCCGGATCTGGTGATGCTCATTGACCAGCAGCTGCCGGACATGACCGGGACCGAGCTTGTCAATATTCTGTCCGGGAAAGGATGCCGGAGACCCTTTGTCGCCATGACCGGTCACGGGGACGAGCAGACAGCCGTTGAAATGATGAAGCTCGGTGCCAGGGATTACCTGGTGAAGGGGTTTGATATAACCGATATTCTTCCCATGGTATTCAAGCGTATATTTTCAGAGCTGCATACGGAAAAAAGGCTTGAGAAAGCCGAACAGCGGCTGAGGGAGAGCGAGGCCCACTACAAGGCGCTGGTGGAATCCACAAAGGCCATTGCATTTGAGTTTGAGATCAGCACCCGGAGCTTCAACTACATCGGTCCCCAGATTTATGAGATGACCGGCTATCCCGCCGGGGAGTGGGGGGATTTTTCATTCTGGTCCGGGTTGGTTCATCCGGATGATTCAGAGGATTGCCTTGAATTCTGCAGATCGGAAATGCAGCATGGCCGCGACCATGAATACGAGTACAGGATGGTGACGGCAGATGACCGCATCATCTGGGTTAAAAACCTGGTCAGCATTGTCAGGGAAGCGGGTGATCCCGTTTGCCTGAGAGGCTTTATGATGGACATCACCCGGCAGAAAAAAATGGAGGCCAGGCTGCAGCAGGCCCAGAAAATGGAGTCCATCGGCAATCTCTCCGGCGGTATTGCCCACGATTTCAATAACCTGCTTTACCCCATTGTCGGTATGTCGGAGCTGCTCATAGAGGACCTGGGCGAGGGCACACCCCAGCATCAATATGCCAGGGAGATCCTGAAAGCGGCCCTCAGGGGAAGCGGGCTTGTAAAACAGATTCTGGCCTTCAGCCGTCACACCGATCAGAAAATTGCCCCTGTTGAAATACAATCCGTCCTGAAAGAGGCGCTCCAATTGTGCAGGTCAAGCATTCCGTCCAATATCCATATCACAGAAGACATTCACCAGGCCTGCAGGTTGGTGAAAGCCGATCCGACCCAGATCCACCAGGTGGTCATGAATCTTGTCACTAACGCCTATCATGCCATAGGTAAGGGCAGCGGAACCATCCGGTTGACACTTTGCGAGATCCGGCTGGATCACCGGGATCTTGAAACGCTTTCGCTTACGCCGGGAACATATGCGGCCCTTTCCGTTTCCGATTCCGGCTGTGGGATTGACCCCGGGATACGGAACAAAATCTTTGAGCCCTATTTTACCACCAAGGAGCAGGGAAAAGGGACCGGCCTGGGACTTGCCGTTGTCTACGGCATTGTAAAGGCCCACCAGGGAGATATAAAACTCCACACTCAGGTTGGAAAAGGGACGACATTCACACTCTATTTTCCCGTCCTTGAGCAGGGCTGTACATCCGGGGAGGAAAAAGCGGAAGAGAGATCAATATCCGGCACTGAGCATATTCTCCTCCTGGATGATGATGCATCAATCCTTAACCTTGAAGAGCAGATGCTTTCACGGCTGGGGTACAGGGTGACAGCCATGGACTGCAGTCTCAGGGCCCTTGATGCGGTAAAGGCGGAGCCCCTGAAGTTTGACCTGATAATAACGGACATGTCCATGCCGGATATGACCGGTGATGAATTTTCCAGGAAGGTTCTGTCAATACGGCCGGATATGGGGATCATCATCTGCACCGGGTTCAGTGAAAACATGGATAAGGCCAGGGCAGAGGCCATAGGGGTAAAGGGGCTGCTGGCAAAGCCTGTGATGAAATCCGAAATGGCCCGGGTGATCAGGCAGGTTCTGGACGCGCCTTCCGGGACCGGTCCGGGAAGGGCATTGGATTAGAATGGGCACCACGGACAGAAAGAAGTGTGCCGACCGGATGTTAACACTTGAAAACCGGATCAGGGAGTTGGAAACCGACTTAACCCGGGCCAGGGAGGAAGCGTCCGGGTTCCGGATGAAGGCGTCAAAGTTTGAAGCGGTCCTGAATCATTCCCCCATGAGTATTGTTATTGTGGACAGGGATGCGAGGCTGACCGGGACAAGCCGGCATGCCGAGCGCATGGCAGGGGATTTCACAGGGCAGCTTATGGGGCAGCGCTTCGGGGAGTTCCTCCGCTGTATCCATCACCTGGATTCGCCCGGCGGGTGCGGCAAAGGGCCGGCCTGCGGGCAATGCAGTATACGGCAGGCCGTCCGGAAAACATTTGAAACAGGCACTGCCCGTACAGAGGAGGCGGTCTGGTTTGCCTTTCTTGGGGACAGGGCGCCCAAACAGCTCAGGATCATCTCGGCGCCGGTTCACACCGGTGAAAAGGACCGGGTAATTCTCTTTATAGAGGATATCACCCATAAAAAGCAGACCGAAAGGCTGATGAAGGCTCAAAGGGACCTGGGAACCACCCTGGGCATGGCAGACAACCTGAACGGTGCCATGGAAACCTGCCTGAAAGCCGCCATGCAGATCACGGGCTTTGACTGCGGGGGCATCTATCTGGTGTCGCCTGACACAGGGGACCTGACCCTTGCCGTGCATGAGAACCTGCCCGGCGCGTTCATAGAGGCTGCCGGATTTTTTCCTTCAGACTCCCCCCAGGCCGGGTTCATCCGGAAGGGGATCCCGTTCCATAGGTCCCTGGAAGAGCTGATGGAAGCCATTCCCATGACAGCGGAACAGAAAGAGATGCGCAGGTCATTCGGGTGGCTCTCCGTTTCCGTTATACCGGTGATGCACGGGAGCCGGGCCATTGCCGCATTGAACCTTGCCTCCACAAAGAAAAGGGCGGCATCGGAACATGACCGGTATGCCCTTGAAACCATGGCGTCCCAGATAGGGGGAAGGCTTGACAGAATCAGGATTGAGCAGGCCCTTGAGGTAAGCCGCCGCAACTTTTACTCCCTGTTTGAAAGCCTGGATGACCTTTTGTTTGTGGTGGATCCTTCGGGTAAAATCCTGACCCATAATCAGGTGGTCGAAACCTGTCTTGGATATTCATCTGATGAACTGGCTGAAATGAACCTGCTGGATCTTCACCCGCACAGCATGCAGGGGGATGCGGCAATTGTCTTTAAGGATATGCTGGAAGGAAAAACCACCTGCTGTTCTATCCCTGTACAAACCAGAGACGGGTCTTTGATCCCCGTGGAAACCAAGGTGGCCCTGGGCTCTTGGGACGGCCGGAAGGCTGTGTTCGGTATTGCCAGGGACACCATTGAGATCAAGCGGTCTGAAGCATCCCTGCAAAAGGCGTTAAAAGAAAAGGAGTCCCTGCTCCGGGAAATCCATCACCGCGTGAAAAACAACCTTCAGGTGGTGTCAAGCCTGCTCTGTCTCCAGTCCAGGAAAGTTTATGACAAAAAAACAGCGGATATTTTTCATAAAACCGAAACCAGGGTGAGGGCAATGGCCCTTGTCCATGAAATCCTGTATCAGTCAGACGATTTTTCAGATATCAGGCTCCAGCACTACCTGGAACGGCTGCTTGACCACCTGGTCCTGATCTATGCCGGCGGGGCAACGCTGCCGGATATCAAAATACGTACAGGGGATGTTATCCTGAACACGGAACAGGCGATTCCCTGCGGTCTCGTGGTAACGGAGCTTGTGACCAACTCTTTGAAGTATGCGGTTCCGGCCGGCCCCCGGCTCAGTATAAGTATCTGTGCCCATACGGAAAGGGAGGGGGAACTGGCAATGACCGTTGCGGACAACGGCAGGTGCCCGCCGGAAGATCTGGACCCTGCCGGTGCCGCCACGCTCGGGTTAAGCCTTGTGACCGGATTGATCAGGGAACAGCTTGAGGGGCGTTTTAAATTGGATCTGGAAAACGGGGTCTGCTGGCATATCCGGTGGCCCCGCACTATTAGGAGAAGGGATGACAGCATCTAAAATCATGATCGTGGAGGATGAGACCATTGTCGGAATGGACCTGACACACAAGCTGGAAAGGCTTGGCTATCTTGTTGCACCGGAGGTAATCCGCTACGGGGGCAAAGCCCTGGGTGCCGCAGAAAAGCACCAGCCGGACCTGGTGTTGATGGATATCCGCCTCAAAGGAGATACGGACGGCATTGAGGCTGCATGTCATATCCGGGAAAACCTGGGACTGCCGGTGGTCTTTCTTACGGCTTACACCGATGACACCACCCTGTTCAAGGCTAAAAAAACAGAACCTTTCGGATATCTGAAGAAACCTGTCCGGGCGGAGGATCTGAAAATCGTTCTGGAAATGACCCTTTATAAGGCAGCCATTGACAAACAGCTCAGGGAGAGTGAACTGCGTTTCAGGACAGTGGCTGAATTTACCCATGACTGGGAAACCTGGACCGGACCCGGCGGTGATTACCTTTACAGTTCACCCTCCTGCCTGCGGATAACCGGCTATTCCGGAGACGCCTTTACCCGGGACCCCTCTTTTTTTGCCAATATCATATACCCGGATGACCGGAAACGTTTTGAGCGGTTCTCCTCCCGGCATCTGCAGGAGAGCCGGAAGGCGACCTCTCTGGAGTTCAGGATTATCCGCAAAGACGGCGAGATCAGGTGGATTGACCATGTATGCCAGCCTGTATTTGATTCAGGCGGCAGGTATCTGGGGCAAAGGGCCAGCAGCCGGGATATCACAAAACGGAAACTGCTGGAGTGCAGGCTTTCCCATAAGGTTGAAGAGCTCCAGGAGGCGCTGGACAGCATAAAAACCCTGAAAGGATTGATTCCCATCTGCTCCCACTGCAAAAACATCAGGGATGACCACGGGTACTGGAATTACCTGGAATCCTATCTCCAGACCCATGCAGACGTCACCTTCAGCCACAGCCTGTGCCCGTCATGCATGGATGACCTGTACGGGGAGGAGGACTGGTATCAGAACATAAAAACCAAATTTTAAAACCATTGCCGCAACCCGGCGCTGCCCGGCTTTTGCAGGGTTGAGGCAGAATGGGGCCGGTGTTGCAGTACAGGAGTCCGGTTATGATTATGTTTAATCAGCCCATTGTGTTTGTATCTGAAAATAAAAATGATTTTCAAACATTGTCAAAGGGATTTGCTGCGGTAAATTTTGTCAATGCCTTGATTCATTGTGTCAGCTGTGAAGATGCTTTGGATTATCTGTCCGGACGGGGGAAGTACAGGTTTTCAGCCCGGATTATGAGACCCGGCATCATCCTGGTGGACACGGAGGCGGAAAACGGGGCAGCGCAGAATTTTCCGGCATTGATCAAGCAAAACAGGGAATTCAGGTATATTCCCGTGATACTGATCGTTCCCCCGGAGACCGTGCCAGCCGGAGCTGATAGCAGGCGGCGCCGGGTAACGGCTGATTGTACTATGGAAAAACCGGTAAGTTTTGACGGGTTTGTAAAATCCATCCAGCAGCTGGAACACCACTCTTTTGAAATTGTCGTACTGCCCAACAGGGAGCCGGGCGGGTATATGGATACCTGCAGCAAATAATCGGGTGGCGAACTATTCTGATCCCTTAATTGCGAAGGAGTCTCAGATCCCTGGTTTTTACGATTCCCCGGGCCAGTTTGCCAATCACCTTTACAGGTGCCAGGGGATTTTTTCTGCCTTCTAAAAAGATACGGTTCAGCTCATCCCGTGTTGCCGGTGGTGTTGTCCTGTCCCGGGCCGGTATCAGTGTCAGGGCGCCGGAGGGACACCCGGGCACGCAGTGGCCGCAGCCGATGCATCTGTCGCGGTTTAACACCGGTTTCCGGGATCCGCCGGACCCGTCATTCACCGCTTCCAGTGCCGCAACCTGGCATTGTTTTATACATTTACCGCAGCCGGTGCATATCTCTTCCTCCAGGCTGATCCGGAAGTTTGACGTCCAGAAATCCAGGGGAACGGGCAGGTCCCTCTGCAGACTGAGCATTGAACAGCAGCAGCCGCAGCAGGAACACAGGAATTCAATGGTCCTGGTGTTGGCCGGCTGAAGCACCAGCCCGTCATCCTGGTTCTCCCGGATGATGCGGATGGCCTCATCCCGCCCGATCTCCCGTCCGAGTCCCATGCCGATCACGGTATGGGCAATACTGCCCATGGCCATACAGGTCTCCGAACGGTCCGTCCGGCTGCAGGGTTCTCCCTGGATGGCTTTTTTCTCCCTGCAGATACAGGGCAGGATGACAAACGGGGGCTCAGCTGTTTCCAGCAATTGCCTGATCCGGTCAAAGTCAGCCACGGGGATCCGGGGAGTAATGCTCTTATGGATGGGAACGGTCCGCATCTGTGACTGTTTTGTTGCCAGAAAGGATATCCCGTATCTTTTTTCCGAGGTATAGGCTTTGAAATCCTTTATAAACTCCGGGGTCAGCCTGCCCAGCTGAAGTTCGTACATCCCCACCACCAGCGGGGCATTGGCATACCGTGTCCCGTATCTGTCTTTCCTGATTTCAATCCCGCCTTTTTTCAGCATGGCGGCCAGGTGATCTTTCAGGGTTTCCCTTGAGGAGACAAGATGGGCCGCCCGGAGGAGGATTTCCTCCAGCGGATCTGCCTCATGGCGGAGACAGGCGGCGATACCGGCTTCCAGCGGGGTGAAAATATGCTTGAGCAGCCGTACGTCCGCACCTGTACGGCTGGGTGGAAACCCAACAGGCTGGCGGTCCAGATGCTGCTGGAGTTTTCTATATGGGGTGTCGTTACCGGCAGATATATTTCGCATGTGAATGTGATAGGCTATTTAGCCGGTTTCGTCAATTGTAGCAAATAACAAAAATATGTTCCGAAAAAGAAAGCAGTGAGAAAACCTCTTCAGATACAAGATGTTGAAGAATCTCGTGTTATTTGCTGTGTAACCACGGCACTTAATATTTGAATCGGAATGGAATTTTAAGAACCACTGCATTTTGCTGGCCTCACTCTTTCAAAGTTGTATAGTTTTCCAACACCAAATTTTCTTCGTACACCTTTTTTCTAAACTGTTCAGGGGAGAGCGGTGTTTTTCTCAACCATACATTTAAAGCGCAGATTTGCAGCAGGCTGGGGGTTTTGATATTGCGGTCAATAATTTCCGAAACCGGACTTTGACCGGACAAGTCGTCAATCAATTTCTGCAAAATATTCTTATGGACAATAAAGTCGCCAGAAGCATCAATTACCCGGAATTTGACCAGTCCTTTTTTATCTAATTTTTCTAATTCATCCCGCTCATCATCATTGCCGGGATCGACTGTTTTGAGTTCCAGATTTTTGCCGTCCAGGTATAAAACAATTTGTTTGAGAACTAATTCATCAATACTGTTCATGTTTTCCTTTGGGCATTTTTATAAATCTTTTTTTAGCGGACATCTTTCATCACCAAAAAATAATGACGGTAATATTGGATTTATTTTTATAATGCCGGAGTCGCCGGATTTAGTAAAGGCTTTTTTTGATAGTCTCTTTAAAACCATTTAAAGAGGGGGCAATGAAAGCAATGAAAAATATTTGCGGAGACAGAATCCGGGAGGCCAGAATAGGCCGTGGCAAACAACAGATTGAGATGGCGGTTGAAATGGATCTGGCAAGAACAACCTATGCAGACATTGAAAACGGCAACAGGCCTGTTTATGACAGAGACTTGAAGCTGGTTAGCCAATATCTGGATGTAGATGTGAGATGGTTTTTAGGAATGGATGGCGCGGAAGAACCGGTCTTTCCTGAAAAAAATAAGAGTAAAAAACGAATACGCTGAAAATGTAAAAAAGAATGTAAAGCCGTTACCCGTTGTTGCCGGGATACCCGTGTAAGGGCACTTATAAATTTTCGTTCCGGAGATATCCTGAATCTTTCAACCAGGTTTCCGCTTCTTTGAGATTATGAAAATATTTTATCCGGCATTTTTTACTCTTCCCGGATGAGTAAATATTGTCAAACTGATATTCAGTGAGCGTTTGCGTCTGGGCAGAATCCCGGCTGTGAATGACTGCTATACGGCGTAACCCGTTTTCAATCCGCCAGGTGTGCAGGTTTTTGAGCAGGCACATTGATTCCGGGGTATAGATCCCCTGACCGTTAAGATGGACCAGCATTGCCCATTCCGTTCCTGGAAACCATTTCCGGATGTACTCTTTTGACGTGTCGGCAAAACGCTCGTCAGCTTCGGAGTTCCATGGTCCGGATGCCTTGACAACCAGAACATTTCCTCGCCTCTCATATCTGTGTTCGCCATGCTGTTTTCTATTCATTGGTTTTCAGGTAAGGGGTCGCGCAGAAATCAATCCAAGTTGGCCTTATTTTTGCGCGACCCCTGATCGTTAGAATGTCACTGGTTTGGGAGCAAT